>NZ_JAPNNL010000247.1 GCF_027620315.1 Nonomuraea corallina | reverse complement strand
TGCAGCGGCGCCCGGTGGGTGAGGGCGATCCGCGCGGCCGCGAACGCCACCGCCGTCACCGCCACGGCGGCGGGCCCGGCGTGCACCAGCGGCGGCACCGGCCCGGGGAAGAGGTAGGAGATCGCGTACCCGAGGGCGGCGGTCGGCCCGACCACCAGCGCGACCAGCCCCGCGCCGGTCCCGGCGACCCGCGGCAGCGAGCCGCCGCGGGCCCGCATGAGCGACAGCGCCTGGTCCATCCGGCCGATCAGGAGCTGCACGGCCAGCAGGATCACGCCGGCCGCCACCACGAGCAGCCCGCCGAGCACCAGGAACATCACGACCTGCGCGGTCGTCAGCGCGGCGCGGAACTCGGTGAGCAGTCCGGGCAGCCCGGTCGAGACGACGGTGCCGGACAACAGGCCGGGCTGCACCTGCAGCACCCGCGTGTACTCGGCGATGGCCTCGTCCAGGGCGCCCGTTTCGCGGGCTTCGGGCCGGGACGGGTCCACCGGCAGGACCCACCGGTAGGACAGGTTGCGGCCGCCACCGCCCAGCATGCCCAGCGCGGCGTCGCCGACCAGCGCGGTGGTGTGGAACTCCTCCTGCGTCCCGCCCGGGCGCTGGAGCCAGGTGACGTTCAGGATCTCGCCGTTGTGCGACCAGTAGCCGTCGGCGGCGTCCCGCGCGCGGAAGACGCCGACGACGCGCACGGCGGCGAGGTCGCTCTGACCGATGACCGTCAGGTCGCCGACCTTCAGCCGCATCCTCTCGTGGGCGTCGGCGGAGACGCCCACCTCGTAGAGGGGAAGGTCCTGCCCCTGCCACCGGGTGGTGCCGACGTTCTCGGGGGCCCGGCCCTCGATCCACTCGACCCGCCGTTCGGCGTCGGACAGCCAGCCGAGGTTGACGTACCTGAGCCCGCCCGAGCCGTACACCGGCGTGTTGTGGGTCCTGGCGCCGGCGTGTCCCGTCTCGCCGAGCACGCTCTTCAGCGGCTCGGGCACCAGCTCCCGGTACCGCTCGCCGTGCGCGGCGAACTGGCCTGGCTCGCGCGGCTCGCCCTCCCGCCCGGACGAGGTCAGCGTCGCGGTCACGTCCCGCTGGTAGGCGGGCGCGCCGGCCAGCGACGCCCGCAGCGCGCTGTCGAAGGCGGCCTGCAGCGTCCGCGGCAGGCCCGCCACGAGCACGCACGCGCTCAGCGCGAGCAGCCCCAGGACGGCCGCCGTGCCCCGGTGCACCCGGGCAAGCCGCAGCACCCTCACGAGTCCTCCCCGATGCGCAGCGCCCGGCCGAGGCCCCGGCGGCGCAGGTTGCGGGCCAGACCGGCGACGATCCCGAACAGCACGGCCGCCATCCCGGCCAGCAGGCCCGCTGTCGCCCCCCACGGGATGTCGAGCAGCACCTCGGGGGTGACCGCCGACGCCTGCCCCGTCAGCACGATGCGCGGGACCACCAGGCGGCCCACCACCGCCGCCAGCGCCGTGCCGGCCACCAGCGAGAGCACGACCACGAACGCCTGCTCGACCGCCAGCAGCCCGAACACCTGCCGGGAGCTGACGCCGAGCGCGCGCAGGAGCGTGAACTCGGCCATCCGCTCGCGGGCGGCCACGGCCGCGTTCACCAGGAAGCCGAGCGCGGCGAACACCAGCGCGGCCAGGAAGCCGAGGATGAGCGCGCCTTGCAGGCCGCTGGCCAGCGGGTCGTCACGCAGGCCGGCGGCCAGTTCGCCCCGGTCGACCACGGTCACGTCCCACGCGGGGTTGCTCCGCAGCGCCAGCGCGGCCGGCCGGGTGTCGCCGTCCTCGACGGCCAGCCACCACTCGGTGGCGGGTCTGGGCGGCCGGCCGTTCGTCAGGTCGTACGCCTGTAGGGTCTCCCAGTCGGCGAGCAGGGCCGGCCGGCCGGGTTCGGTGGTGGGCATCTGTTCGACGACGCCGGCCACAGTGACGTCGATGACCTGGCGGTCCAGGTTGACGCGGCCCGTCTGCCCTGCCGCCAGCTTGTTCGCGGCGGCGAGGTCGGAGGTGAGCACGACCGGCAGCGGGCGTGACGGCGGAGCCGGGGTGAACCCGGCCACGACCGGCCGCTCGTCCGTCACCTCCAGCCGCACCTCGGGCGCGCCGACCGGCTGCCCGTCGGCGCTCAGGCCCGACAGCGTGACGGTCGCCTCGCCCTGCTCCGGGAGGGTGGCGGCGAAGCCGCGCACCGACAGCGGGTAGGCGATCTCACCGCTGCGCCCGGCCAGCCCTTTGAGGTCCGCGCTCAGCCGTCCCTTCCCGGCGGCGGTCAGCGGCAGGTCACGCCACACGCCGAGAGAGTCGGAGACGCGCACGCGCAGGGGCAGGCTGCGGTCGGTGCGCGCCTCGACGGAGAGCGCGGCGGGCCGGCCGGGCAGTTCGAGAGCCCCGTCGGCGGGCCGGCCGGCCACCAGCGCGCGGCTCATGCCGGCGAGGGACTGACCGGACAGGTCGGGACGGAGCCGGAAGAGCGTCTCCAGCTCGGCGACGTTCAGGGAGAGCAGAACGGCGGCGTCGCCGCCCAGCTCCACCTGGCCGCGGAAGGCGGGCGAGGCGGCGGTCACGCCCGGCAGCGCGGCGAACGCGCTGCCGCGCCCGGACGACCCCAGCTCCGGGGAGTCGGGCGGGCCGGACAGCCGCAGGTCCGCGCCGGACTGGTGGCGCGCCTGGTCGAGCTGGGAGCCGCGCCAGGTGGCGGCGGTGGCCATGGACATGATGGCGATCGCGATCGCCATCGTCAGCAGCAGGGCGGGGCCGGCGTAGCGGAGCGGGCGCCGGCTCACCTGCCAGGCGCCGAGCGCGGCCGCGAGCCCCGGCCGCCTGGCGGTGATCCGCTCCGCCAGCCGGGACACGCGCGGCACCAGCCGCAGGCCGAGCATGCCGCCGGTGAGCAGCGCCAGCGCGGGGCCGGAGACGATGAGCGGGTCGATGCCCAGGCCGCCACCGGTGGTGCCGGTGACGGGCGAGCCGTAGTGCTGGAGCTGCCAGATCGCCAGGGCCGCCACCGCGAGCAGCGCCACATCCGCGCCCGCCCGCTCGATCAGGCCGCGTCCCGCGCCGCGCCCGCGCGTGGCCTGCTCCTCGACGTAGGTGCGGCGCGCGCCCGCCAGGGCCGGCAGCGTGAGCAGCACAGCCGCCGCCAGGGCCACGCCGAACGAGATCAGAAACGTGCCCGTGTCAGCCGACGGCGTCAGACGCACGCCGGTGGCACGGATCCACGGCAGCGCGTTGACCGCGACCAGCAGCGGCGGCCCGAGGAACGGCGCCGCCACCGCGCACGGCACCGCCACCAGCAGCGCCTCGCCGCCCGCCAGCGCGGCCAGCCGGAAGGTGCCCGCCCCGCGCGAGCGCAGCAGCGCCACCTCCATCCGCCGGTGGTCGGCCAGCAGCCGGGCGGTCAGCATGAGCGCGTACGCGGCGAGCAGCATCAACTGCAGCACCGGGATCAGCATCGTGGAGCGCGCCACCAGGGACGCGGTGTCGAGCTGGGTCAGCATGCCGGGCAGCCGGGTGGTGGCCGTGCAGTTCGGGCAGCCGTTCTCCTTCAGCGCCTCGGCCAGGCCGGCCACGTCGGCGGCCAGCGGCCGCAGCCGCTCGGGGGTGAGCGCGCGCAGGTCGGGCACGGCGGTCCAGGTCGTGCTGACGGCGGTGGCGAAGCGGGCGAGGAACGTCTCGCGCGGCACCATCAGCGGCCCGTACGTGGTGAACTCGCCGATCTCGGTCCCACGGCTGAGCAACTGCTCGCCCGCCCAGCGGTCGCCGTACGGGTCGTCGAGCTGGAAGACGCCGGTGACGCGGACCGTGACCCGCCGCCCGTCGAGGCGGCTGCGCACGGTGAACTCCCGGCCCTGCTCCAGGCCGGACGCCGTCGCCGCGGCCAGCGGGATCGCCGCCTCGACGGTGCCGTCCTCGCCGGGGCGCGGCCAGGCGCCGGAGATCAGGCGGGCGTGCTCGTCGAGGCCGTCGTAGCTGCCGAACCTGAGCAGCTCCGGCACCTCGCGGCGCTCCTGGCCGGGCATCGTGTACGAGTCGGAGTGGAAGCTCGTCGAGAACGCGGCGGGCGTGCCGCCGAGCGCCTCGCCCACCCGGGCGCGGACCGCCGCGTCGTAGCGGGGGAACGTCTGATCCGTCACCGGGGCGGTCACGGTCACCGCCACCTGGCGCAGCGGCGCGGTCTCCATGGTCCGTCGCACGCCCGCCTCGGCGATGGAGGAGGCGTACATGGTCAGCGCGACGAGCGTGGTGGTGGCCAGCAGGATCGAGCCGAACGCGGCGAGCAGCAGGAGCGGCTCGCTGAGCGCGCGCTTGACGACCCACGGCCCCCGCATCCGGCCCCTCCTGTTCGCTTTCCAGGAGGATTGGGCAGTGGATCGCTGAGGGGCAAGGGCGTCTGGTCAACGGTGACGGAGACGATGCGGCGTGGCGATGCGTACGTGATATTGAAACTGTGACATTGCGCCATTCGCCCGCATCCGGACAGCAGAAAACGCCGCACTTCATGGAGAAGTGCGGCGCTCCCAGGGCTGGGCCAGGACCTACTTGCTCGCGGAGAGGGCGGCGGCCCGCTTGGCGATCGCCGACTTGCGGTTGGCGGCCTGGTTCTTGTGGATGACGCCCTTGCTCGCGGCCTTGTCGAGCTGGCGGGCGGCGATGCGCTGCAGCGCCACGGCCTGCTCGAGGTCGCCCTGCTCGGCGGCCTCGCGGAACTTGCGGACGGCCGTCTTGAGCGACGACTTGACCGCCTTGTTGCGCAGGCGAGCCTTCTCGTTCTGCTTGTTGCGCTTGATCTGGGACTTGATGTTCGCCACGAAGAAGCCTCGGTGAAAGTCTGAAGTGGTGGATGAAGCGCGCGGGCTCGTTGAGAGGGCGCGCCACACGCAGTTGCTCAGGCTACCAATAACCCAGCTCGCCGCTCAAATCAACGACCGGTTTCAGGATAGCCAGTTCTCCTCGTACTCCCGCCAGTCCGCCTCTGTGGCCGCGAAGTCCACGTACAGCGCCAGCCCGAACCGCTCGCGCGCGCCGTGCTCCGACAGCGCCAGTTTGGCGCCCTGCCCCGCCAGGGCGACGCTCTCCGCCGCGTCGCCCCACGGGATGCCGTGGTCGTGGTAGGCGGGCGCGCCGACGAGCAGGGACGTCGACTCGGGCACCAGGTCCAGCGCGAGCGCCGCCTGCCGCGCCACGTGCCCGCCGTACAGCGACTCCAGCGGCATGCCCGAGTCGTACGTCATGATCGCGACCTGGTCGACCCGGGACACGACCTCCTGGAAGTAACCGGGCGACCAGTACTTGTCGTGGTCCATGACGGACCTCGTGGCGATCCGCATGAGCGGGTACGGCTCGATCTGCGGGGTCGAGGTGGACACCAGGGCGGCGTGCTTCCTGGTCTCGTCGAGCAGGACGAGGAAGTCCGTGTCACCGTCGCCGAGCGGCTCGAAGTTGTAGTGGACGCCGTCGAAGCCCGCCTTCATGACGGCCGCGACGCCGTCGAGCACGTTCCGGCGGGCGACGGGGTCGTCCAGGTCGAGGCTGCCGGCCTTGACGGACTGCCCGAGCCAGGCCGAGACGCGCACCCCGGCAGATGCCGCTTCACCCACTGTTGCCGGTGCTCATCGCCCAGCCCGCCGGAGCCCCGGTAAACTGGAGGCGGAACGCGGCGGCCAAGACGCCGATCGGCGCGACCACGACGACCAAGGCGAGCGCGATCAGGCGCAGGCCGCGGCGCAGGACGGTTCGGAACATCATCCGGGCATGTCACCATGAAAGACGCTTGACCTCAAACCTGTCGGAACGGACTTCGGTGCGCACTCAGCCTGGCCAGACAGACCCCGCGTTGATCCGCAACTTCTGCATCATCGCGCATATCGACCATGGCAAGTCCACGCTTGCCGACCGGATGCTGCAGATCACGGGGGTGGTCGACGACCGCTCCATGCGCGCTCAGTACCTCGACAGGATGGACATCGAGCGCGAGCGCGGCATCACGATCAAGTCGCAGGCGGTCCGGCTGCCGTGGGACGGCCACGTGCTCAACATGATCGACACGCCTGGCCACGTCGACTTCACCTACGAGGTGTCGCGGTCGCTGCAGGCGTGCGAGGGCGCGGTCCTGCTCGTCGACGCCGCCCAGGGCATCGAGGCGCAGACCCTGGCCAACCTCTACCTGGCGATGAACGCCGACCTCCACATCATCCCGGTCCTCAACAAGATCGACCTGCCGGCGGCGCAGCCGGAGAAGTTCGCCGAGGAGCTGGCCGGGCTGATCGGCTGCGACCCGTCCGACGTGCTGCGCGTCTCGGGCAAGACCGGCGAGGGCGTGCGCGAGCTGCTCGACCACGTCGTCCAGGAGGTGCCGGCCCCGGTCGGCCGGGCCGACTCGGCCGCCCGCGCGCTCATCTTCGACTCCGTCTACGACACCTACCGCGGCGTCGTCACGTACGTGCGCGTGTTCGACGGCCATCTGGGCAAGCGCGAGCGCATCCTCATGATGTCGACCGCCGCCACCCACGAGACGCTGGAGATCGGCGTCATCTCGCCCGAGCCGAACCCGGCCGAGCTCGGGCTCGGCGTCGGCGAGGTGGGCTATCTGATCACCGGCGTGAAGGACGTCCGCCAGTCGCGCGTCGGCGACACCGTCACCTCCGCCGTCAAGCCGGCCAAGGAGATGCTCGCCGGCTACGAGCACCCCAAGCCCATGGTGTTCTCCGGCCTCTACCCGATCGACGGCGACGAGTACCCCGAGCTGCGCGAGGCGCTCGACAAGCTGCAGCTCAACGACGCCGCGCTCGTCTACGAGCCGGAGACGTCGGCGGCGCTCGGGTTCGGCTTCCGGGTCGGGTTCCTCGGCCTGCTCCACATGGAGATCGTGCGTGAGCGGCTGGAGCGCGAGTTCGGCCTGTCGCTGATCTCCACCGCGCCCAACGTGATCTACCGCGTGGTCATGGAGGACGGCACCGAGCTGACCGTCACCAACCCGTCGGAGTTCCCCACCGGCGGCAAGATCGCGCAGGTCTTCGAGCCGGTGACCAAGTCGACGATCCTGGCCCCGTCCGAGTTCATCGGCGCGATCATGGAGATCTGCCAGGGGCGGCGCGGCCAGCTCCTCGGCATGGACTACCTGTCGGAGGACCGCGTCGAGATCCGCTACACGCTCCCGCTCGGGGAGATCATCTTCGACTTCTTCGACCAGCTCAAGTCGCGCACCCGCGGTTACGCCTCGCTCGACTACGAGCCGGCCGGGGAGCAGGAGTCCGACCTGGTCAAGGTCGACATCCTGCTGCAGGGTGAGCCGGTCGACGCCTTCAGCGCCATCGTCCACAAGGACAAGGCCTACGCCTACGGCACCGAGATGGCCAAGAAGCTGCGCGAGCTGATCCCCAGGCAGCAGTTCGAGGTGCCGATCCAGGCCGCGATCGGGGCCCGCGTCATCGCCCGCGAGAACATCCGCGCCATCCGCAAGGACGTCCTGGCCAAGTGCTACGGCGGCGACATCTCCCGTAAGCGCAAGCTGCTGGAGAAGCAGAAGGAAGGCAAGAAGCGGATGAAGATGGTCGGCCGGGTCGAGGTGCCGCAGGAGGCGTTCGTGGCCGCGCTGTCGACCGACTCCGGCTCCGACAAGGCCAAGAAGTAGGCCCTACCGCCGCTGCCGGTACGCGTACGCGAAGAGCGCGGCCAGGCCGGCGACCGCCTGGGCGGCCAGGTGGCCGGACGGGTCCTCCGGCCGCGTGACCAGCGCGGCCAGCGCCGGGAGACAGCCCAGCAGGGCCAGGTCCGGGCCGGTGGCCGCCCAGAGCGCCGGGCCCATGGGGATGGCGCCCATAGGGGTGTCGAACAGCGGCAGCGAGTGGTCCACCGGCGGCCTGCGCGCCATCCGGAGCGCGCCCGCCGCCAGCGCGGGCGCGATCAGCGGCCCGAACGCCCACCAGGGGCCTT
>NZ_JAPNNL010000246.1 GCF_027620315.1 Nonomuraea corallina | reverse complement strand
GGGCGGCGGGTCGTCGTGCGAGCCGAGGGCGAGCAGCCGGTCGCGGGCCGTCTCCAGCGTCCGCCACGCCTCGGCGGCCCGCTGGTCGGCCCGCTCGGCGTCGGTCTGCGCCCGGCGCAGGCGGGAGCGGGCGGACCTGGCGGCGGCGCGGGCCTCGGCCGCCACCTCCTCCGCCTTGGCGATCGCGGCGAGTCTTCCCTCGACGGCCGCCCGGTCGACCGCCGGGGGCAGCGCGGCCAGCTCCGCCTCCAGCCTGGCCACCTGGGTGGAGTAGAGGCCCGCCGACGTCTCGGCCTTGGCGTAGGCGGTCCGCGCCCGTTCGGCCTCCTTCCGCGCGGCGGCCAGCGCGCCTTCGGCGGCCCGGGTCTCCCCTGGCCGCCCGGCGGGCAGGGGGGCGTCGACGGGGCGGAGGCAGACGGGGCACGGGTCGCCCGGGGCGAGCCGGGAGGCGAGGTCGGCGGCGGCGTGGGCGTCACGCAGCCGGTCGCGCAGCCGCTCCGCCTCGGCCACGGCGCTGTCGGCATCCTGGAGCGCCGACCTCAGCGAGGCCAGGGACTCCGCCGCCGAGCGGGCCTGGGCGCGCGCCGACTCCACCTGGGCGGTGAGCCGGTCGCGGGAGTCGAGCGCGGCCAGCGCGGCCTGGGGCCGGTCACGGCCGCCGAGCGCGGCCAGCGCCTCGTCGGCCGCGTGCTCGTCGGCCTCCAGCGCGGCCACCTGGTCCACCAGGGAGGCCGCCGCCTCGGCCGCCGCGCGCCGGGCCGTCGCGAGCGTCTCCACCCCGTCGGGCATCCGCGGCCCGGCCAGCGCCGCCTGCCGCTCGGCCACGGCCGCGCGCTCCTGGGCGGCCCGCCGGATGTCGGCCTCGCGGGCGCGCAGCAGGTCGAGGTCGGCGTCGAGGGCGCCGGCCAGCCGTCGCAGCGCGGACAGCCGCTCGGCCAGCTCCGCCTCCAGCTCGGCCGTCGCGCCGGACAGCTTGGCGAGCTGGTCGCGGGCCAGGGAGGCGGCGGTCCTGGCCGTCTCCTCCTCGCGCACCGCCCGCTGCCTGATCGCCTCGTACACGTCGGCGTCGAGCAGCTGCACCAGCAGGTCCTGCCGCTCGCGCGGCGCGGCGTGCAGGAACTCGGCGAAGCGCCCCTGCGGCAGCACCACGCACTGGGTGAAGAAGCGGTATTCGAGCCCGGTCACCCGCTGCACCTCGGCGCTGACGTGCTCGCCTTCGGCGAGCGGCCTGACCACGGCCTCCCACGCCTCGTCCAGCGGCACCCCGCCGGCCAGCTCGTCGATCCTGGCCTCTTTGGTGCGGACCGTGCCCTTGCCGTCGCGGACGAGCGCCCGGACCACGCCGTAGCGGCGGCCGTCGCTCTCGAACAGCAGCGCCACCTTGCCCGCCGCGACGGACGGGGCCAGCGCGTGGGCGATGACGTTCTCCCTGCCCCAGCGCGGCACGGTGCCGTAGAGGGCGAAGCAGAGGGCGTCGATGATCGTGCTCTTGCCCGCCCCGGTCGGCCCGGTCAGCGCGAAGTAGTCGACGTCGGAGAAGTCCACCTCCACCGGGTCGCGGAAGCTGCCGAAGTGGTCGAGTCGCAGCAGCAGCGGGCGCATCAGCCGGTCACCTCGTCGTAGAGCCGGTCGAACAGCGTCGCCACCTGCTCGTCGGCGCGGCCGGTCGCGGTCAGGTACTCGCGGAACAGCTCGCGCGGGCTGCGGGCGGGCGCGCGCGACTCCCGTACGGCGGACACAGGGCGGAAGCGCTCGTCCAGCGACACGTCGAGGGTGCCCGGCAGCAGCTCGCGCACCTGGTCGGCGAGGCCGACGCGGGGTTTCTCCTCGACGACCACCCGCAGCCAGTCGTCGCCCGCCTCCAGCGACTCCAGCTGGTCGAGCGTGCCGCGCACGGTGCGCAGCCTGCGCGGCGAGCGGAACACGACCTCCTCCACGACGGCGGGCCGGCCGGGCGCGACGTCCACCAGCAGCGCACCGGGCAGGTTGCCCTCCTCGCCGAAGTCGACCGCGAGGGGGGAGCCGCTGTACCAGATGGGGCACGGGCCGGGCAGCTGCTGGCGGCGGTGCAGGTGGCCCAGCGCGGCGTACTGGGTGGACGCGGGGAAGGCGGTGGCCTCGAAGTAGTAGGAGAAGATCGACTGGGCTTCGCGCTCGCCGCCGCCGAACCGGCCGCCGGGGAGCGTGCCGTGCGTGGTGATCAGGTTGACGGTGTCGCTCTGGAACCCGGCGGTGAGCGCGCCGATCAGCTCGGCGATGCGGGCGGCGTAGTCGCGGTTGTGCTCCGCGGCGGTGCCGGCCAGCACTTCGGCGGCGCGCACCACGTAGCGGTGCGACAGGAAGGGCAGCACGGCCAGCCGGACCGGTTCGCCGGTGCGGGCGGCGAAGGAGAGCGTGCCGCCCTGGTCGGGGCGGCGGAACGAGCCCACGACGTGCAGGCCCAGCTTGCCGAGGAGCGGCCGGTAGACCTCGAACAACTGCGGGTTGTCGT
Organism: Nonomuraea corallina; assembly: GCF_027620315.1. GTDB lineage: Bacteria > Actinomycetota > Actinomycetes > Streptosporangiales > Streptosporangiaceae > Nonomuraea > Nonomuraea corallina. The sequence goes on along the minus strand of NZ_JAPNNL010000246.1, from coordinate 5,493 downwards.
GGTTGCCGGCCAGCACGACCACGTCACGGCCGCCCTCGCGCAGCGCCATCAGCGCGGGCAGCACGAGCTGCTGCGCCTCGGGGGTGGGCGCGGAGGTGTCGAACAGGTCGCCGGCCACGATCACCAGGTCGACGTCGCGCTCGCGGGCGGTGGCCACCAGCTCGCGCAGCACCGCGCGGTGCTCGTCGAGGCGGGAGCGCCCTTTGAGCACCTTGCCCACGTGCCAGTCGGCGGTGTGCAGGATCTTCACGAGTCGGCCTCTCAGAAGGGCGGGATGTCGTCTTCGACGCCGGGCAGCCCCTGGAACGGATCGGCCGACGCCTCGGCCGGGGCCAGCGCCTCGGACGGGCGGGTTGCCCAGGCGGGGAACGGGAAGGCGACGACCAGCGGCACCGGGATCTCCGGCTGGGCCACGAACATCGTGCCCGGCCTGGCGATGGTGGCCCGGTCGCGGACCGTCGGGGGCAGCCAGCCGTACTCGGACCTGGCGGCCTCGGCGGTGTCGAGCCGGCCCGCGACGCGCACGGCGCTGTTGGCGACGATGCGGCGCTCCACCTCGGACGCGGTCTGCTGGGCGCCGACGAGGATCACGCCGAGGCTGCGGCCGCGCTCGGCCACGTCGAGCAAGATCTCCTTGATCGGCGAGTCGCCCTCGCGCGGCGCGTACTTGTTGAGCTCGTCGAGCACCACGAACAGCAGCGGCTTGGCGGTGCCGGAGGACTCCTTGCGGTGGAACTCGCCGCGCAGCACCACGCCGACCACGAACCGCTGCGCCCGCTCGGGCAGGTTGTGCAGGTCGACGATCGTCACCTGGGCGCTGGAGGTGCTGACCGAGTGGTTGCGGTAGAACGGCAGGTCGCCGCGGATGATCGGCGACAGGGCGCGGACGGCGCTCCTGAGCCGGCGCAGGAAGGCGTTGACAGTGCCGAGGGGGGTCTGCGCGCCGGTCCACTGCTGGCGGCTGCCCTCGTCCTGGAGCTGGTCGGACAGCAGCTCGACCAGGTCGGAGAAGGTGCGGCAGGAGGTGCCCTGGATCATCACCGCGCCGCTGTCGCCGACCGGCTCCGCCCACGCCTTGAGCCGGGCCGCGACCTGGCCCACCAGCAGGGAGTAGCCGGCCCGCTCGTCGTCGGCGTCGGCGAAGGCGAAGCGCAGCAGCTCGTCCTGGCAAAACTCGACGAGCGTCCAGTAGAAGGCGCCGACGCCGTGGGTGCGGGCGGAGACGTGGGGGACGCCGTTGGGGTCGCCGGGCCGGGGCGGGGCGAACACGTGGACGCTGCCGAACGGCCTGGCCGGCAGCCCGAGCCGGCCGTAGACGCTCTTGGCCGCCGCGTCGAGCCGGACGTTGTCCTGGTCGAGGAAGAGCAGGTCCTCGCCCTTGACGGAGAAGATCAGCGCCTTGGTGTTGGCCGCCTCGCCGCCCAGGACGCCCGAGTTGAAGATCGAGTAGAGCAGGAACGTGGCGAACGAGGTCTTGGTGGCCACCCCGGAGACGCCGGAGATCGACACGTGCGCGCCGCGGGTGCCGTCGAGGAAGTCGAAGTTGACGTAAAGAGGCTGCCCGTCGCGGCCCACGCCGAGCGGCACCCGGCGCTCCATCACGTCGAAGTAGAGAGCCTGGTCGCGGTCGCCCGCCCCGGCGAGGTAGACCTTGGCGCCCGGCAGCGGCGGCACGAACACCTCGGGCTCGACCCGGGTGACCCGTACTTCGGCCACCTCGACCACGGCGGCGGGCAGCGCGCCCTCGGCGATCAGGAACACGTCGGAGTCGTAGGCGGCGCCCTCGTGGCGCGCCTCCACGGCCGTCACCACCCCGGCCACCACCAGCGGGCCGTGGCCGGGCACCTCGCGCCTGGTCACCACGACGTCGTCGAGCTGCACGACCTTGCCCGGCTCCAGCCCGATCCAGAACGACAGCGGCGAGGCGGCCTGCGTGCCCAGCACCCGGCCGACCGCGGCGGCCGCGGCCGCCCCGGAGGCCACGGAGGCCCCATCGACGCTCGTCATCCCGTTGACCGTCACGAAGCCCTCCACCCCCATCAACGCCTCCCAGCAGGGTAATGCGCCGCGGTGACAGAAGCGTGCCGCACACCGGAAGAACCGTCTCGACCCGGCGCTCGGGCACACTGGGCGGGTGACGTCGATAGATCATCCGCCGGCCACGCCGTTCGAGGAGCGGTTGTGGGCGGCTCATCACGACGGCCGCACGGCCCTGTGCCTGAGCCTGCTCCGGGACGCCGACCTCGCGCTGCCGATCACGGCGGGCGCGGCGGCCGGGACGGAGGCGCCCGCCTGGGCGACGGCCGCGGACGCCGAGCGGACGTGGGTGCTCGCGTACACGTCGGTGGCGGCGATGCTGGCGGCCACCGGCGGCGTCGCCGCGCACTGCCGGGTCGTCTCGCCGGTCGAGCTGGCGGCAGGCTGGCCGGACCCGCGCTGGGGCCTGGCGATCAATCCGGGGCTGCCCGCCTCCTTCATGCTGGAGTCGGGCACGCTCGCCAGGCTGGCGGTGCCCACGCTGGCCCAGGACCTCCTCCTCGCCCCCGGGTCCGGGGTGCCGACGGTCCAGAAACTGCTCTCGCCCGCGGACGTGCACGACCTGATCGTCGGCGGCGAGCCGAGGATCTCCGGATACTGCCATCACGCGCTGGACGTCTCGCACATCGCGACGCCGTCCGTGCTCGCCGAGGCGCTGGGGCAGCGCGACATGCTGACCGTCGACGGCTCGCTGAACGTCCTGCGCTGGCGGCCGGTCGGTCTCGATCTCTACCGCACCCCGTACGGCGGGACCGACGAGGAGCGCAGGGCGGCGGTGGCCGGGTGGGTGGTCGAGGAGCCGCCGTTCGTCGGGCTCGGCCTGGTCCCGAACGTGGACCAGGTCATCCGCGAGTACAAGGTGTACGGGGTGGTCCTGCCGCACGGCGCGGAGATCTGGGAGCTGACGATCGGGGGGACCGAGCACCGGCGCGCGATGTACCACGGCGACCTGCGGCGGTGGCTGCTGATCGGGACGGGGACGGTATGAGCCGGGCGTTCTACCGGGCCCGGTGGCGGGGAGCCGACTACCTGGCCAGTCCCGAGCCGCACCCCGTGGAGCTGTGGGTGCGGCTGCGCAGCCCCGAGCCGGCTGACGGGTTCGAGGAGGTCGAGCCCGGCTGTCACGTCCGCGCGGTCCCGGCTGCGGAGTGCGCCGCGCTGGACTTCGTGACCGTGGAGTGCCGGTGGCGGGGCGAGCCGTTCCAGGTGCGCGAGGAGCGGGACGGGCAGGTGCTGCTGGAGTATCTCGGCGGGTCCGCGCTCACCGCCCGGGGGCTGGGGCTGGAGCGGATCGAACGGGGCGTCTACCGGCTCTGGGTGCCCTCCGTAGAGGTCGAGGATCTCGGGGAACGGGCCGTGCCCCTCAAAGGTGACGATCAGCCCCTTTGACCTCTCACTTGCCATCCGATGTTCATGTGACGGAAAATGCCCAGAAACACAGATGTTTCGTTAGATATGGCAGGTGTGAGGGAGGATGTTCGGCGTGGAACCCGTCGTGCCTCCCGATACAGCCGCGATGCGGGCATACGCTGACGAACTGCGCCAAATGTTCCGGCAGATCCAGGACAGCGGGCTGGAGCTGCACGCCCGCGCCCAGACGGTCCAGATCACCGAGAAGTCGCGTGACGGCCTGGTGTCGGTGACGGTCAACGCACGGGGGGAACTCGTCCGGCTCGACCTCGACCCGCGCGTCTACCGGCGTCCCGACGCACGGCTGCTGGCCGACACGATCACCCAGACGACGCATCGGGCGGTCGCCAGGGCCCGGGAGCAGGTCATGGAGATCTTCGAACCGGTGATCCCGCGGGCGGAGCTCCAGGCCCACCTCGACGGCGACGTCGAGGCCGCCCTGGCGCGCCTCGCGGATCGGATGGAGGGCAAGGCGTGAGGCTCTGGAACGGCACCGAGATCACCAAGCCGGTGGTGGACCGCGGCCTGGCCCAGTGGGAGACCATGGCCGAGGACCTGGACGCGAGCCTGGCGGACCTGACCGTCAAGCTCAAGGAGGCCCTGGCCGCCGCCCCGTGGGGCGCGGGCGCCGAGGGGCGGGCGTTCTGGAGCGCCCACTTCCAGGGGGACGGGCCCACCCGCCTGATCGAGCAGTGCGCCCACCTCTCCAAGGAGATCTCCGGCGAGTCCGGCAGGGTGCGCAGCGCCGTCGACAACACGCTCGCCGTGGACGCCGCCATGAAGCAGGACCTCTCCTCAGGATTGAGAGCCTGAGGCCGGGGACGTGACCATCAACGGGGGATCGGACGTCCAGGGCCCTACCAGCTATGTCGGCGGCGGACAGCCGAGCATGGCGCAGATCGTGGCCATCGACAGCGACGTCCGTCCGGTGTGGGAGACCGAGGCGCTGCCCGACTGGGTGGTCAACTGGCTGATCCCCATGCTGTCGGCCGGGCAGAAGTGGCCCGAGGCCAGCGAGAGCGGGCTGTCGACGCTGGCTCAGAGGTACGTGAGCCTGGCGAACGGCGCCACCGCCGGCACCACCCAGGCGGGTCAGGCCACCCGCACCGTCGTGACGGGCTGGGCCGCGCCGTCCACCGCGGACTTCGTCACCAGGGCCAGGACCCTGCACGGCGAGCAGGGCGGGCTCGCCGGCGTGGCCAGGAACGCGCACGGCTACGCCCAGCAGGCCAACAACTTCGCGGTCGAGACCCAGTACTCGAAGATCTCCATCAACGTGGCCTTCTGGGTGACGGTCGTCGCCATCGCCATCGCCCTGATCGCCTCGTTCTTCAGCGCCGGGGTCAGCACCGCGATCATCGGTCCGTACGCGGCCGCGGCCCGGGCGGCGATCAGCCGGATCCTCGTCAGGCTGATGACCGTCGGCGCCAGGCAGGTGGGCACCTCCCAGTTGGCCAGGGTGACGGCGCTGAGCGGGGCCACCGGGCCCGCTCTCATCTCCCGGCTGCTGGCCTCGACGCTGGGCCGGGAACTCGTCGAGGAGATCGGCGAGGAGTTCTTCATCGACGCGGCCACCCAGTACCAGCAGATCAAGGACGGCACCCGCGAGAGCTGGGACTGGAAGAAGTCCATGGCCGCCGTCGTCGGCGCGGGCACGGGCGCCGTCATCGGCACGAAGGTGGCCGGGCCGGTCTCCCAGGTCACCGGCGTCGTGCCGGGGTTCGCCGGGCGCGCCCTGACCACCGGCGCGACCAACATGGTCGCCTCCCCGGCGGGCAGCTTCGTGGCCAACGGCGCCGTCTACGGGCAGTGGCAGAACCCGTTCAGCGCCGAGTCCCTCACGGGCGCCTTCCTCGGCGGCGCCGGACGTACCGGGTCGATCAGCCCTTTCAGTCCCGACGTCTACTCGGCGCTGGCCAACCCGACCTCGACGCTCGCCTCCGCGTACGACCACGCCGCCCGCGCCGACGCCGCCCGCGCGGGTGACCCGCCCCCCTCGGCCCCGGGCGCGAACGCCCCGAACGGCGGGAACAACCCGGACGGCGG
>NZ_JAPNNL010000245.1 GCF_027620315.1 Nonomuraea corallina | reverse complement strand
ATTCTCTCGAAATATCCGGACGTGGCGTAGGCGGCCATCGGGTCGGGCGCCAGCCCCAGCTCCTCACGCAGCTCCGCCAGCAGCGGCCGCACGTCGGTGTTGTAGGCGTCCATGAGCACGGCGTTCGCGCCCAGCACGTCACCGGCCCGCTGCGCCGCGGCCAGCGCGTCCCGGTCGACGAGCAGCGCCTTGGCGGTGGCCTCCTGCACGTTCATCACCGAGCGGATCTGCCCGGCTATCTTCGGCTCGATGTTGTGGCACTGGTCCAGCATGAAGGCGGTCCGCTCGGTGAAGCCGCCGCCCCTGATGACCTCGTACATGATCCTGAAGAGCTGGAACGGGTCGGCGGCGCCCACCATGAGGTCGTCGTCGGCGTAGAAGCGGGAGTTGAAGTCGAAGCCGCCGAGCTTCCCCTCGCGCAGCAGGAACGCCACGATGAACTCGATGTTGGTGCCCGGCGCGTGGTGGCCGGTGTCGACCACGACCTGTGCCTTCGGGCCGAGCCTGACGCAGTGGGCGTACGCGGCGCCCCAGTCGGGCAGGTCGGTCATGTAGAAGGCGGGCTCGAACAGCTTGTACTCCAGCAGGAGGCGCTGATTCTCGCCGAGCCGGTCGTACACCGCCGCCAGCGCCTCGGCCAGCCGGTCCTGGCGGTCGCGGACGTCGTCCTGCCCCGGGTAGTTGGTGCCGTCGGAGAACCACAGTTTGAGGGTGCCGGACCCGGTGGCGTCCATGACGTCCACGCACTCCAGCAGGTGCGCCAGCGCCTTGGCCCGCACCCGCGGGTCCGGGTGGGTGACGCTGCCCAGCTTGTAGTCGTCGTCCTGGAACACGTTGGAGTTGATCGCGCCGATCCCCACCCCCAGTCCGGCGGCGTGCCGGGCCAGGGCGGCGTAGTCGTCGACCCGGTCCCACGGGATGTGCAGCGCCACCGTCGGCGCGACGCCGGTGAACGCGTGCACCTGGGCGGCGTCGGCGATCTTCTCGTACGGGTCGCGCGGCACCCCCGGCTGGGCGAACACCTTGAACCGGGTGCCGGAGTTCCCGTACGCCCAGGACGGCGTCTCGATCCGCTGCCCGCGGAGCTGTTCCTTGATCATGAAAAGAGGTCCCCGATTCAATCCAGATGGAAAACTTCTTCGAGCCTGACCCGTCCCTCGTCGGCCCGGCCGGACGCGAAGAACGGCGCCATGTCGGTCTCCCACCGGGCGCTCACCCCGGTGGCGGCCATCGCGCGCTGCGCCGCCTCGAAGTCGTCGGTCTCCAGGTAGCCGACGAGCAGGCCGTCGGCGCGCAGGAAGAGCGAGTAGTTGCGCCATCCCGCCTCGCGCAGCGCGTCCAGCATCTCCGGCCACACGTGCCGGTGCCGTTCCCGGTACTCGTCGAGCCGGTCCGGCCGTACCCGCAGCAGGAAGCACACCCGCTCCACGGTCTTCTCCTTTCCGCGACGCGCGCCCCGGGACGGTCCCGGGGCGGGCGTACGGCGGATGTAGATGGGGGTCAGAAGTCGAAGTCGTCGATGTTGCCGGCCTCGAAGGTGAACGGCGGGCCCAGGATGACCTCGCCGTTCGCGCCGATCGTCCGCTCCCCCAGCCTGCCCGCCTTGAACGTCTCGCCCTCGGCGCCGGTGATCTGCCCGGACACCAGCGCGGCGGCGGCGTACGAGGCCAGGTGGCCGAGGTCCTTCGGGTTCCACAGGGCGAACTTCTCGACGGTGCCGTCCTTGACGAACTGGCGCATCTGGTTCGGCGTGCCCAGGCCGGTCAGGACGACCTCGCCCTTGTACTTGGAGCCGGAGAGGTAGCGGGCCGCCGCCGCGACGCCGACGGTGGTGGGCGAGATGATGCCCTTCAGCTCGGGGTACGCCTGCAGCAGGCCCTGCGTCTCGGTGAACGACTTCTGGTCGTCGTCGTCCCCGTAGGCCACCTTGACCAGCTTCATGTCCTTGTACTCGGCCTTGGACAGCTCGTCCTTCATGTACTCGATCCAGGTGTTCTGGTTCGTGGCGTTGGCCGTGGCCGACAGGATCGCGATCTCGCCCTTGTGGCCGATCATCCCGGCGAGCAGCCGGACCTGGCTGCGGCCGACCTCCTCCGAGTCGGCCTGGTTGATGAACAGGTCGCGGCACTCGGGCGCGGCGTCGGAGTCGTACGAGACGATCTTGATGCCCTTCTCCCTGGCCTGCTGGAGCGGGCCGCACACGGCGTTGGGGTCGTTGGCCGAGATGAGGATGGCGTCGTGGCCCTGCTGGGTGAGGGTGTTGATGTAGGAGATCTGCGAGGACGCCGACGCGTCGGACGGGCCGACCTCCTTGGCCTCGCCCTGGAACTCCCCGGCCGCCTCGGCCCCCGCCGTCGCGACGATCGTCATGTACGGGTTGTTGATCTGCTTGGGCAGGAAGGCCAGCTTCAGGCCCTGCTTGATCGGCGCGTTCGGGTCGGCGGAGGCCGCGGCGGACGAGGCGGGCGGCTGGGCGGGCGCGGAGGTGACGCTCGACTTGGTGGTGCCGCCGCAGGCCACGGCGCCGAGGGCGAGCACGGCGGTGAGGGCGGCCGTGAGGGGGGCGAGGCGCATCGGTCTCATGGGATTCCTTTCAGTGCCGACGTGCCGGTTCTGACCGGTTTGAGCAAGGAGATGAGGCGGGGGGTGAGCACCGAGACGATGAGCAGCAGGCCGGTGACGATCGACTGGATCTCGGTCGAGACGTCGTTGAGCATGAGCAGGTTGCGCAGCAGTCCGATGAGCAGCACGCCGGCGATGACGCCGCCGAGCGTGCCCTTGCCGCCGTCGAAGTCGACGCCGCCCAGCAGCACGGCGGCGATCACCGCCAGTTCGACGCCGAGCCCGTTGTCGGCGCGGGCCGAGCCGTAGCGCAGGGTGAAGACGACCCCGGCGAAGGCGGCGACCGTTCCGGAGATCACGAACAGCGCCAGTTTGATCCGCTTGACCCGGATCCCGGCGAAGAACGCGGCCTGCTCCTGCGCGCCGATCGCGAACAGCGCGCGGCCGAACCCGGTGGCGTGCAGGACCACCGCGACGACCACGGCCAGCAGCACGAACAGCGCGACCGGGTACGGCACGAACGTGCCGGGCACGTCGTCCACGGCCGCCGACACGTACCCGGGCGGGAACCCGGCCACCGCCCTGTCGCCGAGCACCACGTACGCCAGCCCCCGGTAGAGGGCGAGGGTGCCGATCGTGACGGCCAGCGACGGCAGCCCGAGCCGGGTCACGAGCAGCCCGTTGACCAGGCCGCACACCGCGCCGATCAGCACGACGAGCGGGATGATGGTCTCGATGGCCAGGCCGGCGTCCCACAGCGCGCCGACCAGGGCGCTCGACAGGCCCAGCACGGACGCCACCGACAGGTCGACCTCGGCGGCCACCACGAGCATGGTCATGGCGAGGGCGATGAGCGCGATCTCGCCCAGGTCGCCGAGCGCGAACGACAGGTTGTCCGCGGTGGCGAACGACGGCGAGCCGAGCGCGCCGCCCGCGAAGACCGCGACCAGCAGCAGGCCGATGATCACATCCCAGCGGAGCGCTCTAGCCATGGCGGCTCCTCCTTCTGAGCAGCCGGGCGACCCGCAGGGCCAGCACCCGGTCGACGCTGATGGCGAGCAGGAGCAGCGCGCCGGTGATGGCCTGCTGCCAGAACGGGTTGACCCGGAGCACGACCAGGGCGCTGCCGATCACGGTGAGCAGCAGCGCGCCGAGCGCCGCCCCGTACACGCTTCCCACCCCGCCGGTGATGGCCACGCCGCCGACCACGACCGCGCTGATCACCAGCAGTTCCCAGCCGCCGGCCGAGTCGGCGACGACGGTGCCGAACCGGGCCAGCCAGAGCACCCCGGCCAGCCCGGCCAGGCAGCCGCTGACCAGGTAGCCGGCCAGGACGCGGCGGCGGACCGGGACGCCGGCCAGCCGGGCGGCCTCCGGGCTGGACCCGATCGCGTAGAACTCCCGCCCGCTCGGGTAGGCGCGCAGGTAGTACCCGATCACGAGCATGATCACCACGGTGATGAGCGGCAGGTACGGCACGCCGAGCACGGCCCCGTTGCCCAGCGACAGCAGTGCGGGCGGCAGGTCGGCGGCGTTGATCTGGCGGCCGGCGGCGACGAAGTGGCACACGCCCTGGAAGACGTAGAGGGTGCCGAGCGTGACGACCAGCGCGGGCACCCGGCCGAAGCTGACGAGCAGGCCGTTGAGCAGCCCGCAGGCGGCGCCGAGCGCCACTCCGGCGACGACGCCCGGCACGAGGCCCCAGCCGCTCGTCAGCAGGTCGCCGAGCGTGAACGCGACCAGTCCGACCACCGAGCCGACGGACAGGTCCAGGTTGCGGGTGACGACCACCATGGACTGGCCGACGGCCAGCAGCGCGAGGATCGCGGTGTTCAGCAGGATGTCCTCGACGCCCTGCCCGGACAGGAAGGTGGGGTTGGCGGCGGCGGTGCCGCCGACGAGCGCGGCCAGCGCGATGACCAGGCTCAGCTCGCGGGCCCTGAACACCAGGTCGACCAGGGTGCGCGCGCCCCGGCCGCGGGCCGCCGGCTCGGGCCTGGCGGCGGTGGCGGTCATGCCGCCCTCCCGGTGGCGGCGGTCATGACGCTCTCCTCGGTGGCCTCGGCGCGCGGGATCTCGGCGGTGAGCCGGCCCTCGTGCATGACGAGCACCCGGTCGGCCATGCCGAGCACCTCGGGCAGGTCGGAGGAGATCATCAGCACGGCGATGCCCTGCCCGGCCAGCTCCGACAGCAGCCGGTGCACCTCGGCCTTGGTGCCGACGTCGATGCCGCGGGTGGGCTCGTCCACGACGAGCACGGACGGGCGCGTGGCCAGCCATTTGGCGAGCACGACCTTCTGCTGGTTGCCGCCGGACAGCACGCCGACCCCGTCGGAGAGCGCGGCGAACTTGAGCCGCAGGCGCAGCGCCCAGTCCCGGGCCCGGTCGCGTTCGGCGGCGCGGGAGATGGTGAGGCCGCGGCGCAGCGAGCGCAGCCCGGTCAGGCCGATGTTGCGCTCGATGGACAGCGCCATGACCAGGCCCTGCTGGCGCCGGTCCTCCGGCACCAGGGCGAGCCCGGCCGCCATGGCGGCGCTCGGGCTGGCGGCGGGCAGCGGGCGGCCGTCCACCTGGACGGTCCCGGCGTCCCACCGGTCGACGCCGAAGATCGCCCTGGCCACCTCGCTGCGTCCGGCCCCGACCAGGCCGGCGAGCGCGACGATCTCACCCCGCCGCACCTCGAACGAGACGTCGGTGAACACGCCCTCCCTGGTCAGGCGCTCGACCCGGAGCGCCACCTGCCCCGCGGTCGTCTCCTGCTTGGGGTAGAGGGCGCCGAGCTCGCGCCCGACCATGCGCCGGATCAGCTCGTCGTGGGTCAGCCCGGCGACGGGCTCGACGGCGACCAGGCCGCCGTCGCGCAGGGTGGTGACCCGTCCGCAGAGGGAGAAGATCTCGTCGAGCCGGTGCGAGATGAACAGGACCGCGCACCCCTGCTCGCGCAGTGTCTCCACCACCGAGAACAGCCGGGCCGCTTCGTTGCCCGACAGCGCGGCCGTCGGCTCGTCCATGACCAGGACCCTGGCGTCCGTGGAGATGGCCTTGGCGATCTCGACGAGCTGCTGATCGGCGATGGACAGGCCGCGGGCGGGCTGCTCGGGGTCGAGGGTGACGCCGAGCCGGGTGAACAGTTCGGCGGCCAGGGCGCGCCTGGCGCGGCGGTCGATGCGGCCGAGGGTGGTGCGGGGCTGGCGTCCCATGAAGATGTTCTCGGCCACGGACAGGTCGGGGAAGAGCGTGGGTTCCTGGTAGATGACGGCGACGCCGGCCCGCTGGGCGTCGACGGGGCCGTGGAAGACGACGGGCTCGCCGTCCAGCAGCATCTGGCCGCTGTCCGGCCGGTGCACCCCGGCGAGGATCTTGACCAGCGTGGACTTGCCGGCGCCGTTCTCCCCCGCGAGCGCGTGCGCCTCTCCGGCGAACAGCTCGAGCGACACCTCGCGCAGGGCCCGCACGGCGCCGAACGACTTGCTGACGTTCACGAGCGCGAGGGTGGGGGGACCGCTCATGCGTCCTCCGGACAACAAACGTTTTAACGGGATGTTTCTCGGAATGTAGGTGTTCGACCGGGTACCGTCAATGCCTGGCCGGATGTCTGGCGAAGACGCTGTTGCTACGTTTTAATCGGATCGTGCGATTCACGGCAGTCGATCTGGGCGCCTCCAGCGGGCGGGTGATGAGCGCCGCCGTGGCCGGCGGGCGCATCCGGCTGCGGGAGGAGCACCGCTTCGCCAACCGGCCCGTACGGGTCGCGGGAACCCTGCACTGGGACGTGCTCGCCCTCTACCAGGGCGTGCTGGACGGGCTGCGCAAGGCCGGACCCGCCGAGTCGGTGGGCGTCGACGCGTGGGCGGTGGACTACGGGCTGCTCGACGGCGACGGCAGGCTGATCGGCAACCCGGTGCACTACCGCGACGCCCGCACCGCCCGCTGCACCGAGCGGGTGGACCCGTACGAGGTGACGGGGACGCAGTTCCTGCCCTTCAACACCGTCAACCAGCTGCTGTGCGAGCGGCTCGACCGGGCCGAGACCATGCTGATGATCCCGGACCTGCTCGGCTACTGGCTGACCGGGACCATCGGGGCCGAGCGGACCAACGCCTCCACCACCGCCCTGTACGACGTGCGCGGGCGGGACTGGGCCTGGGAGCTGATCGACGAGCTGGGACTGCCCCGGCGGATCTTCCCGGACTTCGCGGCGGGCGCGTCCCCGCTGCGGCCGGACGTGGCCGAGGAGGTCGGCTACGCCACCGAGGTGGTCAAGGTCGCCTCGCACGACACCGCCTCGGCGGTGGTGGCCGTGCCCGCCGAGACCGACCGCTTCGCCTACGTCTCCTGCGGCACCTGGTCGCTGGTGGGCGTCGAGCTGCCCGCGCCGGTGCTCACCGAGGAGAGCCGCCAGGCCAACTTCACCAACGAGGCCGGCCTCGACGGCACCGTCCGCTACCTGCGCAACGTCATGGGCCTGTGGATCCTCCAGGAGTGCCTGCGCGCCTGGGGCGGCCCGCCGCTGGAGCCGCTGCTGGCCGAGGCGGAGACCGCGCGCGCCGCCGCCGTCATCGACCCGGACGACCCCGCGTTCCTGCCGCCGGGCGACATGCCGGGCAGGATCGCCGCCTACTGCGCCCGTACCGGGCAGCCTGCCCCTGAGGGACCCGCGCAGGTCGTACGATGCATCCTGCAGAGCCTTGCCCTCGCCTACCAGCGGGCGATCGCCGACGCCGTCCGGCTCAGCGGCCGGCCGGTCGAGGTCGTCCATCTGGTCGGCGGCGGGTCGCTGAACACGCTGCTGTGCCGGCTCACCGCCGACGCGACCGGCCTGCCGGTCGTGGCCGGGCCCGTCGAGGCCACCGCGCTCGGCAACGCGCTGGTCCAGGCTCGCGCGCGCGGCCTGGTCGGCGGCCTGGCCGAGATGCGCGAGCTGGTCCGGCGCGGCGCGGGCGTGCGCACCTACCGGCCAGGGCACCCCTACGAGCCACGGGAACGCGGATGAGCACCGACGGTTGGGACGAGGCGCAGGCTGCCGGGGGCATCCGGCAGAGCCCGTCGATCAAGGACGTCGCGGCCCTGGCGGGGGTGTCGCCCGGCACCGTCTCCAACGTGCTCAACCGGCCCGAGAAGGTGGCCGAGGCCACCCGCGACCGGGTGGGGAACGCGATCAGGGAGCTGGGCTTCGTGCGGCACGGCTCGGCCTCCACGCTCCGCGCCGGCCACAGCCGCACCATCGGCCTGTCCGTGATCGACATCGGCAACCCGTTCTTCACCGACGTGGCCGCCGGCGTCGAGGACCTGGCCAGCGAGCGCGGCTACGCCGTCATCCTGGGCAACTCCTCCGGCAGCCGCGTCAAGGAAGAGCGCAACCTGCTCGTCTTCGCCGAGCAGCGGGTGCGCGGGGTGCTCATCACCCCCTCCGACCAGGACCCGGTCCGGCTCGACCGGCTGCGCGAGCGCGGCATCAGCGTGGTGCTCGTCGACCATCCGGCCGAACGGCCCGACCAGTGCGCGGTCGCGGTCAACGACGTGACGGGCGGGGCGATGGCCGTCGAGCACCTGCTGGCGGGCGGCGCCGACCGGGTCGCGTACGTGACCGGG
>NZ_JAPNNL010000244.1 GCF_027620315.1 Nonomuraea corallina | reverse complement strand
GGGCTCCCGTGCCGTCCGGGCCAGCCGCCGGCCGGCAGTGGCGTGTCCGCGAGCACCGCGCCCACGAGCGTCACCGTCACCGCGAGGGCGAGCGTGCTGACCACGACCGCGCCCACGCTGAACCACCTCCTCCGCCGGCCGCTGTGGTCGACGAAGACCGCGCCGCTCGGGGGCGCGGGTTGTTCACGGGCAGGAATGAGGGGGGACATGGCCTGCTTCTGGGAGGACTGGGGGTGAATGGAGTGATCATGCTCGCACGATCATGCCCCGTCAAGTGATCGATCGAACACGTGTTCGTCAGGAGCTGACGATGGCCGCGCCCGCGAGTCGTCGTCGCGCCGCCGCCCGGCCGCGCGGCCCTGACAGGATACGGTCATGACGACACCGCCACTGAGCCCCGATGAGCTGCTCACCACCACCCGCAGCGTCCGCAAGCGCCTCGACCTGAGCCGTCCCGTGCCGCTGGACCTCGTACGCGAGTGCCTGGAGATCGCCCTCCAGGCGCCCAGCGGCGGCAACAGCCAGGGCTGGCACTGGGTCGTCGTGACCGACCCCGAGCTGCGCGCCAGGATCGGCGAGTACTACGGCCGCGCCACCCGCGCCTATCTCGCGTCCAAGGCGTCCGCCGGGAAGCTGTTCCAGGACGACCCGGACCGGGCGGCGACGCAGCGGCGCGTCTCCGACAGCGCCGCCCATCTGGGCGAGCACATGGGGGAGGTCCCGGTGCTGGTGATCCCGTGCATCGAGCTGCCCGGCGGCCGGTTGCCCGAGGGGAGCCAGGCGGGGCTGTGGGGGTCGCTGCTCCCGGCCGCGTGGAGCTACATGCTCGCGGCGCGGGCGCGCGGCCTCGGCACCGCCTGGACGACGCTCCATCTGGCGTACGAGGCCGAGGTGGCCGAGCTGCTCGGCCTGCCCGCCGAGGTCCGGCAGGGCGTCCTCATCCCGACCGCCTACTACACCGGCGACACCTTCAGGCCGGCCCCCCGGGTGCCGCTCGACCGGGTGCTCCACCTCGACGGCTGGACCTGAGCGAGTTTCAACCTTATTTTCCTACCAAATGTGTGGGATAATGGCCGGGTGAGCCTGGACAAGACCCGTCCTCAGAGCGCCCGAGCCGACTCGCCGCTGAGCGCCGCCATCCTGGCCGGGCGGTGGATCCGATCCGCCGCCGTGGACGGCGAGCACGGCAGGCACTGGCTGGCCAACCCCGACCCGCGCGGCAGGTCGGCGGTCACCGCCGAGCCGTCCTCGCTCTACTCGGGCGCGGCCGGCATCGTGCTGTTCTTCCTGGAGCTGGCCGCCGCCACCGGCCACGAGGCGTACCTGGAGGACGCCCGGGCCGGGGCGCGCCGGCTCGCCGCCACCTGGCGCGAGCAGCGCGACCTCACGCTGTACCACGGGCTGGCCGGCACGATGGTGGCGCTCATGGAGGCCGGATGGGCGCTCGGGGACGAGCTGTTCGAGGTGGAGGCGGCGGCCATCGCCGACCACCTCGTCGGCAAGGGCCGCGCGGCGGGCGACGGCGTGGCCTGGTCCCGCGAGCCGGCCCAGCGCGGCGACGGCGGCATCGTCCTGGCCCTGCTGCGCGCCGCCGCCCACTTCGGCGCCCCCGCCTACGAGGAGGCCGCCGTCGAGGCCGGGCTGCGCATCGCCGCCCTGCCCGTGCCCGGCCACCGGTTCGGCGAGTGCGCCGACCTGCCGCTGGACGCGGTCACGCCCGGCTTCCTGGCCGGCACCGCCGGCACCGCCTTCCTGCTCGCCCGGCTGTACGGGGTGACGGGGGAGGAGGTCTTCCTGCGGGCCGCGCGGCGCGGCGCCGGCTTCGTCCGGGAGCTGAGCGTCGTGACCGGCAACCGCGCGGTCGTCCCGCACCACGTGCCGCAGGCCAGGCGGCTGCACTATCTCGGTTTCTGCTCGGGATCGGCGGGCGTGGCCAGGATGTTCTACGAGCTGCACCGGGTGGGCGGCGACCCGGGCGACCTGGAGTGGGTGGAGCGGCTCGCGGCCGGCATCGTCGGCAGCGGCGCTCCCCGCCGGCGCACCGACGGCTACTGGAACGTGGCCTGCCAGTGCTGCGGCACCGCGGGCCTGCTGGAGCTCTTCACCGGGCTGTGGGCGGCGACCGGGCGGCGCGCGCACCTGACCTTCGCCCGCTCGCTCGCCGACGACCTGATCGGCCGGGCCACCGACCACGACGGCCGGGGCTACCGCTGGTACCAGGCGTACCGGCGGCTGCGGCCGGGCGAGGTGACGGCCGACACCGGATACCTGGTCGGCGCGGCCGGCATCGGGGCGGCACTGCTCCATCTGGACGCCGTGGAGCACGAGCGGCGCGTCATCCTCCTGCCCGACAACCCGTTCCCCGCCATCCCGGTGCCGCCGCACGCGCTCGGCTGAGCCGGCGCGTCCAGCCCGCCCGTCCAGCCCGTCCAGCCCGTCCAGCGAAAGGAGTCAGCCATGCCCGGATCATGCGTGTCAGACAGGAATGGTGTAATGATCACCCCGAGCGAGCCCGAGTATCCCGGCGACGTCTACTGGTACGACCTGCCGGACGACGAGGCCGAACTCGAGGAGACCCCCGCACCGGCGAGCCGGTTGCGGCGTCTCATCCCTTTCATTCCCTCATTCCCCGGAGGATCGCATGAGTCTCGTCGTCCTGGTCGGCAACCCTCGTGAAGGCTCCCGTACCCGTGGCGTGGCGGTCGAGGCCGCCGGGGCGGTGGGAGAGCGGATCGGGCTGCTGCCGCCGTACGACGTCGTCGACCTGGCTGGTCTAGCGCCGCACCTGCTGTCGCCCGTCCTTTCGGCCGGCGTGGAGTCGGCGCTGGAGCGGGTCGCCGGGGCGAGCGTGCTGGTGGTGGCGAGCCCCACCTACAAGGGCACCTACACCGGCCTGCTCAAGGCGTTCCTGGACCGGCTGCCGCCCCGGGCGCTGGCCGGGGCGGCGGCGCTGCCGCTGCTGGTGATGGGCGACCCGGCGCACTCGCTGGCGGTGGAGGTGCATCTGCGGCCGTTGCTGGTGGAACTCGGCGCCCTGGTGCCCACCCCCGGCCTGGCCGTGCTGGAGTCCCGGCTCCCGGAACTGGCGGAGGTGCTGGCGGCCTGGGCGGACCGGGTCGCGCCGCAGGTGAATATCCCGTCTAAGAAAGTAGGGATATAGGGCTTGACGGGGCTCCCCGCCCTGGATCATCATTAACCCTACAAGTTAAGTAGGATTAATCGGAAAGGGTCGATCGTGCGAGCACTCCTCCTGCTCGGGCTGGTGGGTTTCGCGGCCCAGCTCGTCGACGGAAGCCTGGGCATGGCCTACGGCGTCACCTCAACCACGCTTCTCCTGGCGATCGGCACCAATCCGGCCGCGGCCTCGGCCACCGTGCACCTGGCCGAGATCGGCACCACCCTGGCCTCGGGCTTCTCCCACTGGCGCTTCGGGAACGTCGACTGGAAGGTCGTCGGCAAGATCGGTGTGCCGGGCGCGATCGGCGCCTTCGCCGGCGCGACGTTCCTGTCCAGCCTGTCGACCGAGGTGGCCGCCCCGGTCATGTCGCTGATCCTGCTGACGCTGGGCGTCTACATCCTGATCAGGTTCACCGCCTTCGGCCTGCCGCGGGGCAACCTGGGCAAGCCGCTGCGCAAGCGCTTCCTGACCCCGCTGGGCCTGTTCGCCGGCTTCGTGGACTCGACGGGCGGCGGCGGCTGGGGCCCGGTGGGCACCCCCGCCATCCTGGCCAGCGGCCGGCTGGCGCCGCGCAAGGTGATCGGATCGATCGACGCCTCGGAGTTCCTGGTGGCCATCGCGGCCAGCGTCGGCTTCTTCGTCGGCCTCGGCTCGGAGAACATCGACTTCTCCTGGGTGGCCGTGCTGCTGATCGGCGGCGTGATCGCCGCCCCGATCGCCGCGTGGCTGGTGCGCCACATCCCGCCGCGCATCCTCGGCTCGGCCGTGGGCGGCCTCATCGTCCTGACGAACGTGCGCACGCTGCTGCGCAGTGACTGGATCGACGCTCCCGGCGGCGTGCAGACCGTCGCGTACCTGACCATCGCCGTCATCTGGGCCGCCGCGATCGCCTACTCGGTGCGCGAGTACCGCAAGCACAAGGCCCAGGAGTCGGTGGAGGCGTACGAGGAAGAGCTGCGCAAGCAGGAGCCCACCACCTCCGCCTGACGTGCCCGATGTCCCCGGACCGCCTGAAGGCCCGGCCCCCCGACCAGGGGCGCCGGGCCTTTTTCCGACCATCACGGGAATCCATGAGAATCTCCGCACGCACCCAGTACGCCCTCGCCGCCATGCTCGCCCTCGCGGAGGCCGACGGCCCGGTGCACGCCGAGCGGGTGGCCGACTCGCAGGAGATCCCCCGCAGGTTCTGCGACAACATCCTGCTCCAACTGCGCCGTGCCGGACTCCTGAACAGCCAGCGCGGGCCGGACGGCGGCTACTGGCTGGCCCGTCCCGCCGCCGAGATCTCCCTGGCCGACGTCATCCGCGTGACCGAGGGGGTCGAGCAGGCCACGCGCAGGTTCCCCCGGGCCGCCGCCCCCCTGGACGCGATCTGGGAGCGGCTGCGCGACCACGAGCACGCCCTGCTCAGCGAGGTCACGCTCGCGGACGTCATGTCCCGGTCGGCCTCCTCCTGACGTCACCCCGGCGGGAGCGACGTGCCGGTCCATCCGTACGGCTTCCGCGACGAGGTGCTGATCGACTCGCCCGCCTCCGCCGAGGAACTGGACCGGCTGCACGCCGAGGTGGAGGGGTCTGCCCCATCCTCAACCTGTTCAGCGGGGGCACCTGACTCTTGACAAACGGTTGTTATATCGATTCAATCCGGGCATGTCACCCCCTCTGCGCCGCTTACTGGCGGCCGCCTCGGCGGCCCTGCTCTCCCTGACCCTCGCCGCCCCGCCCGCCCAGGCGGGCCGCGACGGTCACGGCCGCTCCGGCGGCGTCCAGCTCGAACGCCTGGACCGCGGGCTCGTGGCGGTCCCGACCGGCCAGGGTGTGTTCCTGAGCTGGCGGTTGCTCGGCGACGAGGTCACCGGGCACGGCCCGGGCGGCATGACCGGCACCGACTTCCGCGTCTACCGCGACGGCCGGCCGATCGCCACGGTCACCGACAGCACCAACTATCTCGACGGCGCCGGCGCCCCCGCCTCCACCTACCGGATCGCCCCGATCGTCAAGGGACGGGAGGGCAAGCGCGGCCCTGCCGTGATGCCGTGGGTTGAATCGTTTCACGATCTTCCGCTTCAGAAGCCCGCCGACGGCGTCACCCCGGCCGGCGAGGCGTACACCTACTCGGCCAACGACCTGAGCGTCGGCGACGTCGACGGGGACGGGCAGTACGAGTACGTCGTCAAGTGGGACCCGTCCAACTCCAAGGACGTCTCCCAGCGGGGCTACACCGGCAACGCCTACCTCGACGCCTACGAACTCGACGGAACCCTGCTGTGGCGGCTCGACCTGGGCGTCAACATCCGCGCCGGGGCCCACTACACCCAGTTCCTGGTCTACGACTTCGACGGTGACGGCCGCGCCGAGACCATGCTCAAGACCGCCCCCGGCACCAAGATCACCCGCTACGGCCGCGACGGCCGCGTGCTGTCCGAGCGCCACGTCACGATGCCCGGAAAGGACGTCAGGGCCGGGTACTCGCACGCCGACGACTACCGCAAGAGCGCCGCGGACTACTTCGGGCACCTCGTCGGGATGTTCCAGGGCTGGCACGCGCACCCCGAAGTGGCGGCCGGACGCTGGCCCGCCACGCTGGAGCAGGCCTTCGGGATCGAGCCCCGGCACGACTACCCGCTCTCGCGCGAGGCGGCCACCGATCTGGCGACCTACTTCGTGGACGTGTACGCCCCGTCCCGTAGTGGCAACAACCGGTTGCGGGAGTTCGAGGGCTACATCCTCACCGGCCCCGAGTACCTCACCGTGCTCGACGGCGCCACCGGCCGGGAGCTGCAGACCATCCCGTACAAGCCCGGCCGCGGCGACGACGGCCTGCTGTGGGGCGACTACGCGATGGCCAGGATCGAGCCGGGCAACCGCGTCGACCGGTTCCTGTCGGCCGTCGCCTACCTCGACGGCGAGCGCCCTTCGGCGGTCTTCGCCCGCGGCTACTACACCCGCTCCACCCTGGTCGCCTACGACTGGAACGGCCGGCGGCTCGAAGAGGTCTGGTACGCCGACAGCGGCCACGTGCCGATGGCCAACCCGTTCAACGCCTCCCCGCACGGCGTCGACGGCACCGACCCGGAGTACGCCACCCTCACCACGCAGGGCTTCCATTCCCTGAGCGCCGCCGACGTGGACGGTGACGGCAGGCAGGAGATCGTGTACGGCGCCGCGACCATCGACGACGACGGCGACCTGCTCTACTCCTCCTTCGCCGAAGGACCGCCCGGCAGCGCCGTGCCCGGCCAGCGCGTCCGGCTCGGCCACGGCGACGCCATGCACGTCGCCGACCTCGACCCGGACCGCGACGGCCTGGAGATCTGGACCGTGCACGAGGGCGGCCGGTGGGCGCCGTACGGCTGGGCCATGCGCGCCGCCGCCACCGGCGAGGTGCTGTTCGGCGGCTACAGCGGCGTCGACACCGGCCGCGGCATGACCGGCGACGTCGACCCCGCCGTGCGCGGCATGGAAGCGTGGTCGTCCATGCCGCCCGACCAGACCGTCGACGCCGGCCTCTGGTCGGCCCGCGGCGACCACCTGGGCAGGAACGTGCCCGGCACCAACATGAGCATCCGCTGGGCGGCCGACATGACGACCCAGGTGGTCAACGGCACCGCCACCACCGTGCTGCAGGCGCCGACGGTGGACGACTGGAAGCGCGGCACCCTGCTCACCGCCGAGGGCACGCTCACCAACAACTGGACCAAGGGCAACCCCGGCCTGGTCGCCGACGTGCTCGGCGACTGGCGCGAGGAACTCCTGGTGCGCACCGCCGACAGCTCCGCCGTCCGGATCTACCTGAGCACCGAGGTGACCGACCGCAAGCTGTACACGCTGATGCACGACCCGCAGTACCGCGCCGAGATCGCGCGCCAGCAGACGACCTACAACCAACCCGCCTACCCGAGCTTCTACCTCGCCTCGGACCTGGACTGGTCGAAGGTGCCGATCCCGCGCATCCGCACCCCGCGCCGGTAACGGCCCGCCTCCGGCCGCGTGCCCGTCACCACCGGGCGGGCACGCGGCTACAGCTTCAGTTCGAGCTGGATCCAGTAGACGCTGTTGATGTGCTGGGAGAAGTCCGCGACGATCTCCGCCGCGTACGCGTCCGAACCGCGGAGCCGGACCTGGAGCGGGCGTCCCTCGTGGGTCGCCGAGACGCGGTAACGGGCGATGGGCACGTCCAGCAGGCCCGACCCGTCCGGTGTGCGGGCCGCCCGCCGGGTGATGACCTCTCCCGGCGAGCCGTCCAGCAGGGGGCTCTGCGGGGTGAGCGTGAGCTCGACCCCTTCGTCCTGGAGGAAAGTCTCCGGGTCGCCCGGGTCGGTGCCGTCCAGGTAGAACAGGACCGATCCGCCGTAGTGGCCCAGGCCGTCGGGTTTGGCGCCGCTGAGCTTCCAGGTGAAGTTCCGGATCGCCCCCTCCGGGCCGGCGAACGGGCTGTCGTCCTCGGGCCGCAACTCGACCTGGTACGCGACGCCGTCGCGCTCGACCTGGAGCGAGGCCGTCGCGTGGAACGTGGCCGCGACGTCCGTCTCGACCCGGTAGTGGCCGTCGGTGTCCGTCGTCACGATGAGGTTGCTGTTGTACAGCAGCTGGTTGTCGGCGACCACCTGGGCGCCCGCGACCGGCCTGCCGGCGCTGCTCACGACCCTGCCCTTGAGCACGCCCCGCTCGACGCCCACGCCGCTCTCCTCCCGTTGCGCGACGACCCCGGACGGGTCCGCGGCGCGGGTGTCCTCGGCCATCGGGCCCATGGGCGGCATCACGCAGCCGCTCAGGCAGGCCAGCAGCGCGCCCACCGGCGCCATTCGTCTCATGACGGGCGATCGTAGATCATCTGACTTGCAACCGGCTTGGATCCCAGCGGAGCCGTTCAGGCCAGCAGGCGGACGACCGACGTGAACACCCCCGGCAGCCCCCGCGCCGCCGGGACCACCAGCCGCGCCGTGCCGGGCCGCCGCGCCACCTGCACCAGCGCCCCCGTCAGCAGCCGGTGGGTGCGCGACAGCCGCCGCCACGCGGGCTCGTACTCCTCGGGCCGGTCCTCGGCCAGGCAGCGCGCCAGGATCTCCGCCGAGCGCACCGCCAGCGACACGCCCTCACCCGTGAGCGCGTCCACGTACCCGGCCGCGTCGCCC
>NZ_JAPNNL010000243.1 GCF_027620315.1 Nonomuraea corallina | reverse complement strand
CGGCTGCGGTGAGCCCGGCCGAGGAGGCGGCGGCCGTCGCCGTCGAGGAGGCCAAGCCGAAGCGCGCCACGCGGACCCGGTCGGCAGCCACGACGTCCCGCCGCCGCAAGAAGGCCGGAGAAGAGGCGGAGACCGGTGTCTCCGAGGCCCCGGGGGCCACGGACGCGGCCTCCGGCGTTCCCGGAGTGCCCGAGTCCCCGGAGGGGGCCTCCGGCGCTTCCAGGGCTCCCGAGACGGCGGGCACGGCCTCAGGGGCCGCCGAGACCATCGAGACGGCCGCGGGCACCGAGGCGGCACGTGACGGCGCCGGAGCGGCGGCCGTCGCCGCCCCGGGCACGGCCGAGGCGGCTGGGTCGCCGGCTCCCGGGGCGGAGACTCCCGGCGTCCCCGAGGCCGCGGCCGAGGCGCCCGCCAAGCGGCGGCGCTCCCGTAAGAAGGCGGAGGAGAGCGAGGCCGGGCAGCCCGCCGCCGGGGCGGAGGACGCGGTCGCGCCCGCCGCCCCCGAGCGGGCCGTGGACGCGCAGGTGGCCGCCGGGGCGGGGGAGGCCGCGGCCAGGCGCGAGGGTTCCGCCGACGAGCAGGAGGAGATCCTGGAGATCCTGCCCGAGGACGAGCCGCTCGACGACGAGCCCGCCGGGGAGGACCTCGACGAGGACGACATCAAGGCCAACCTGCTGGCCGACCCGTTCGGGCTGAGCGCCCGCCGCGGGGGCGACGCCGCGGGCACCGCCTTCCGCCGCCCCGCGGCCATCTTCGCGCCGCTGTTCCAGGCGCCCGACCCGGCGCAGGCGCAGCCCGTACGGCCGGTCGAGCCCGAGCCCGTGGTGGAGGCCGCGGAGGAGGCGGACGACGAGATCGTCGTGGAGAGCGCCGAGGACGACGCCGACGCCTCCGACGAGCAGGAGGAGACCGGCGGCCGGCGCCGTCGCCGCAGGCGCGGCGGGCGCGGGCGCGGCAAGTCGCGCGAGCGTGACGAGAACGAGGACGGCGACGAGGGCGACGACCAGGACGAGTCCGACGAGGACGGCGAGGAGGAAGGGCAGGCCGAGGAGTCGCAGGAGGACGAGTCCTCCTCCACCTCGCGCCGCCGCCGTCGCCGCCGTCGCCGCGGCGCCGACGACGACACCCCCGATCCGACGCCCGACGACCCGCCGAACACGGTGGTGCGCATCCGCGCGCCCCGCTCCGGAAGGGCCGCCGCCCACGACACCTCCGCCGACGGCGTGCAGAGCGTGCGCGGCTCCACCCGGCTCGAAGCCAAGAAGCAGCGCCGGCGCGAGGGCCGCGAGCTGGGCCGCAGGCGTCCGCCGATCATCACCGAGTCGGAGTTCCTGGCCCGCCGCGAGTCCGTCGACCGGATGATGGTGGTGCGCCGCCAGGGTGACCGCACGCAGATCGCGGTGCTGGAGGACGGCGTCCTCGTCGAGCACTACGTCAACCGCGAGGCCGGCCAGTCCTACGTCGGCAACGTCTACCTGGGCAAGGTGCAGAACGTCCTGCCGTCGATGGAGGCGGCGTTCGTCGACATCGGCAAGGGCCGCAACGCCGTGCTGTACGCGGGCGAGGTCAACTTCGACACCGCCGGCATGGAGGGGCAGCCCAAGCGGATCGAGTCGGCGCTGAAGTCGGGCCAGTCGGTGCTGGTGCAGGTCACCAAGGACCCGATCGGCCACAAGGGCGCCCGGCTGACCTCGCAGATCAGCCTGCCCGGCCGCTACCTGGTGTACGTCCCGGACGGGTCGATGACCGGCATCAGCCGCAAGCTTCCCGACAAGGAGCGCACCCGGCTCAAGAGCATCCTGAAGAAGGTCATGCCGGAGAACGCCGGGGTGATCGTGCGCACCGCCGCCGAGGGCGCCTCGGAGGAGGAGCTGGCCCGCGACGTGGCCCGCCTGTCGGCGCAGTGGGAGAACATCCAGAAGAAGGCCAAGTCGGCCAGCCCGCCCGAGCTGCTGTCGGCCGAGCCCGACCTGACCATCCGGGTGGTGCGCGACGTCTTCAACGAGGACTTCAGCTCGCTGGTCGTGCAGGGCGGGGACGCCTGGGAGACGGTCGACGAGTACGTCAAGTACGTCGCCCCGCACCTGACCGAGCGGCTGACGAAGTGGGACGGCGACCAGGGCGACGTGTTCGCGTCGTACCGGATCGACGAGCAGCTCGGCAAGGCCATGGAGCGCAAGGTGTGGCTGCCGAGCGGCGGCTCGCTGGTGATCGACCGGACCGAGGCGATGACGGTCGTCGACGTCAACACCGGCAAGTTCACCGGCCAGGGCGGCAACCTGGAGGAGACCGTCACCCGCAACAACCTGGAGGCGGCCGAGGAGATCGTGCGCCAGCTCCGGTTGCGCGACATCGGCGGCATCATCGTCATCGACTTCATCGACATGGTGCTGGAGTCCAACCGCGACCTGGTGCTGCGGCGCATGCTGGAGTGCCTGGCCCGCGACCGGACCAAGCACCAGGTGGCCGAGGTGACCTCCCTGGGGCTGGTGCAGATGACCCGCAAGCGGGTCGGTCAGGGCCTGCTGGAGGCGTTCTCGACGCCGTGCGAGTGCTGCAACGGGCGTGGCCTGATCGTCTCCACCGAGCCGGTCGAGGGCAAGCCGGAGCCGCGCGGCACGCAGGGCAAGATGGCGGTCGAGAAGGCCGTCACCGACAAGGTCTCCGCCGCGAAGGATGCGGCGAACCGTGATACGGTGACCGGTGCGCTTGACGATGTCCCGCACGAGGACGACCAGGCCGGCCAGTCTTCCGGCAGGGGGCGGCGACGCTCCCGCCGAGCCAGGTCCGCCGAGTGATCGCTCGGTGGGCGATCCGATGAATCGTCCGGTTCGCCAGGGGCACGGATCATCCGGTACTCTTGTGGATCGGTGCGTCAGGTGGCGTGCCCTGTTGGCGCGCCCCTCGGTTCGTCGGGTTCGGATGAGCCGGATGTCGGGCGCAGCATTCGGAGTCAGCGGTCGTCCCGCTCGGGGCGGCCGGTGCATCGACAACAGCTAGTCAGTAGAAGGGTTCCGCGGTGTACGCGATCGTTCGTTGCGGCGGCAGGCAGCAGAAGGTCTCCGTCGGTGACGTCCTCGAGGTGGACAAGGTCGCCGGCGAGGTCGGCTCTTCGGTTTCGCTGCCGACGGTGCTCGTCGTCAACGACGGCGATGTGACCACGGAGGCGGGCCGGTTCACGGTCAGCGCCGAGATCCTCGGTGAGACCAAGGGTCCGAAGATCCGCATTCTCAAGTACAAGAACAAGACCGGTTACAAGAAGCGCCAGGGTCACCGTCAGCGGTACACCCAGGTGAAGATCACCGGTATCGACCAGGCCTGATCGGGAGTTTGAGAGATGGCACACAAGAAGGGCGCGTCGTCCACCCGCAACGGCCGCGACTCCAACGCCCAGCGCCTGGGCGTCAAGCGTTTCGGCGGCCAGCTGGTCAACGCCGGTGAGATCATCGTCCGCCAGCGCGGCACCCACTTCCACCCCGGTGACAACGTGGGCCGCGGCGGCGACGACACGCTGTTCGCGCTGACCGCCGGTCACGTGCAGTTCGGCACCAAGCGCGGCCGCCGCGCCGTGAGCATCGTCCCCGTCGCGGAGTAAATCTCCGGCGAAACGGGTTGTGACAAGGGGTGGATCGCCTGCCGATCCACCCCTTGTCCGTTTGTACGAGTCCTTCCCGCCGCTGGGCGGCCCGTGGAAGGCGGTCCGCGAGGGCCGGGACGCGATGAAGTGCCCGTGAGCGGGCCTGTGGAGGAGAAGAGCTGAATGCCGGACTTCGTGGACCAGGTGATCCTGCATGTCAGGGCCGGTGACGGGGGGAACGGCTGCGCCTCCATCCACCGGGAGAAGTTCAAGCCGCTCGGCGGCCCCGACGGGGGCAACGGCGGGCGCGGCGGCGACGTGATCCTCGAGGTGGATCCCAACACCGCCACCCTGCTCGACTACCATCGCCGCCCGCACCGCAAGGCCGACAACGGCAAGCAGGGGCAGGGCTCCAACCGCGACGGCGCCAACGGGGGGGACGTGGTGCTGCCCGTGCCGAACGGCACCGTGGTCAAGGACGCCGCGACGGGCGAGGTGCTCGTCGACCTCATCGGCGCCGGCACCCGCTACGTGATCGCCTCCGGCGGGCACGGCGGGCTCGGCAACGCGGCGCTGGCCAGCACCAAGCGCAAGGCGCCGGGGTTCGCGCTGCTCGGTGAGCCGGGCGACGCGCTGGACGTGATGCTGGAGCTGAAGAGCGTCGCCGACGTGGCGCTGGTCGGCTTCCCCAGCGCCGGCAAGTCGTCGCTGATCGCGGCGCTCAGCGCGGCCAAGCCGAAGATCGCCGACTATCCGTTCACCACGCTCATCCCCAACCTGGGCGTGGTCACCGCGGGCGACACCGTCTTCACCGTGGCCGACGTGCCCGGCCTGATCCCCGGCGCGTCCGAGGGCAAGGGGCTCGGCCACGAGTTCCTGCGCCACGTCGAGCGGTGCGACATGCTCGTGCACGTCATCGACTGCGCCACGATGGAGCCGGGCCGCGACCCCGTCACCGACTACGAGGTGATCGAGGCGGAGCTGCACGCCTACGGCAAGCTGGAGGGCCGCCCGCGCATGGTCGTGCTCAACAAGGCGGACGTGCCCGATGCCCGTGAGCTGGCCGACCTCGTACGCCCCGACTTCGAGGAGCGCGGGCTGCGGGTGTTCACCGTGTCGGCGGCGACCCACCAAGGGCTGCGCGAGCTCACGTACGCGATGGGCGAGTGGGTGGCGGCCGCCCGCGCCGCCAAGCCCGTCGAGGAGCCGACCAGGCTGGTCATCAGGCCCAGGCAGCTCGGCGAGGCCGGGTTCAAGGTGCGCAGGGTCAACGACAACCTGTTCCAGGTGACGGGCGAGAAGCCGGAGCGGTGGATCAGGCAGACCGACTTCAGCAAC
Source organism: Nonomuraea corallina (assembly GCF_027620315.1). Classification (GTDB taxonomy): domain Bacteria; phylum Actinomycetota; class Actinomycetes; order Streptosporangiales; family Streptosporangiaceae; genus Nonomuraea; species Nonomuraea corallina. The sequence goes on along the minus strand of NZ_JAPNNL010000243.1, from coordinate 3,789 downwards.
GACGAGGCCGTCGGCTACCTGGCCGACCGGCTGGAGCGGCTCGGCGTCGAGGAGGAGCTCGCCAAGGCCGGCGCCAAGGCGGGGGCCGAGGTGGTGATCGGGCCGATGGAGGGCGGCTACGTCTTCGACTGGCAGCCGACGCTCAACGCCGAGGCGGTCCGTCAGGGGCCGCGCGGCACCGACAGCCGTCTCGGGTGAACCGTTCCGCGGGCTCGGATAGGGTTTGGACGTGCGGGAACAGATCTGCTCAGCGTCGAAGGTCGTCGTCAAGGTCGGCTCGTCGTCGCTGACGACGCCGCAGGGCACGATCGACGTGGACCGGGTCGACGCGCTCGTGGACGTGCTCGCCGCGCGCCGCCGTGGCGGCACCCAGATCGTGCTGGTGTCGTCGGGCGCCATCGCGGCGGGCCTCGGCCCGCTGGGGCTGCCCGCCCGGCCCCGCGACCTGGCCACGCAGCAGGCGGCGGCCTCCGTCGGGCAGGGCGTGCTGGTCGCCCGCTACACCTCCTCCTTCGCCCGTTACGGGCTGCGCGTCGGCCAGGTCCTGCTGACCGCCGACGACATGATGCGGCGCACCCACCACGTCAACGCCCAGCGCACCCTCGACCGGCTGCTGGAGCTGGGCATCGTGCCCATCGTCAACGAGAACGACACCGTCGCCACCGACGAGATCCGCTTCGGGGACAACGACCGGCTGGCCGCGCTGGTCAGCCACCTGATCCGGGCCGACGCGCTGGTCCTGCTGTCGGACGTGGACGCGCTCTACGACGGCCCGCCCAGCCGGCCGGGGGCGCGCCGGCTGGCCGAGGTCCACGGGCCTGAGGACCTGGTCGGCGTCCAGCTCGGCCGGGGCGGCGCGGTCGGCACCGGCGGCATGATCACCAAGGTCCAGGCGGCCAGGATCGCCACCGGCGCGGGGGTGCCGGTCGTGCTGACCGCCGCCGCCCACGCCGCGCACGCGCTGGCCGGGGACGACGTCGGCACCTTCTTCCACCCTCAGGGCCGCCATCCCGGCACCCGCCTGCTCTGGCTGGCCCACGCCACCACCGGGCGCGGCAGGCTCCACCTGGACGCCGGCGCCGTCGAGGCCGTCGTCACCCGGCGCAAGTCGCTGCTCCCGGCCGGGGTGACGTCCGTCGAGGGCGAGTTCGCCGCCGGCGACCCCGTCGACCTGTGCGGGCCGCGCGGCCGGGTGGTGGCGCGCGGGCTGGTCAACTTCGACGCGGGGGAGATCCCCGGCCTGCTCGGGCGCTCCACCCGCGACCTGGCCAGCGAGCTCGGTCCTGAGTACGAACGCGAACTCATCCACCGTGACGACATCGTCATACTGGAGTCCCACACCTGATCCGCGACGAGGAGCACGCGATGTCCGAAGAGTTCCTGAAGGTCGCCCACGCGGCGCGAGAGGCCGCCGCCGAGCTGGCCCCCCTGCCGCGGGCGCCGAAGGACCGGGCCCTGCGCGCCGTCGCCGACGCCCTGGTCGCCCACGCCGCCGAGATCGTCGAGGCCAACGCCCAGGACGTCGAGCAGGCCAGGACGCGGGGCACCGCCGACGCCATGATCGACCGGCTGCGCCTGGACGCCGGGAGAGTGGCCGCCATCGCCGAGGCGGTCCGCCAGGTCGCCGACCTGCCCGACCCGGTGGGCGAGGTGGTGCGCGGCTCCACCCTGCCCAACGGGCTGGAGCTGCGCCAGCTCAGGGTGCCGCTCGGCGTCATCGGCATCATCTACGAGGGCCGGCCCAACGTCACCGTCGACGCCGCCGCGCTCTGCCTCAAGAGCGGCAACGCGGTGCTGCTGCGCGGCTCCTCCAGCGCCTACCACTCCAACACCGCCCTGGTGAAGGTGATGCAGGAGGCGCTGGCCGCCACCGAGGTGCCGTCCGGGGCCGTGCAGCTCGTGCCGGGGCTCACCCGCGACTCGGTCAAGGAGCTGATGCGCGCCCGCGGGCTGGTCGACGTGCTCATCCCGCGCGGGGGCGCGTCGCTGATCAACTCCGTGGTGGAGGAGTCCACGGTGCCGGTCATCGAGACCGGGGTGGGCAACTGCCACGTGTACGTCGACGCCGACGCCGACCTCGACCTGGCCGTGGAGATCCTGGTCAACGCCAAGGCGCAGCGGCCGTCGGTGTGCAACGCGGCGGAGACGCTCCTGGTGCACGCCGAGGCGGCCGACGCGTTCGTGCCCAGGGCGCTGGAGGCGCTGCGGGCGGCCGGGGTGACCGTCCACGGCGACGAGCGGGTGGCCCGGCACGGCGACGTGGTGCCCGCGACCGAGGACGACTTCGCCGCCGAGTACCTCTCGCTCGACATCGCGGCCGCGGTCGTCGACTCGCTGGAGGACGCCGTGGCCCACATCCGGCGCTACGGGTCCGGCCACACCGACGCCATCGTGACCCGGTCCCAGCGGGCGGCGCGGCGGTTCGTGGCGCTGGTCGACTCGGCGGCGGTGGCGGTCAACGCCTCCACCCGGTTCACCGACGGCGGCGAGTTCGGGTTCGGCGCCGAGATCGGCATCTCCACGCAGAAGCTGCACGCGCGCGGCCCGATGGGCCTGCCCGAGCTGACGTCCACCAAGTGGGTCTACACCGGCGAGGGCCAGTTGCGCACCGCCGAGGGCACGGTCATCGCCAAGTCAGGACAGTGACGGGATCGGGTCGCGGGCGGCGTGTCGGCCGCCCGGGCCCGGCCCGGCCCGCCTTGACTGGCGCCCATGGAGATCGTGATCGCACTCGCGTTCGTGGCCGCCGTGCTGTTCGGCGCCGACCGGCTGATGCTCTGGCTGGAGCGCCGCGGCCACGTCAACTGGCGCAGGAAAGGACGCAAGCACCTGCGTCACCACTCCCGGGCAAATCTCGACCAACTGCTGTCGTGAACACACCGCCCCGATAATTGTTCGGCGTGCCTCAGGCGTCGACACGGGTCACAGCGCTAGGGTTGTGTCCCTTATGGGCGCGCCGAGCGGGGAGGGACGGTGAGCAAGCTCGGCAAGGTCGGGCCGTACACCTTGCTCGAGCGGCTCGGCCGGGGCGGTATGGGCGAGGTCTACCTCGCCAGCGCCCGCCGTGGCGACCGCGTCGCGGTCAAGGTCCTGCACGACCTGACCGAGGACGACTCCGCACGTATCCGGCTCGAGCGCGAGGTGCGGGCCCTGCGCCGGGTGGAGAGCCCGTACGTGGCGCGGGTGCTCGACGCCGACCTGTCCTGCGACCGCCCCTACCTGGTCATGGAGCACATCGAGGGTGCCACCCTGCTGGAACGGGTGCGCCAGGACGGCGCGCTCGACCTGGCGGAGCTGGTGATGCTCGCCCAGGGCATCGCCGTCGCGCTGTCCATCATCCACGCCGCCGGGGTGGTGCACCGCGACCTCAAGCCGGGCAACATCATCATGGGCGCCGCCGGGCCGGTGCTCATCGACTTCGGCATCGCCCAGGTGCACGACGCCACCCGCCTCACCATGACCGGCACCTTCCTCGGCACCCCCGGCTACACCGCTCCCGAGATCTTCGCCGACGAGCAGGTGGACTCACCGGCCGACGTGCACGCGTGGGCGGCCACGGTGGCGTTCGCGGCGACCGGGCGGCCCGCCTTCGGGCGGGGGACCGCCGAGGCGCAGATGTACGCGGTGCTCAACGGGCAGGCCGACCTCAAGGGCGTGCCTGTGGAGCTGCTGCCGCTGGTGCGGGCCGCGCTGCATCGCGAGCCGGGCAAGCGGCCCACGGCCGCGCTGCTGGCCGACCGGCTGGCGCGGCTGGCCAGGGCGAACGGGCTCGGCGACCCCGACGGCGGT
>NZ_JAPNNL010000242.1 GCF_027620315.1 Nonomuraea corallina | reverse complement strand
GCCTCCGGACATCCCGGAGGCGCGGCCCTTCCTTCACCGCGGCGCGTCCGGCCTTGACGGTGCCGGGGCGGGGAGGCAGACTGCGGAATGCGTTTTCCCGGTGTGTGCCCCCCACCCCCGTGAAGGTCACATGTCTCGACCCAGCTACCGGTCCGCGATCGTCGGCACCGGTGGGATCGCCGCCGTCCACGCACAGGCCGTCGCCGCGTCCGGCGGCCGGGCCCGCCTCGTCGCCGCCGTGGACGTCGACCTCGACCGCGCCACCGCCTTCGCCGCCGCCTGGCAGGCGCCCCGCGTCTTCGCCTCCCTGACCGAGCTGCTGCGCGAGGAACCGGTCGACCTCGTCCACCTGTGCACCCCGCCCCTGACGCACGCCCCGCTCGCCCTCGAATGCCTCGAAGCGGGCGTCACGGTGCTCGTCGAGAAGCCGCCGACGCTCTCCCTGGCCGAGCTCGACACCCTCGCCGAGGCCGAGAGCCGCTCGGCCGCCCATCTGGCCACCGTCTTCCAGCACCGGTTCGGCCCCGGCGCCGACCGGCTGCGCCGCATGCTGGCCGCGGGCGACCTGGGCCGCCCGCTGGTGGCGACCTGCCTCACCCAGTGGTACCGCGACGACGCCTACTTCGCGGTCCCCTGGCGCGGCACCTGGGCCTCGGAGGGCGGCGGCCCCACCATGGGCCACGGCATCCACCAGTTCGACCTGCTGTTCTCGGTGCTCGGCCGGTGGCGCGAGGTCACCGGCCTGGCCGCCCGCCAGGCGCGCGGCACCGAGACCGAGGACGTGTCGATGGCCATGGTCACGTTCGACAGCGGCGCCGTCGCCTCCGTGGTCAACTCGGTGCTGTCGCCGCGCGAGACGTCCGTGCTCCGCTTCGACTTCGAACGCGCCACCGTCGAGCTGGAACACCTGTACGGCTACACCGACGCCGACTGGACCGTCACCCCGGCGCCCGGCTGCGAGGACGTGCTCAAGCGGTGGTCCGCCGAACCCCGCACCACCGGGTCCAGCGGTCACCCCGGCCAGCTCGCCGCGGTGCTCGACGCGCTCGACCGGGGCGAGGCCCCGCCCGTCACCACGGCGGACGCCCGGCTCACGATGGAGTTCGTGGCCGCCCTGTACGCCTCCGCCTTCACCGGCGAGCGGGTCACGCGGGGCCGGATCACCGCCGGCAGCCCCTTCGCCCGCCGCATGGACGGCACCGGCGCGCCCTGGAAAGGAACCGGCAGGTGACCACCCTCCAAGCCGTCCACACGCTCGGCCACTCCGTCGCCGTCATGGCCGGGGGCGTCGAGCTGTTCCGCTACGTCTACGTCCCCGGCACGCCCGTCATGGAGTCGCCCAAGCCCTACCTGCACCCGGTGCGCACCCTGGGCGGCGACCTGGTCTCGCTCTACCGGCCGCACGACCACGTCTGGCACAAGGGCATCGCCTGGTCGCTGCCGCACGTCGGCGAACACAACTTCTGGGGCGGTCCCACGTACGAGCGCGAGCGCGGCTACGTGCAGCTGGAGAACAACGGCAGCGCGGCGCACCGCGAGATGACCGAGCTCGTCGCGGACGGCGGGAGCGTCAGGCTCGCGCACCGGCTCGACTGGAGCTCCCAGGCGGGACGCCCCGTCATCGAGGAACGGCGCTCGCTCACGGCCGCCCTGCTGGACGAGACGGCCTGGGCGCTGGTGTTCGCCACCGCCATGACGAACGTGTCCGGCGGCCCGCTCGACTTCGGCTCCCCGACCACCAAAGGGCGCGAGAACGCCGGCTACGGCGGGCTGTTCTGGCGCGGCCCGCGCTCGTTCACCGGCGGGATCGTCCAGTCGCCCGCCGGGGCGGGCGGCGACGAACTGCGCGGGACGCGGTCCGAGTGGCTCGGCTTCCGCGGCCGGCACGACGGGACCGGCGGCTGGTCCACCATCGTCATGGTGGACGACGCGGCCAACCCCCGGCACCCGCCGCAGTGGTTCGCCCGCAGCGAGATGTTCGCCTGCCTGTGCCCCGCGCCCTTCTTCAGCGAGGAGCTGCGGGTCGAGGACGGCGGGACGCTCCGGTTCCGGTACGCGGTCGTGATCGCCGACGGGGACCGCGGCGAGGACGGCAGCGCGCTGCTGGCCGAGCGCGGCCGCGCCACCCTGGCGACCACACCCCGCGACCTGCCGGGCGACCTGCCGGGCGACCTGCCGGGTGGCGTGCCGGGTGGCGGGCTCGGAGCGGCCGGGGAGGGCACGGCATGACCGCGTTCCCCGGCGGCACCTCCGTCTCGCGGCTGTCGGTCTACACCGGCGCGTGCGCCGACGGCCTCGAAGGCGGAACCCCGCACCTGCACACCGCCTCCACCGAGGCGTACGTCGTCACCGGCGGGCACGGCGCGCTGCACACGCTCGACCTGAACGGCCCGCGCGAGACCGAGCTGACCCCCGGCACCACCGTGTGGTTCACGCCGGGAACCATCCACCGGGCCGTGAACCGGGGCGGCCTGGAGGTGGTCGTCGTCATGCAGAACGCCGGGCTGCCCGAGGCGGGCGACGCCGTGATGACGTTCCCGCCGGAGGTGGTGTCCGACCCGGCCGCCTACCAGGAGGCGGCGACCCTGCCCGAGGGCGAGGAGGAGGCCGCCGTGGCGCGGCGGCGCGACCTCGCCGTCGAGGGCTACCTCCGGCTCGCCGCGAGCGTCCGGGCCGGCGACCCCGGGCCGCTGCTGCGCTTCTACGACAGCGCCGTCGCCCTGGTCAGGCCCAAGGTCGACGGCTGGCGGCGCATCTGGGAGAGCACGGTCGCCGCCGAGACCCGCGGCACCGACGAGACGCTCGCCGCGCTCGCCCGCGGCGACGGCGGCCACCTGCGGCGCGCCGCGCTCCTGGAGGCCCCCGCGCAGGAGCGCTGGGGCATGTGCGGTCACCTGCGCGCCCACGACGTCACCCGCCCCGTCATCCCGCCGCCCGCGCACCCCTGAGGCTTCCGCGTCCCCTGAGGTCCGCGTCACCTCTCGGGCTGCTGCGTCACGTTGAGGTTTCGCGCGCTCGCCGGGCTTCCGTCGCGTCCCTCAGGTGTCCCGCGATATGTGCTCTTGACCAGGTTCCTCCCGCGTGTCAGCGTCCTAGACGTGCTCCCCTTCACCGATCCTCTGAGCGGTGTGCCGGCATTCGCGTGGGATTCCATGGCCGCCGGAAAGTTCTACTCCTCCCGCCGCTGGCTCGCTTTCTGCGCCGACATGGCCGACATGCCCACCGGGTCGATCACCGCCGACCTGCCCGGCGGCGGCCTGGCCGCGCTTCCGGTGTCCGTGACCGGTGGCACCACCCATCCGTTCTACGACTGCCCGGCGTTGCTGCGGGCCCGCGGCCTGCCCGCGCCGCCCCCGTTCGGGCTGCTGGCCGGGCCGCGCTTCGGCTACCAGGCGGACCTGCTCGTCACGCCGGGCGCGGACCGGGCGCAGGCGGCGGCCCGGTTGCGGGCGGCGGTGGAGGAGGCGGGGCTGCCGACGCTCGCCCCGTACCTGAGCACGCGGGACGTCATGGACCTGCGCGCCGGAGGGGTGACGGCGCCGCCGGTGCTGCTCACGGCGGACGCCTGGCTGCGCGTGCCCGCGGGCGGCTGGGAGGAGTACCTGAGCACGCTCAGCGGCCGCCGGGCGGAGAACATCAGGAAGGAGCGCGCCGCGTTCGCCGCGGCGGGTTACGACGTCGTCGAGGCGCCGCTCGGGGAGTGGGCCGAGCACGCGGCGCGGCTGCTGGCCGTCACCGAGGCCAAGCACGGCCACCACGCCGACCCCTCCGTCTACCTGCGGATGCTCACCCTCCAGGCCAAGCACCTGGGGGAGTCGGCGCGGGTCATCCTGTGCGGGCCGCCGGGGGAGCCGCCGGTCGGGCACGTGCTCTACTACATCCACGACGGCACGCTCCGCCTGCGTTCCGCCGGGTTCGACTACGCCCGGCTGCGCGGCGCCGCCGAGTACTTCAACGTCGTCGTCTACCTGCTCTTCGAGCGGGCCGTCGAGGCCGGGGCACGCTGGTTCCACGCCGGGATCGCCTCCACCGAGGCCAAGGCGCTGCGCGGCTTCGAGCTGAGGCCGCTGTGGCTGCTGGACCTGACGGCGGGCGGACCGCTCGACGGGCTGGACGCCGACGTGCGCGCCGCCAACGCCCGCACCTTCGCCTCGATCTCCACCACGCCTTTCCTCACCCGATCCTGGAGACTGGGTGAGGACGACGAGCGGTGGCTCGCGACGGCGTGACGGGGCAGGAAGGCGGACATGCGCAAATATGTGATCATGGGGGTGCAGGGCAGCGGGAAGGGCACCCAGGCCGCGCTGCTCTGCGACGACCTCGACCTGGTCCACATCAGCGTCGGCGCCGTCTTCCGCTGGCACGTCAAGAACCACACCAAGCTCGGCGCGCAGGTCCGCCGCCTCGTCGCGGCCGGCGAGCTGGTCGGCGACGACCTGGTGGAGGACGTCGTGCGCGAGCGGCTCCAGCAGCACGACTGGAACTTCGGCTTCGTCATCGACGGGTTCCCGCGCAACCGGCCGCAGGCCGAGTTCTTCCTGGAGAGCTACGACATCGACGGCGTCATCCTGCTCGACCTGCCGGACGAGGAGGTGCGCCGCCGGGTGCTGGCCCGCCGCCTGTGCTCGCTGTGCGGCATGGACTACAACCTCATCGCGCACCGCCCCGAGATCGAGGGCCGGTGCGACGTGTGCGGCGGCGAGCTGGTCACCCGCGCCGACGACACGCCGGAGGCGCTGGCCAGGCGGCTGCGCGACTACCACGGCAAGACCGACCCGGTGATCGACCTGTTCCGCCGCAAGGAGTACGTGTTGGTGGTCGACGCGCGCGACGACCAGGCGACGGTCCAGCAGGCGATCCGCGAACGGCTCGGCCTGCCCGCCTACCGCGCCGGATCACCGGCCCGCCTGAACGCCTGACGGGCCGCCCGGGGGCCGAAAGTCCCCCGGGCGCGGGACCTTGGTCTCTGCGCCGGCCGCCGCCCGGGGAGCACCATGGTGGTGCGGCCCGCGACCGGCTCGACGGGCCGCCCGTGTTCGTCCCTCCTGGCCCTGGTGGGGTGCCAGGAGGGCGGCACGCCTCACCCTGCCGCGCCCGGCCCGCGCTCGTGCCCGCGAACGCCGGGGCTGCGGCGGCGGGCCTTCATCTCGGCCTCGTACACGTGGGTGCGCCCGCCCACCAGCTGGTCACGGGCCTCCGCTTCCAGCCGCTGGAACGTCGCGTAGTAGCCCGCGTCGTACTCCTCGACGACCTGGAACGTCCACCGGCCCTCCAGCACGTTCAGCCCGATCAGCTCCCGTTCGATCCGCCCGGCCAGCTCCTCGTGCCCCGCGCCGCGCAGCAGCTCCGCCACCCGGTCGAGGGCCGCGTCGGCGCCGCCGGTGAGCTGGTGGAAGGCGTAGAGGTGGCCGCGCGCCCGGTGGATCCTCTCCAGGGCCTCGCTGAACAGGCCGAGGGCCTCCACGACCTCGTCGCCGACGCCCGGCGGCCGCCGGTGCGCCTCGTCGAGGTCCCTGCCGACGTGTTGATCTCCCATGTCCCCGTCGTTACCCCGTCAGAGCCGCGCGAGCACGTGCGGCCAGTTGGTGAGGATGCCGTCCACCCGGTACGAGCCGAGCCGCCGCATCACGCCCGGGTCGTCGGTCGTCCAGGTGAACACCTGCATGCCGAGTGCCTGGACCGCCCGTACGTAGTCGCGGGTGAGGTCCCGGTACGGCGGGTTGATCTGTCCGGCGAACGCGGCGAGCCCGCGCAGCTCGCCGGGCGAGGGGGTGCCGAGCAGCCCGACCGGCACGTCCGGCATCAGCCGGTGGAAGGCGCGCATGGCGTCCCAGTCGAAGGACTGCACCACCAGCGGGCCGTCCCACGAGCGGCGCAGCTCCACCGCGGCGCGCCGCTCGATGCCGGGGTGGAGGCGGGGCGTCTTGATCTCCACCAGCAGCCCGAGCCGGGTACGGCTCATGGCCCGCAGCGCCTCCCGGAGCGTCGGCACCCGCGTGCCCCGGAACGCGGACCCGAACCACGAGCCGGCGTCCAGCTCCCGGATCTCGTCCAGGGTGAAGTCGGCCACCCGCCACGGCGCCCGGCCGGGGTGGACGGACTCCACGTCGGTGGTACGGGCGAGCGTGGTGTCGTGCATGAGGATCAGCGCGTGGTCCCTGGTCTCCCGCACGTCGAACTCGACCATGTCGGCCCCCTGCCGGGCGGCCAGGAGCAGCGCCTCGATCGTGTTCTCCGGGGCGTGGGCGGAGGCCCCGCGATGGGCGACGTTGACGATGCCCGGAGGTGGCCCGGCGGTGGCGGGGACCGCGGTGGCGGGGACCGCGGGGACGGTGACCGCCAGGGCCGTGACGAGGGTCATGAGGATGGTGCGTGCGCTTCGGAACATGGGTTCCCTCGTAGCGGTGAGCGGCCGGGGAACCGAATGTGACGGACCATGACGGCCGACTGCTGACCCAGGCGTGACCCTGCGATGACCTCGGTCTGTCAGGTCCGCGTCACGAGCGGCAGCACCACGTACCTGGTCGTGGCCCAGACCGCGTACAGCAGCGGCGCGAGCGCCAGCAGCAGCCCGGGCACGGGCTTGAGCAGCACCGCCGCGACCGCCAGCGCGAGCACCGCGAGCGTCGGCGCGGTCAGGTACCAGCGGCGGGTGACCAGATACAGGCAGGGCCGCACGAGGTCGCGCACCCGGCGCGGCGACTCCGCCACCACGACCAGCACCGCGACCGTCACGGCGACGGCCAGCGCCGCCCCGGTGGCGAAGAACGGCACCAGCGCCGGACCCCAGGGCGTGCCCGTGACCACGGCGGCGTCCACCGCGAGCACGCTCACCGCCGCCGCGCCCGCCAGCCACGCCGCCGCCGCCCGGGTCCCGGCCCGCCGGTAGCCCGACCAGAAGGCGGAGAACACCGCCGTCGAGCCCTCGCCCAGCAGGGCGAAGCAGCGGAACGCGCCCGCCAGCGCCGGGGCGCACACCGTGGACAGCGCCGCGAAGAACGGCCACGACGCCGCAGGGTCGCGCACCACCGCCAGCGCCGCGAGCAGCGGCGCGCACGAGAGCGCCAGCAGCACGTTCGTCATCAGCCCGACGTAGACGGCGCCGAAGACCTTCTCGTACGTCTCCTGCCGTGCGGGGCGCAGCAGGCCGCGCACCGCGCTCACCCCTTCAGCCCGCTCGTCGCGATGCCCTGGATGAAGTAGCGCTGCCCGAACAGGAAGACGACCACCACCGGCAGCACCGACAGCACCGCCCCCGTCATGATCATGGCGTAGTCGGCCTGGTACTGGCCGACGAACGAGCGCAGGCCGAGCTGCACGGTCCACAGGTCGTTGCTCGTCAGGTAGATGAACGGCCCCATGTAGTCGTTCCAGGTGTTGACGAACGTGAGCAGCGCCAGGCTCGCCAGCGCCGGCTTCGACAGCGGCAGGATGATCCGCCGGTAGATGCCGTACTCGCTGAGCCCGTCGATCCGCGCGGCCTCGCACAGGTCGTCCGGGATCGACAGGTAGTACTGCCGCATGAGGAACACGCCGAAGGCGCCGAACGCCTGCAGCAGGATGATCGACAGGTGGGTGTCGATCAGCTCGGCCCGCTGCATCAGGATGTACTGCGGCACCATGTACGCCTGCCAGGGCACCGCGATCGTGGCGATGTAGGCCAGGAACAGCCCGTCGCGGCCGGGGAAGCGCACCTTGGCGAAGCCGTAGGCGGCGAAGCTGCCGGTGAGTACCTGGAGGAACGTGATGACGATCGCGAGGAAGGCCGAGTTGCCCAGATAGGTCGCCAGCGGGATCTGCTCCCAGATCTCCACGTAGTTCGACCAGCGGAACTCCCGGGGGATCCACTCGATCGGGGTCGTGAAGACCTCGTTGTCCCGCTTCAGCGACGAGGAGATCATCCACCCGAGCGGCAGCAGCACCAGCAGCGTCACCGCGAGCAGCGACACGTACGCCAGCGTCCTGCGGACCGGCCCCCGCCCGCGCGGCGGCCGGCCGGCGGGGCCCGCGCCGGGCGTGGTGGCGGCCGGGGGAGCGGTGCGCACGGTGGTCATCAGGAGCTCCTCCGTTCGTTGATGCGGAACTGGACGACGGTCACCGTGAACACGATGAGGAACAGCACCAGCGCGATCGCCGACGAGTAGCCGAACTGGCCCTCCCTGATGCCCTCGCGGTAGACGAGCTGGGCCAGCACCAGCGTGCTGCGCCCCGGCCCGCCGTCGGTCATGACGACGATCAGGTCGAGCACCTTGAAGCTCTGGATGGTCAGCATGACCAGGACGAAGAACGTGGTGGGCCGGAGCGACGGGAGCGTGATGTTCCAGAACCGCTGCCAGGCGCCGGCCCCGTCGACCCTGGCCGCCTCGTAGTACTCGCGGGGGATCGTCTGCAGTCCGGCCAGGTAGAGCACCATGTAGTAGCCCATGTCGCGCCAGACGCTGGTGAGGATGACCGCGGGCATCGCCCAGTCGGTGCTGGCGACCCAGCGCGGCGGGTCCTGGACGCCGATCCACTCCAGGAACAGGTTGACCGGCCCGGCGGTGGGATTGAACAGCATGTTCCACACCAGGGCCACCGCGACCAGCGAGGTGACGTACGGGAAGAACGCGGCGGTACGGAAGAGTTCGACGCCGCGCAGCTTCCGGTCCAGCGCCAGCGCCAGCCCGAGCGCGGCGACGAGCGTCAGCGGGATGTGGCCGCCCGCGTAGTAGAGGGTGTTGCGGAGCGCGACGTGGAAGTTCTCGTCGTTCCACAGCCGCTGGAAGTTCTCCAGCCCCACCCAGGAAGGGCTGCCGTAGGAGTCCCAGTCCATGAAGGCCAGCGCGAACGCGGCGAGCACCGGCACGAGCGTGAACAGGGCGAAGCCCAGGAAGTTGGGGAGGATGAAGCTCCACCCGATGAGAATGTCGCGCCAGGGCGGGCGCCGGCGGGGCGTCTGTGGCGTGCCCTGCGCCGGCTGCGTCATGACGTGGGCCATAGTCCCTTGTGACTCCTTCGCGAACAGGGGAGCGGCGGGGGG
>NZ_JAPNNL010000241.1 GCF_027620315.1 Nonomuraea corallina | reverse complement strand
CGTCTGGCCCAGCTCGCCGCGCAGCGAGGCGAGCAGCGGCCCCTCGGCGCAGGCGGCCCGCGCGGAGCAGTCGTGCACGATCTTCAGGATGCGCGGCAGCGGCGTCCTGTCGTCCGCGGGCACGTAGACGGCGCCCAGCCGGAGCACCGCCTGCATGGCCACGACCGCGCGGGGCGACTTCGGCGCCCAGATCAGCACCCGGTCGCCGGGTCCGACGCCGCGCCCGGCCAGCGCCCGGGCCAGCGCGGCGGCCCGCCTGTCCAGCTCGGCGTACGACAGCGCGCCCAGCGGCCCGTCCACCGCCGGACGGCCGGGGTGGCGCGCGGCCGAGTCCATGACCAGTCGGTGCAAGCTCATAGCCCGGCCTCTCTCGCGATGATCTCCCGCTGGATCTCCGTCGTACCGGAGAAGATCGTGCTGGGGACGGCGTCCCTCAGGTGCCGCTCGGCCTCGCCGGAGAGGTAGCCCGCCGCGCCGGACAGGTGGACGGCGTCCAGGCTGTTGGCCACGACCGCCTCCGACACGGCCACCTTCGACAGGGCCACCGCCGCCGTGCTCTCCGCGCGCCCCCGGTCGATCAGCCAGCACGCGCGGTACAGCAGCAGCCGGGCCGACTCCAGGCGCTGGCGCATGACGGCCAGGCGGTGGGAGACGGCCTGGAAGTCCGCCAGCCTGCGCCCGAACTGGCGCCGTCCGGCCGCGCGCCTGCCGGCCTCCCGCAGCTGGCGCTCCATCAGCCCCAGGTAGACGCCGAACAGGCAGCCCCGCTCCCACGCCATCGAGCGCTGGAACACCAGCCCGCCCTGGCCCTCACCGCCCAGTCGGTGGTCCGCCGGGACCCGGCACCCGTCGAACTCGACCCAGCTCGCCTGGCACCCGTCCAGCCCCAGCTTCTCGTACGGCTCGCCGACCCGCACCCCGGGCAGCCCGCGCGGCACCGCGAAGGCCGAGAGCCCGAGGAAGCCCGCACGGGGGTCGGTGACGGCGTAGGTGACGAACACGTCCGCGATCGGCCCGTTGCTCACGAACGACTTGCGGCCCTCCAGCACGTAGTCGCCGCCGTCGCGGATGGCCCTGGCGGCGATGGCGGAGATGTCCGAGCCGGCCCCCTCCTCGGTCATGGCGTTGCCCGCGATCAGCCGGCCCCGCGCCATCCCGGCCAGCAGCGAGGCGCGCACCTCGCCCCGGGCGAAGTCGCGGATGGGCACCCCGCAGGCGAGCAGGTGGGCGGCCACCCCGAAGGCGAGCCCGGTGTCGGGGCAGGCCCGCCCGAACGCCTCCAGGCAGTGGGCCGTGTCGAGCGCGCCCAGAGCGCCGCCGCCGTACTCGCGGGGCAGGCACAGCCCGGTGAGGCCGAGCTCGGCGGGCAGCCGCCACGCCTCCCGGCCTGCGGGCCGGGCCTCCTCCCACCGCGGGGCCTCCCACCGCGGGGCCGAGGCCAGCACGTCGTCGTGGCGGCGCCGCTGGTCCGCGTCGAAGTCGAAGTCCATCCCGAACGTCCCCAGGTCAGCCGGGCTGCGGCACGGACAGGATCTTCACGACCGCGCAGGAGATCGAGCCGCCGGAGCCGACGCTGCCCATCACCACGTGGTCACCGGGCCGCAACGCGCCGGTGGACAGCAGGTGGTGCAGCGACAGCACCGGGTCGCCGGCGCCCGTGTGGCCGATCGTCCTGCCGTAGTCCCACGTGGACTTCTCCATGGGCAGCCGGAGCACGTCCATCCAGCGGCGCTCGATCGACTCCGGCGCCAGGTTGGTGAACACGGCACGGGTGATGTCGCCGTACCGGATGCCCGCCTCGGACATCAGCCGGTTCACCAGCTTGAGCATGTGCATGTGGGCGGTGAGCCAGCTCTGCCGCAGCGCGCTCTCGCCGGCGGCCTGCTCGTTGAACCTGCGTTCGCGCGCCTTGAAGTCGAGGAAGGCGCCCGTCGTCGCGCCGGGGGGGTGGAGAGGCTCGCCCGCGCGGTGCTCCTGTTCCAGCTCCGGGACGCTCACCGTGCCCATCGCGAGGACCTGCGCGAACCCGGCGCGCGTGCTGAGCACCAGCGCGGCGGCGGCGTCGCCGAACAGGAAGGGGGCCGAGCGCCACCGGTCGACGAGCGGCGTGCCGAAGTTGTCGGCGGCCACCACCATCGCGTCCCCGCGGTCGGGGAAGCCCCGCAGGTAGCCGGCCGCGAGCTCCATCGCGTAGAAGACGCCGTTGCAGCCCTGCCGCATCTCCAGCGCGAGCGCCCGGCCGCCGAGCAGGTAGTGCTGCAGGTAGTACTGCGGGTACCAGCCGTCCGGGCCCTGGTGCCAGACGTCGGTGTAGAGCAGGAGCCCGATGTCGCCGGGATCGTGGCCGCGCAGCGCGTCCTTGGCGGCGGCCAGGGCCATGTCGGGGGCGGACACCTCGCCGGCCACCGCCGCGCCCGTCATCTCGTGCGCCCGGGCCTCCTCCGCCGTGCACAGCCCGCGCTCGACGGCGGACTCCACCGTTTCAATTTCCGGCACGAAAACGCCGATGCCGCTTATAAATAGACTCTGGCCAGGCACGGCAATGCCCTCTCCATTCGCGGGCGACGGTTGTGGTAGCCGAATGTGGTAGCCGAATATCGTGCTGAGCCAGGAGCATAGGGTGGCCATCGCCGTCCTGACAAGGAATCCGCGGTATTAGCGGATCGCCTTCACCTCGCTATTGTCGTGACATCCGCCCTGTTCAGACGGGTGCGCGGCGAGAGTGCGTGTCTCGCCAGCGAGACATCCCGGCGTCTTCCCGCGTCCGCGAACCGAACAATGCGGTTTGACAACGACCGGACCTTGGATTTCCCCTGTTGGCAGAGAATTGCCGGTGCGCTTTGATTCACAATGGAGGACGGGCGCGTGCAGTCAGATTTCGATGTGGCCGTGATCGGAGGCGGGCCCGCCGGCTCCACGGCCGCCGCCTACCTCGCGATGGCGGGCCTTGACGTGGCGCTTTTCGAAAGCGAGATCTTCCCGCGGCCGCACGTGGGCGAGTCCTTCGTGCCGGCCACCACGCCCGTGCTGCTGGAGACCGGGGCCATGGAGGAGGTCGACGCCGCGGGCTTCCCCAAGAAGTACGGGGCCGCCTGGACGGCCGCCTACGACCTGCGCGTCCCGAGCAACGGGTTCGCCGGCATCAGCCACCGGCTCACCGCCGAGGTCCAATTCGTCGAGCGCGACCAGCCCGGCGTCGACCGCGACTACACCTTCCACGTCGACCGGGGCAAGTTCGACCTGATCCTGCTGAAGAACGCCGAGGCGAAGGGCGCTCACGTCTTCTCCGGCGTACGCGTGCTCAAGGTGGACCTCGACGACCCCGAGCAGGTCACGCTCACCTGCCGGATGGGCGGCAAGGAGGTCGGCTTCACCGCCGGGATGGTGGTCGACGCCTCGGGCCGCGGCACCCTCATCGGCCGCCAGCGCAAGCTGAAGATCAGCGATCCGGTGTTCGACCAGTACGCGGTGCACACCTGGGTCGAGGGCCTGGACCGCGAGAAGCTCGCCACCCAGCCGGAGGAGGCCGACTACATCTTCGTCCACTGGCTCCCGGTGCGGGACTCGTGGATCTGGCAGATCCCCATCACCGAGACGATCACCAGCGTCGGCGTGGTCACCCAGAAGCGGCGGATCCGGGAGTTCGGCGGCGGCAGCGAGGAGTTCTTCTGGCACATGGCCGAGAGCCGCCCGGAGTTGCTGGAGGTGCTCAAGGGCGCGCGGCGGGTGCGGCCGTTCAAGACCGAGGGCGACTACAGCTACGCCATGGAGCAGATCTGCGGTGACCGGTTCGTCCTCATCGGCGACGCCGCGAGGTTCGTCGACCCGATCTTCTCCAGCGGCGTGAGCGTCGCGCTCAACAGCGCCCGCCTGGCCTGCAAGGACATCATCGCCGCGCACCGGGCCGGCGAGGGCTACGGCAAGGAGCGGTTCGCCGCGTACGAGGCGAAGCTGCGCCGGGCGGTGAGCTACTGGTACGAGTTCATCACGATCTTCTACCGCCTGAACGTGCTCTTCACCGCGTTCGTGAAGGACCCCCGCTACCGCATCGACGTGCTGCGGATGTTGCAGGGCGACGTCTACGACGGCGAGGAGCCCAGGGCGCTGACCCTGATGCGCGAGGTCCTCAAGTCGGTCGAGAACGACCCCTCGCACGTCTGGCACCCCTTCCTCGGCTCCCTGCGCGCCCCCACCGCCATGCCGCAGTTCTGACCCGTTGTGCCCAGGTTCCTCCCGCTTGTCGAGAAAGGCTTAGGAAGATCATGACCATGTACGTCTGGGGTTACCTGCACGAGTACGCCGACGAGCGCGAGGACATCCTCGACGCCGTGGAGACCGTGTTCAGCTCCGGCCAGCTGGTGTGGGGGCCGCACACGGAACGGTTCGAGCGGGCCTTCGCCGACTACCACCAGGTGCCGCACTGCGTGGCGGTCGACAACGGCACGAACGCGATCGTGGTCGCCCTCCGGGCCCTCGGCGTGGGACCGGGCGACGAGGTCGTCACCGTGTCCAACACCGCCGCGCCCACCGTGCTGGCGATCAACGCGGTGGGCGCCGTGCCCGTCTTCGTGGACATCGACCCCGGCACCTACCTCATGGACGTCGGCCAGGTCCCGGCCGTGCTCACCGAACGCACCCGCTGCATCCTGCCCGTCCACCTGTACGGGCAGTGCGTGGACCTGGAGCCGCTGGAGCGGCTGGCCGCCGACCACGACCTGGCGCTGCTGGAGGACTGCGCGCAGGCGCACGGCGCGCGCCAGGCCGGCCGCATGGCCGGCACCGTCGGCCACGCCGGCGCCTTCTCCTTCTACCCCACCAAGGTGCTCGGCGCGTACGGGCACGCCGGCGGCACCATCACCAGCGACGACGAGGTGGCCGACAGCATGCGCCGGCTCCGCTACTACGGGATGGACGCCGAGCGCTACTACGTCAAGCAGACCCCCGCCCACAATGCCCGGATGGACGAGGTGCACGCCGAGATCCTGCGGCGCAAGCTCACCCGGCTGGACGCCTACATCGCCGGCCGCCGGGCCGTCGCCGAGCGCTACACCGAGGCCCTGGCGGGCACCGAGCTCGTGCTGCCCGCCACCGCGCCCGGCAACGAGCACGTCTACTACGTCTACGTCGTCCGCCACCCGGAACGCGACCGCATCATCGAGGGGATGAAGCGGCACGACATCCACCTGAACATCAGCTACCCCTGGCCGGTGCACACGATGGAGGGCTTCGCGCAGCTCGGCTACAAGACCGGCGACCTGCCGGTCACCGAGAGGCTCGCCGACGAGATCTTCTCGCTGCCGATGTACCCGTCGCTGTCGCCCTCGGACCAGGACAGAGTCGTGGACGCGCTGAAGAGCACGCTGGCCGCGTTGTGACCGCTCTCTCCGCCGCCCCCTCCTCCGCCGCCCCCTCCTCCGCCGCCCCCTCCTCCGCCGCCCCCTCCTCCGCCGCCCCCTCCTCCGCCGTCCCGCTCCCCGTCGCTCAAGTCTCCGGCGCCCCGCCGGCCGGCGCCTTCACCCTGTCGGCCCTGCGCCCCGACGGCGGGGTGCTGTCCACGGACGCGTTCCACCGCTGGTGGCGCGGCCGGCTGGACAGGCCCGGCTTCGAGGTGACCCGCATCCCGTTCGACGAGCTGGAAGGATGGGCCTTCGACCCGGAGTCCGGCAACCTGCGCCACCACAGCGGCCGCTTCTTCAGCATCGAGGGCTTCGAGCTGTCCACCGACGGCGCCTCCCGCCACTGCCAGCCGATCATCAACCAGCCGGAGATCGGCATCCTCGGCATCCTCGTCAAGGAGTTCGACGGGGTCCTGCACTGCCTCATGCAGGCCAAGTTCGAGCCGGGCAACGTCAACACCTGGCAGCTGTCGCCGACCGTGCAGGCCACCAGGAGCAACTACACCCGGGTGCACAAGGGCGACGACACCCCGTACGTCCAGTACTTCCGCGAGGCGCACCGCCACCGCGTGCTCGTGGACGTGCTGCAGTCGGAGCAGGGGGCGTGGTTCTGGCGCAAGCGCAACCGGAACATCGTCATCCAGGTCGAGGAGGACGTGGAGCCGCACGAGGACTACTGCTGGGTGACCCTCGGCCAGGTCCGGCGGATGTTCCCCGTCGACAACCTCGTGAACATGGACGCCCGCACCGTCCTGTCCTGCATGCCCTTCCACGGGCCGGGCGAGCCGGCGGCCGGCGACGCGTTCACCGAGGCGCTGGCGCGCTCGTACGGGGCGGCCGACCCTTCCAGCGGGGCGCTGCGCTCGCCGGGGGAGCTCGTGAGCTGGCTGACCGAGGCCAAGTGCCGCTGCGAGTGGAAGAGCCGGCTGATCCCGCTCCGGGACATCGCCCGGTGGTCCAGGACGGACGACGAACTGGTGGACCAGGCCCTGCAGGGCTTCAGCATCATCGCCGTGCGGGTGGCCGCGGACAACCGCGAGGTCAAGTGGTGGACCCAGCCGCTGCTGGCCACCAGGACGACCGGGATGGCGGTGTTCCTGGCCAGGCCCATCGACGGGGTGCTGCACTTCCTGGTGCGCGCGCAGCCGGAGCCGGGGCTGCTGGACCTGGTGGAGATGGCGCCCAGCGTGCACATGGTGTCGGGCCTGGACACGCTCGGCGCCCACACCGACCACCCGCTCGTCCTGGAGCGGGCGCTCGGCGGCGAGGGGGTGCGCTTCGACTCCCTGATGTCGGAGGAAGGCGGCCGGTTCTACCACGCGCAGACCCGCTACAAGATCGTCGAGGTGGGGGAGGACTTCCCCGTCGACGTGCCGTGGGACTACTGCTGGGTGACCGCCCGGCAGCTCATGGACCTGCTCGGGCACGGTCACTACCTGAACATCGAGGCGCGCAGCCTCGTGGCCTGCGTGCACAGCCTGTGGTGAGGGGACGCCGGGCATGCGCGTCCTGATCGCCAGCGAGGCCGAGCGCACGCACTTCCTGTCGCTGGTGCCCCTCGCCTGGGCACTGCGCACGGCGGGCCACGAGGTACGGGTCGCGGGCCATCCGGCGCTGGCCCCGGCCGTCACCGGCGCCGGGCTCACCGCCGTCCCGCTGGGCCGCGACCACGTCTTCGGCCGGGTCATCCGGCGCGTCGGCCACACCAGCGACGAGGACCTGGCGCTGCCCGTCGTCCATCCGGAGATCGGGTTCGACGACCTGCGGCGGTGGTACCGCCGCGTGGTGCCCTGGTGGTGGCGCGCGGTCAACGAGCCGCTGATGGCCGACCTGGTGGCGTTCTGCCGCCACTGGCGGCCCGACCTGGTGATCTGGGAGCAGGTCACGTACGCGGCGGCCATCGCGGCGCGGGCGTGCGGCGCCGCGCACGCCCGCATGCTGTGGGGCGTCGACCTGCTCACCTGGCTGCGGCGCCGCTACCTGAGCCACCAGCCGAGGGAGGACCCGCTGGCCGAGTGGCTGTCGGCCCGCGCCCGCGCGTTCGGATCCGTGTTCGAGGAGGACATGACGTCCGGACAATTCACGATCGGGTACGCTCCCGCAGCCCTGGAGCCGGAGCTGGACCCGCCCCTCGACCGCGTGGGGATGCGCTTCGTGGCCTACAACGGCCGGGCCGTGGTGCCCGCCTGGCTCCGCGAGCAGGTGACGCGGCCGCGGGTCTGCCTGAGCCTCGGGACCACGGCCGTGGAGCGGATGGGCCGCTACTCCGTGGACGTGGCCGACCTGCTGGACGCCCTGGCCGACCTCGACGTCGAGGTGGTGGCCACGCTGGCCGCCGGCGAGCGGGCCAGGCTCCGGTCCGTCCCGGGCAACGTCCGCCTGGTCGGGTACACCCCGCTGCACGCGCTGCTGCCCACCTGCTCGGCGATGATCGGCTGGGGCGGCGCGGGGACCGTCTTCACCGGGATGTACTACGGGGTGCCGCAGCTCGTCCTGTCGCACGCGTACATGTTCGACCCGCCGCTGTACGGCCGGCTGCTGGCCGGGCGCGGCGCGGGGCTGACGATCCCGGACAGGGAGATGACGCCCGGGGGCGTGCGCGAGGCCGTGCGGGCGCTGGTGGAGGAGCCGGGGTTCCGGCACGAGGCCGGCCGGCTGCGCGCCGAGATGCTCGCCATGCCCGCCCCCAACCAGGTCGTCCCGGCGCTGGAGGAGCGCGTCGCCGCCCTGCGCGGGTGAGGGCGCGTACGCAGGGCGTCTAGAGCTTGTTTAGGACTCGTCTAGATCAGAAGTCGCAATGAGTGAGAAATCTTGTGAACCCCGCACAACGGGGATCCCGGAAGCCACCTAGCCAGAACACTGTGAGGTGTAGATGCCGGACGGAGTAGACCGCCGGACGCGCACGGCAGAGCGTGCGCCGCTCGGAGCCACCCGCCGGGGGACGAACGAGACACGAGCCAACGGGGACGGACAGGACGCACCGACGACGACTCTCCACAACGGCCAGAACGGCCGGCCCTCGCCCTACGGACGCGCCATAACGCGGCGCACCAGCCTGTCGCTGCCTCCCGGCCTGCCGCTGTCCGAATGGCGGCATCTGGGGCGGCAGATGTATCTGATCGCCGATTCGTCCGCCTGGTGGCTGGGGGACTGGCTCATCTACGGACAGACCCACTATCCCGACCGCTACAAACGGGCCATCACCGAGACCTCGCTCGACTACCAGACCCTGCGCAACTACGCCTGGATCGCCAGGAAGTTCCCGCAGAGCCGGCGCCGGGCCAAGCTCAGCTTCCAGCACCACGCGGAGGTGGCCGGGCTGCCCCCGGAGGAGCAGGACACCTGGCTCACCCGGGCCGAGCTGGGCGGCTGGTCGCGCAACGAGCTGCGCAGCAGGATCAGGGCCGGCCGGAACGGCGAGCTCCCGGGCAAGGACGTCTCCCTCGTCCGCATGGACGTCGTCGCCGAACGCAAGGAGCGCTGGCAGAAGGCCGCCGAGGCGGCCGAGCTGGAGCTGCAGGCGTGGATCGTGGCCACCCTCGACAGTGCCGCCATGGAGGCCATCGACGAGGGCGACCAGCCGTGACCGGGTGACCCGCCAGGACAGGAGAGGACCGTGCAGCGATCGGACGCCCGTCCCGCGCCGCCGCCGGATGC
>NZ_JAPNNL010000240.1 GCF_027620315.1 Nonomuraea corallina | reverse complement strand
CCCCCTTCCCTGTCGCCACCGCCTCACGCGAGCGGCCCCTTCCCCGCCGTCTCGGCGTGATTAGGCGAATGGCGGAGATGGCTATATGCTCTCCGAGGCCCGCTTGCGAGCGGCGACCAGGGGCTATGGCGCAGTTGGTAGCGCGCTTCCATGGCATGGAAGAGGTCTGGGGTTCGAATCCCCATAGCTCCACCTTTCACCCCCACCGCTCGGCGAGCGGCGCCCCCGGTCAGTGCCCGAAGACGAAGCCTTCGGCGCGGAGCCTGGCCGAGCTCACCGGCACCGTCGGCGTCCTGATCTCGCCGCGGAAGGTCAGCGGCGGCCACCCTCCGGCGGCGCAGATCTCGCCGAACACCTCCGCGTTCGTCCGGGGCGCCTCGCCGTCGGGGACGGCGTTGTAGATCCCGGTGAGCCCCCGGCTGACCACGAAGTCCAGGGCGGCGGCCGCGTCCCGGTAGTCGATCCGGTAGAGCAGCGCGTCGGCGGAGAAGGGGACGCTCCCGCCGAGCAGCTCGTGGGCCAGCTTCACCCGGGCCGGGTAGTCCATGTCGCGCGGGTGCCCGTACACGTCGGGGATGCGGACGACCGCGCCGCCGGCGGTGGCGAGCACGGCGGCCTCCGCCTCGGCGAAGTTGCGCGGCGAGGCGTCCGGGTCGCCGGTGACGGGCGTGTCCTCGTCCACCACGTCGCCCGTGCCGGCGCCGTACACGGACACCGAGCTGGTGAAGACCACCCGGGGATGCGCCGCGGCGGCGGTGCGGGCGCTGGCGGTCAGCGTGTCCGCGTACTCGGCGACCCGCTGAGCCGCGTCGAACGAACGGTCCAGGCGCGGGCTCACGGTCAGGACGACGGCGTCGGCGCCCTCGGTCACCCGCTCCACCGCCGCGCGGTCGCTGCCCCGCAGGACCGCCACCTGCGAGCAGACCTCCCCGAGCTCCTCCACCCGCCCGGCCGTGGTGGTGGTCCCGGTCACCTGATGGCCCGCGGCGGTCCAGCGGCGGGCCAGCTCCATGCCGACGTTGCCGCAGCCGATGATCACATAACGCACGTCAAGACCTCCTAGGGAAACGCTGTTTCACTTTGCCGTATGGACCGCCCCGGCCGCTACCGCCGGACGGGATCCGCGCCGCCCGGTTCGGCGAACGGCGCGCGGTCGCGGTCGCCGGGTGGTACGCCGGAGAGGACAGGCGTCAGCGCGGCCCGATGGGAGGAACATGGACAGTCGGCTCGAAGAGGCGCGGTTGCACCAGGTCGTGGACGGGGTGTTCGCGTGGGTGCAGCCGGACGGGACCTGGTGGGTCAACAACGCCGGCGCCGTCGCCGGTGACGGGGCGGTGTTCGTGGTCGACACGTGCGCGACCGAGCAGCGGACCCGGCGGTTCCTCGGCGCGGTGGACGAGGCCACCGGGGGCGCGCCGGTGCGGATGGCGGTCAACACCCATCAGCACGGCGACCACGCGTACGGCAACAGCCTGCTTCCCGGGAGCGCCGTCCTGTTCGGGCACGAGGCGATGCGGGAGGCGCTGCTGGCCGACATCGCCATCGACGGCTGCCCGCCGTTCTGGACGCCGGTGCCCGACTGGGGGAACGTCACCCGGCGGGTCCCGGACGTGGCCATCCGCGACGAGGTGACCGTGTACGCCGGGGGGCGGCGGGTCGAGCTGCGCCATCCCGGCCATCCGGCCCACACGCCGGGCGACGTGGTGGCGTGGCTGCCGCAGGAGCGGGTGCTGTTCACCGGCGACCTGCTCTTCAACGGGCTGACGCCGCTGGTCATGATGGGGTCCGTACGAGGCGCGCTGGAGTCGCTGGACTGGCTGGCGGCGTTCGGGGCCGAGCACGTGGTGCCGGGGCACGGGCCGCTGGCCGGCGCGGCGTCGCTGCCGGGGATCCTGGCGGCGCACGAACGCTACTACCGGTTCGTGCTCGACGTCGCGCGGGAGGGGCGCGCGGGCGGGCTCACCCCTCTGGCGGCGGCGCAGGGGGCCGACCTCGGCGAGTTCGCCGGGTGGGACGACGCCGAGCGGCTGGTGCTCAACCTGCACCGGGAGTACGCGGAGGCCGAAGGGGGAGAGGTGGACCTGCTCACCGCCTTCGCCGACGCGATGACGTACCACGGCGGGCCGCTGCCGACCAGGGTCTGACCGGCGGCCCGCCCGCCGGAGCCGGGCACCGGGTCATCCGGCGGTCCCGCCGCGATAGCGGCGCACGACCAGCTCGGCGGTGGCGGCGATCCGCTCGCGCAGCTCCACGGGAGAGAGCACCTCGGCGTCCGCGCCCAGCCGGAGGAACTCGGGAACCGCGTGCCCGATCGACTCGATGGGCAGCGTCACCGTGGTCCAGCCCTCCTCGTCGGGCGGCCCGGCGGTCTGCTTCGCCGCCGCCACCACGCCCGGCGTCATCAGGTCGCGCAGCCCTTCCAGACCGGCGGGCGACAGCCGGACCACCGCCTCGCCCCACCGCAGCCGGGCCTCGAACTCCGCCAGGTAGTCCCGCCAGTGAGCGGCCAGGTCGAAGCCCTCCGGCCGGGCGATCCGGCCCGGCAGCGGCTGCAGCTCCAGGATCTGCGACACCCGGTACGTGCGCACGTCGGCGCCGCAGCGGGCCACCAGGTACCAGCGCCCGGCCTTGACCACCAGCCCGTACGGCTCCAGGCGGCGCTCCACCTCCTGAGGCGCCCGCCAGCGGCGGTAGCGGACCTGCAGCGGGTGCTCGTTCCACACCGCCTCGGCCACCGCCGGCAGGTGGGTGAGCGGCTCGGAGTCCCGGTACCAGCCCGGGGCGTCGAGCAGGAACCGCTCCTGGATCCGGCCGGCCCGGTCGCGCAGCTCCACCGGCAGCGCGGCCCTCAGCTTGAGCTGGGCGGCCGCCACCACCGTGCCCAGCCCGAGCTCGGCCGCCGGGCCCGGCAGCCCGGCCAGGAACAGCGACTCGGCCTCGTCGGCGGTCAGCCCGGTCAGCCTGGTGCGGTAGCCGTCGAGCAGGCGGTAGCCGCCGCTCGGGCCGGCGTCGCCGTAGAGCGGGATGCCCGCGGCGTGCAGCGACTCCACGTCGCGGTAGATCGTACGGACCGAAACCTCCAGCCGGTCGGCCAGCTCTTGGGCCGTCATCCGGCCCCGGGTCTGCAGGAGCAGCAGGATCGAGACGAGGCGGGAGGCACGCACGTCACTGACACTACATGTCAGTGACCCGTCCGTAAGGTCGGCGTATGAACGACTTCGACTTCCTCATCGGCACCTGGGACGTGGTCAACCGCCGTCTCGTCAAGCGGCTGGCCGGCAGCGACGACTGGGACGAGTTCCCCGGCAGGTCGGTCTGCACCCGCCACTTCGGCGGCGGCGCGAACGTCGACGAGATCCGCTTCCCGACCCGCGGCTTCAGCGGGCTGACGCTGCGCCTGTACGACCCGGCCACGCGGCTGTGGTCCATCTACTGGGCCGACAGCCGCACCGGCACGCTCGGCCTGCCTCCGATGGTGGGCGGCTTCGACGGGGATCGGGGCGAGTTCTACGCCGACGACGCGCACGAAGGCAGGCCGGTGCGCTGCCGGTTCCTGTGGACCGTGCTCGGGCCCGACGCGTGCCGGTGGGAGCAGGCGTTCTCCGTCGACGGCGAGCGGACCTGGGAGACCAACTGGACGATGGACTTCACCCGGGCCTAGGAGCTCGCCGAGAGCAGCACCGCCACGGCCACCGCCACCACCAGCAGCAGGAGCCCGCCCACCACGTACAGCCACCGCCAGCCCCGCCTGGCCGTCCGGCTGGGCTCGTACGCGACGTCCGGCAGCAGGTCGGGCGTGTAGTCGAGGCTCTGCGTCCGGTCGCTGTCCTGGGACGGCGCGGTTTTCCCGGACGGGGTCGTGCTCGCCTGGTCCGGGGGCGTGTCCCGGCGTCGCGGCGGCGGGGCGGGGGCGTCCCGGCGATGCCTGATCGTCATGTCGGGGTCGGGGCGGCGGGGGTGATCTGGGTTCATGAGTCCCTCGAACCAGCGGCGATGGGAAGTGTCTCCAAGGTTGTCACATTCGTTGGCTTTGTCCCGTCCGTTCCTCATGACATCAGTGGTGGTGACGGGAGCGAGCGGGCGGCTCGGCCGGGCGGTGACGGCCCGGCTGGCGGCCGAGGGGTTCGAGGTACGGGCGCTCAGCCGTACCCGGAGGGCGGACGCGGGTGGGGTGCGGTGGGCCGTCGCGGACCTGGCCACGGGGCGGGGCGTGGCCGGGGCGGTGGCCGATTCGGACGCGATCGTCCACCTGGCGTCGGCGCCCTACCGGGGCCGCTACACGCGCCGGGTGGAGCTGGACGGGACCGGCGCGCTGCTGGCGGGGGCCCGCGCGACGAGGACCGGGCAGCTGATCTACCTCTCGATCGTGGGCGTGGACCGGGTGCCGTGGGGCTACTACCGGACCAAGCTGGCGGCCGAGCGGCTCGTCCGGGACGGCGGGGTGCCGTGGACGACGCTGCGGGTGACGCAGTTCCACGAGTTCGCGGCGGAGATCCTCGCCGGGATGGCCCGCCTGGGCGCGGTGGTGGCCGACCCGGGGATTCCCGTCCAGCCGGTGGACGTGCGTGACGTGGCCGGGCACCTGGCGTCGCTGATCAGGCGGGGGCCGTCGGGTGAGGTCGAGGAGTACGGCGGGCCGGAGGTGCTGACCATGGCGGAGGCGGCCCGGCTGTGGCTGGACTCCCGCCGCTCGCGCCGGCCGCTGCTGCGGATGCGCGTGCCGGGCAGGCTGGGGCGGGCCTTCCGGGCCGGGCACCTGACCACGCCCGCCGGTCCCGCCGGGAAGATCACCTGGCAGGAGTATCTGGCGGGTCAGGACGAGGGGTCTCCCTGATAGGGATGCGGCTGCGGGCTCCGGTACGGGCCCGCCTGGGAACCCGGCTGCGGAGCCCAGCCGGGCTGATGAGGCCCCGGCTGCTGAGGGCCGGCCTGCGGCTGCTGCCAGGCGGGTGCGGCGGGCTGCGGGGTCATCCCGGGGCGGCGGGCGACCACGGCCCAGATCAGCAGGCTGAGGCCGGTCAGCGTCAGCACGAACGACAGCAGCGCCAGCACCGCCATGACGCCGGCCGCCCCGGACAGGCCGACGCTCTGCACGATCATGTTGAGGAACAGCGTCTGGCCGAGGTGCAGCACCCCTTGCAGCAGGAGCGCGACGCAGCCGAGCAGGCCGAGCGTCGCGGCGCGGCCGTGGACGCGCCGGCCCATGGCCGTGAGCACGATGCCGACCATGGGCACCACGCACAGCGTGACGGCGAGAGCGATGTTGAGGAGGTTCCAGGAGGAGGTCAAGCCGCGATCTCCGTTCGTCAGGGGGCCGGGCGCTGAGGGGCGGCCGGGGGGCGCGCTCGCCGCACCGCTTCGATGATCGGATCCAGGTCCAGTCTGCCCCGGTACCGTACGCCGTTGATGAACAGGGTCGGAGTGCCCCGTACGCCGCTCTCCAACCCTGAACGCTCGTCGCGCTCGATCCTGGCGGCGCGGGGGGCGATGGGGGCCGACAGGTCGACCTCCAGCTCGGCGGCGTAACGCGCGAGATCCTCGTCGCCGAGGGCCTGCCGCTGTGCGTAGAGCAGGTCGTGCATCTCCCAGAACCTGCCGTCGCGGGCCGCCGCCTCGGCCACCAGCGCGGCGGGCATCGCGCGGGGGTGCATCTGGCGCAGCGGGAAGTGACGGAACACGAACCGCACGTCGGGATGGCGTCGCCGCAGCTCCTCCAGGATCGGGTGGAGCCGCCCGCAGTAGGGGCACTCGAAGTCGCCGTACTCGACGACGGTGACGGCCGCGTCGGCCGGGCCGCGCACGTGGTCGTCCGGGCCGACCGGGATGCTGAGCACCTCCGGCAGGTCCTCCGCCGGCTCGGCGGGGACGCCGGGCGGGGCGCAGACGCCGCCCCGGTTCCACGCCAGCTTGAAGATGATCCAGCCGAGCAGGGCCGACGTGATCGAGCCGGCGAGAATGCCGATCTTGGCCTCGCTGATCAGGAGCGGGTCCTCGAAGGCCAGCTCCACGATGAACAGCGAGACGGTGAACCCGATGCCGGACACCGCCGCGCCGCCCAGCAGCTGGCCCCACACCAGGTTGCCCGGCAGAACGCCCCAGTTGAGCCGGAGCGGCAGCCAGGTGCCGAGGGTGATCCCCAGCAGCTTGCCGGCGACGAGTCCCAGCGCCACCCCGATGGAGATGGGCGAGGTCATCGCGGCGCTCAGCGTCTCGCTGTCCAGCCGGATCCCGGCGTTGGCCAGCGCGAAGATCGGCACGATCACGTAGCTGCTCCACGGATGGAGCCGCAGCTGCAGCCGCTCGTTGACCGAGACGGACATGCGCACCAGCCGCGTCGCCTCCATGGCGGCCCGCGGGTTGGGCGCGTACGTCAGCTCCTGCACCGCCTCGCCCGCCCGCATGAGCTTCTGGTCGCTGGGCGCGTAGACGAACACCAGCACGCCGAGCGCGATCCCGACCAGCGTCGGGTGTACGCCGCTCTCCAGCGTCGCCACCCAGAGCGCGAAGCCGAGCACGATGTACGCGGGCGCGCGCCAGATCCGCAGCCAGCGCAGCAGCATGATCGCGGCGAGCAGCCCGGCGGCGGTGACCAGCGCGGGGACCGAGAGGCTCGCCGTGTAGAAGATCGCGATGATCATGATGGCGAGCACGTCGTCGACGATCGCCAGCGTGAGCAGGAAGGCCCGCAGCGGGTCCGGGCAGCGCGCCCCGACCACGGCGAGCAGTCCCAGCACGAACGCGGTGTCGGTGGCGATCGGCACGCCCCAGCCGACGGCGCCGGGGCCGCCCGCGTTGAGCATCAGGTAGATGCCCGCGGGGACGATCAGCCCGCCGAGCGCCGCGAGGGCGGGCACGGCGATCAGCCGGCGGTCGCGCAGCTGCCCGAGGCGCATCTCGTAGGAGATCTCCAGGCCGATGACGAAGAAGAAGATCGCCATCAGCCCGTCGTTCACCCAGTGGCGCAGGTCGAGGGAGAACGTGGCGTCGCCGAACGTCAGCCCGACCGGGATGTGCCAGAACGCCTCGTAGGTGTCGCCCCACGGCGAGTTGGCCCACAGCATGGCCAGGACGGTGGCGGCGAGCAGCAGCGTGGTGCTGCCCGCCTCGGTCTTGAAAATCGCCCTGAGCACCGTGGGCTCACCTCCTCCGCACGATCTTATGGTTCCCGCGAGGGTGGCTGACCTGCGGCGGATATCTGGGCCTTCTCAGGGTGGCTTCCTCTGGTTAACGTGCCACAGCAACTTGAATCAGGGGAAACAGTCCCAACCAGATTCCTTGCGGAGGAGCCGAATGCGCTTCCACCTCCCCAAGGGCGTGGCCCGAGCCGGCACCCTGGCGGCGGCCCTCGCCCTTCCTCTCACCCTCGTCGCCCCGGCACAGGCGGACCCCGATCCGAGGCGCCTGGCCGGGTCGGTCAAGGCCCAGCCGGTGATCCGCCACCTGGAGGCGTTCCAGCGGATCGCCGACGCCAACGGCGGCACCCGCGCCTCCGGCACGCCCGGGTACGACGCCTCGCGCGACTACGTGGCGGACAAGCTGCGTAAGGCCGGATACAAGGTGACCATCCAGTCGTTCGAGTTCCCGTTCTTCATCGAGAACTCGACGGCCACGATGGCGCGGATCTCGCCGAACCCGCGCACCTACGCCCCGACCCCGCCGGACGGCAGCTCGGTCGGCGAGTTCGCGACCATGACGTACTCCGGCGCCGGGGACGT
Source organism: Nonomuraea corallina (assembly GCF_027620315.1). Lineage (GTDB taxonomy): Bacteria > Actinomycetota > Actinomycetes > Streptosporangiales > Streptosporangiaceae > Nonomuraea > Nonomuraea corallina. Next base: position 1,355 of record NZ_JAPNNL010000240.1, on the reverse strand, counting down.
GACCGCGACCCTGCAGAACGTGGACCTGCTGCTCCCGCCGCCCGCCGCCCCGGGCTCGACCTCGGGCTGCGAGGCGGCGGACTTCGCCGGCTTCACGCCCGGCAACATCGCCCTGATCCAGCGCGGCGGCTGCGACTTCCGGGTCAAGGCGGAGAACGCCCAGGCGGCGGGGGCCGCAGGCGTGATCATCTTCAACGAGGGCCAGGAGGGCCGCACCGCCACCGTGCAGGGCACGCTCGGCGAGCCGACGGTGACCATCCCGGTGGTCGGCGCGAGCTTCGAGGTCGGCGCGGACCTGGCCGCCGCGACCACCGTGGTGCGCCTGGCCACCGACACCGAGAGCGAGATCCGCACCACCTCCAACGTGATCGCCGACTCCCGGTCCGGCGACCCGGGCAAGGTCGTCATGTTCGGCGCGCACCTCGACAGCGTCACCGCCGGGCCCGGCATCAACGACAACGGCACCGGCAGCGCGGGCATCCTGGAGACCGCCCTGCTGGTGGCCAAGCTGCCGACGGTCAACAAGCTGCGCTTCGCCTGGTGGGGCGCCGAGGAGCTGAACCTGATCGGCTCGGAGCACTACGTGGCGAATCTGGCTCCCGCGGAGCGCGCGAAGATCAAGCTGTACCTGAACTTCGACATGATCGGCTCGCCGAACTACGCCTACAAGATCTACGACGGCGACGACTCCGACGCGATCGGCGAGCCCGCGGGCCCGCCCGGCTCGGACGAGATCGAGGCCACCTTCGAGCGCTACTTCGACGCCCTGCGACTGCCGCACGGCGGCACCGACTTCGACGGCCGCTCCGACTACGGGCCGTTCATCGAGGCCGGCATCCCGTCGGGCGGCCTGTTCACCGGCGCCGAGGGCGTGAAGACCGAGGAGGAGGCCCGGCAGTACGGCGGAACCGCGGGCGTCGCCTACGACCCTTGCTACCACCGGTCCTGCGACACGACCGCCAACGTCAGCACCGAGGCGCTGCTGGTCAACACCGGCGCGATCGTGCACTCGGCGGTGACGTACGCCTACGACCGGAGCCTGCCGGGCGCCACGGCCGCCCGCGCCGGGGCCCCGCTCCGGGCGCACGCCGAGGCGGACCCCGGGGCGGACGCCGGGCACCACCACGCCACCACCCGCTGACCCGCGGGACGGGGGAGCGGCGCCCGCCGCCGCTTCCCCGGACGGGCGCGTCAGGGCTCCAGCGACTCCAGGTAGGCGGCGGCCTCCTCGACGCGGTCCTCGCCGAACACCCGGACGCCGTGGCGCTCCAGCAGCGCCGTGGTCACCCCACGGCCCGGAACGCGGCGGCCGGTGAAGGCGCCGTCGTACACGGCCAGCGCGCCGCACGACGGGC
>NZ_JAPNNL010000024.1 GCF_027620315.1 Nonomuraea corallina | reverse complement strand
GAAGCCGGCCGTGGTGGCCGAGACGATCACGCTCTACTACCCGCAGGACTGAAAGGGGCCCGGCCCCCCCCCCCCGCCCCCCCCCGGGGGGGGGGGCGCCGCCCCCCCCCCCCCCCCCCCCCCCCGCCCAGGGTCAGGTGATCCGCTCGAAGACGGCGGCGATGCCCTGGCCGCCGCCGACGCACAGGGTGGCCAGGCCGTAGCGCTGTTCGCGGCGGTGCAGCTCGCGGGCGAGGGCGCCGACCATGCGGGTGCCGGTGGCGCCCACCGGGTGGCCGAGTGAGATGCCCGAGCCGCGCGGGTTCGTGCGCTCCAGGTCCTTCTCGCCGAACCGCCACTCGCGCATGACCGCGATCGCCTGGGCGGCGAACGCCTCGTTGAGCTCGATGACGTCCAGGTCGGACAGCCGCAGCCCGGCCCGGTCGAGCGCGATCCTGGTGGCCGGGACCGGTCCGATGCCCATCCGGTGCGGCTCGACCGCGCCGACCCCCGACGACACCAGCCGCACCAGCGGCCGCAGGCCGAGCGCCTCGGCCCGGTCCGCGGTGGTGACGACGCAGAGCGCGGCGGCGTCGTTCTGGCCGCTGGCGTTGCCGGCGGTGACCGTCGCCTCCGGGTCCGCGGCGGCGCGGATGGGGCGCAGCCGGGCCAGCGACTCCAGCGTGGTGTCGGCGCGCGGGTGCTCGTCGCGGTCCACGGTGGCCTCGCCGCCCTTGACCGGCACCGTCACCGGGATGATCTCCTCGGCGCTGCGGCCGTCGCGCTGCGCCTCGACGGCCCGCTGGTGCGACAGCAGGGCGAGCGCGTCCTGCTCCTCGCGCGTGATCGCGTACTCGCGGCGCAGGTTCTCCGCCGTCTCCAGCATCCCGCCGGGGACCGGGTGGTGGCGGCCGCCCGCGGTGACCCGGCCGCGTTCCAGGCTGTCGTGCAGCACGGCCCCGCCCTGCCGGGCGCCCCACCGCAGGTCGAAGGAGAAGTGGGCGGCGTTGCTCATGCTCTCGACGCCGCCCGCCACGATCACGTCGGCGTTGCCCGTGGCGACCTCCCTGGCCGCGTACAGGATCGCCTGCAGGCCCGAGCCGCACCGCCGGTCGACGGTGAGGCCGGGCACGGTGACGGGCAGCCCGGCGTCCAGCGCGACCACGCGGCCGATGGCCGGGGCCTCGCTGGTCGGGTAGCAGTGGCCGAGCACCACGTCGTCGATCGCCTCAGGCTGGACGCCGGTGCGGGCGAGCAGCCCGCGCAGCGCCTGGGCGCCCAGTTCGGGGGCGGTGAGCGCCTTGAGCGAGCCGCCGTAGCGGCCGATCGGCGTGCGCACCGGCTCGCAGATCACGGCGTCACGGGAGGAGGTCACCGGGCTGCTCCCTCGCGGATCAGGTTCCTGGCAATGATCAGTTTCTGCACCTCGCTGGTCCCCTCGTAGATGCGGTAGAGCCGGGCGTCGCGGTAGAAGCGCTCGACCGGCACGCCGTGCATGTAACCGCTGCCGCCGTGGATCTGGACGGCGCGGTCGGCGACCCGGCCGGCCATCTCGCTGCAGAACAGCTTCGCACTGGACGGCCCGATCCGCCGGTCGGTGCCGTCGTCGTAGGCGCGGGCGGCCGAGAGCACGAGCGCGCGGCCCGCCATCAGCTCGGTCTGCGAATCCGCGATCATCGCCTGGACCTGCTGGAAGGCGCCGATGACGGTGCCGCCCTGCTTGGCGGAAGCGGCGTACCGGACGCTCTCGTCGACCAGCCGCTGCGCCAGGCCGACGCAGCAGGCGGCGATGTGCAGCCGGCCCTTGGCCAGCGAGCGCATGGCGGCGGCGAACCCCTCGTTCTCCACCTCGCCGATCAGCCGGGAGGCCGGCACCCGGACGCCGTCGAAGTGGATCTCGCTCGTGTGGGAGCCGCGCTGCCCCATCTTCTTGTCCCTCGGGCCCACGGTGACGCCCGGCGTGGCGGTGTCCACGGCGAAGACCGAGATGCCCTTCGGCCCGGCCTCCCCGGTACGGGCGAACACGATGAGCAGGTCCGACCGGTCCGCGTTGGTGATGAAGCGCTTGTGACCGTCGATGACGTAGTCGTCGCCATCGCGCACGGCGCGGGTGCGCAGGCCGCTCGGGTCGGACCCGGCCTCCGGCTCGGTCAGCGCGAACGACGCCACGCACTCCCCCGCCGCCATCCGGGGCAGGAACGCGGCCTTCTGCCGCTCGGTGCCGAAGTTGACCAGAACCTGGCCGGCGATGCCGTTGTTGGTGCCGAACATCGAGCGGAACGACGGGGTCGTGTAGCCCAGCTCCATGGCCAGGCGGGCGTCCTGCTCGGCGTCGCAGCCCAGGCCGCCGTACTCCTCCGGGATGGTGTAGCCGAACAGGCCCATCTCCGCGGCGGCCGCGCGGATCCGCTCGGGGATCTCGTCGGTCTCCTCGACGACCTCCTCCGCGGGCACCACGACGTCGCGTACGAAACTCCGTACGGTGCTCAGAACGGCGGCGAAGTCCCCGCTGTCCATGTGTCGACTTCCTCTCTCACGTCACCTGCCCATGCAGGCGTCCTTGATCCGTTCCAGGTCGTCGATCTCGGCCACCGGCGAGCTCACCACGACCTTGCCGACGTCGATCACCGTCACGTGGTCGGCGATCTCGACGGCCGCCTCGACCGCCTGCTCGACCAGCACGATCGCCAGGCCCGACGCCTTCAGCTCGGCCACCCTGGCCATCACCTCGGCCACCACCGACGGCGCCAGCCCGCCCGACGGCTCGTCGAGCATGAGCAGGCGCGGCCTGGCCATCAACGCCTGCCCGATGGCCACCATCTGCTGCTGCCCGCCGGACAGCGAGCCCGCCGGGGAGTCGCGTTTGTCGCGCAGGATCGGGAAGAGCTCGTGGATGCGGGCCAGCTCGCCCTCCAGCGCCCGGCGCCGCAGCCCCAGGCTGTAGCCGCCGAGGAGCAGGTTCTCCTGTACGGTCTGCTCCCGGAAGACCCGCTTGCCCTCCTGGACGTAACTGATCCCGAGCTTGACCCGGGCGTGGGCGGAGATCTGGGCCAGCGGGCGGCCGTCGTAGACCAGTTCGCCCCCGTGCAGCGGGTTGAGCCCGGCCACGGCGCGCAGCGTGGTGGTCTTGCCGGAGCCGTTGCGGCCGAGCAGCGCGGTGACCTGTCCCGGCCTGGCCTCGAACGAGACGTCCCAGACCGCGCGCAGGTCGCCGTAGCCGGTGGCGAGGTTCGCCACGGACAGCAGGGCGTCGCTCATACGCCTTCCTCCTTCCCCGCGGGCACCGCGTCGTCCTCGTCGTTCACGCCGAGGTATTCGTCGCGGACCCGAGGGTCGGCCTCGATCTCGGCGGGGGTGCCGGAGGCGAGCACGGAGCCGCGGGCCAGCACCACGATCTCGTCGGCCAGCGACAGCACCAGGCCGAAGTTGTGCTCGACCAGGATGACCGTGCAGCCGGCGTCGCGGATCCGGCGGATGAGCGCGGCGAGCGTCTCGACCTCGGCCTCGTCCAGTCCGGAGGCCACCTCGTCGAGCAGCAGCACCTTGGGCTCGGCGACCAGCGCCCGGGCGACCTCCAGCAGCCGGCGCATGCCGAGCGGCAGCGTGACCGCCTCGGTGTCGGCCAGGTGGGTCAGCCCGACGAGCGCGAGCGCCTCGGCGGCCCGGTCGCGGTCGCGCCGCTGCACGCGCCGGAAGCGCCGGCTGCGCAGGATCGCCCCGCCGAAGGAGGCGGGGTCGGCGGCGTAGCGGCCCGAGGCCACCACGTCCCTGACGGTGATGCCGGGCGGGATCAGCGGCGTCTGGAACGTCCGCGCCACGCCCAGCCGGGCGATGCGGTGCGTCGCGGCCGTGCCGATCTCCTTGCCGTCCAGCGTGATGGTGCCGGCGTCCCTGCGGTAGTAGCCGCAGACGAGGTTGAGCAGCGTGGTCTTGCCGGAGCCGTTGGGGCCGATCAGCGCGGTGACGCGGCCGGGCTCGGCGCGCAGCGCCGCGCCGGCGAGCGCCTGGTTGCCGCCGAAGGCCTTGGTCACGCCGGTGACCTCCAGCGTGCCGCCGGCGATGCGGCCGAGCCGCGTCGGCGCCTCGGCGGCGTCCCCCCGGGTCACGCCGGCCGCCCGGTCGAGCCTGGCGACCAGCTTGCGGGCCGCGCCCGCCAGGCCGCCGCTCATCAGCACGCCGCCGATCAGCAGGAACAGGCCGAAGAAGACCAGCGAGTACTCCTGGAAGCTGGTCGACTGCGAGGTGCCGTACTCGACGACGCCCGCGCCGATCAGCGCCCCGTACACGCTGACCGAGCCGCCCAGGATGGAGGCGGCCAGGGCGCCGGTCGCGACGTGGAAGGTGAAGGCGTCCAGCGACACGAACAGGTCCAGGTTGGCGAAGAGCGCTCCCGCGAGGCCGGCCGGGATGGCGCCGATCGCGTACCCGGCGAGCTTGGTGCGGAAGATGGACATGCCGACCGAGGACGCCAGCACCGGGCTCTGCTTGAGCACCTGGAAGGCGATGCCGTGCCGGGACGCCACGATGTTGCGGAAGGCGGCGAACCACAGGATGGCGACCGCGACCACGCAGAAGTAGAAGTCCTCCGGCGCGAGCTGGTAGCCGAACAGCGTCGCGGCGGGGATGCCGGACAGGCCGTGCGCGCCACCGGTGTGCTCCTCCAGGATCGTCACCACGTCGGGGACGAGCAGCACCAGGAAGAACGACGTCATGGCCAGCGACCAGGAGCCCAGCCGCAGCCCGGGGATGCCGGTGAGGATGCCCACGACCAGCGCCGCCAGCCCGGCCGCGACCAGGTGGACCAGCAGGTCGGTGGTTCCGGCCTTGGACAGGATGGCCGCCGTGTAGGCGCCCGCGGCGTACATGGCCACCTGCCCGATGGCGAGCTGGCCCGCGTACCCGAGCGAGAGGTTCAGGCCGCTGACGATGAGCGCCATGATGAGCGTCAGCTCCACCTGCCGGGTCAGCCCGTAGCCCGCGCCCAGGAAGGGCAGCGCCAGCAGCAGGACTCCCAGCAGCGCCGGGTACGCCCACGACGGCACCGCCCGGAGGGCGGTCCACGCCTTCATCGTCGTCACACCATCCGTTCTTGGACCTTGCCGAACAGCCCGGTGGGCCGGATCATCAGCACCAGCAGGAGGATCGCGAAGACGCTCAGGTTGCTGAACTCCGAGCCGAGGTAGCGGGCCGCGTGCTCCTCCACCAGTCCGACGGTGAAGCCGCCGGCCAGGCCGCCGTAGAAGCTGCCGAAGCCGCCGATGGCCAGCGCCACGAAGCCCTTCAGCGCCAGCGCGGAGCCGAGCGTCGCGACCGCGAACGTCTTGGGGCCGATGAAGAAGCCCATCAGCCCGGCGAGCAGCCCGGTGACCGCGAACGCGGAGAAGGCGAGCATGCGCACGTTGACCCCGCGCAGCACCGCCGCCTCGGCGTCCTGCGACATGGCCACGACGGCCAGGCCGTTGAGCCGCCTGCGGGTGTAGAGGTGGATGCCGACCACGAGCACCACGGCCATGACGATCAGGCCGATCTCGAAGGTGTAGACCCGGCCGCCGGCGAGGGTGATCGCCTCCTTGGAGCCGATGAACGGCACCTCCAGCGGCTGCGTGCCCCAGATGAGCTGGGCCAGGCCCGTCAGGACCGTGCCGAACCCGAGCGTGGTGATCAGCTGGGTCTGGTGGTCCGCGACGGGCCTGACCGCGATGCGCTCCTCGATCGCGGCGATGACCATGACCACGACCATCGCCAGGACGATGACGGCGACCGCTGGGAGCCCGAACGTGACGTGGCCGGCGTAGGCGACGAAAGCGCCGATCATCATCAGCTGGGCCTGCGCGAAGTTGAACGACCGCGAGGCCACGAAGACGATGTTGTAACCGATGGCCACGAGCGCGTACACGGCTCCCAGCGACAGCCCCGCGTAGATCAGCGTCACTTGGACGCGCCCATCTGGCCGTTGACGATCGGGGCGGGCGGCACGAACGTGTGGGTGCCGCGCGGCAGCTTGGGCTCGTGCGAGTCCGCCGAGTACGGGTAGCTGCCGTAGACGGCGGTGCCCGCGTTGCCGTTGACCTTCGGGTCCTCCAGCGCCTTGGCGATGGCCGCGGCGTCGGTGCTGCCGGCGCTCTTGGCTCCGGCGGCGATGAGCAGGACTCCGTCGTAGCCCAGGACGTTGACCATCGCGCCCTTGATGCCGCCGAGCGCCTTCATCTTCTCGACCGCCTTGTTCGTGGCCTCCGCCGCCGGGTCGTAGACCGTGGCCGCGTTCACCTCGATCTTGAGGTTCTTGACCTCGGGCAGGCCGAGCAGGCCGTCCGGCGGCTCCTGGGTGACCAGCGGGGTGGAGGCGACCGACGTCTCGCCCAGCATCGGGACGTCCCAGCCCAGCTTGGTCATGCCCTTGAGCACGTAGCCGGTGGGGGCGCCGTAGGCGTTGAAGACGACCACGTCGGGGGCGGCGTCGCGGAGCGCGGAGATCTGGGCGGTCATGTCGAGCGCGGCGGAGTCGTACTCGACGTTGCCCACGACCTCGTAGCCGTTCTCCTTGAACACGGTCTCGGCCAGCTCACCGAACGTCTTGGCGTACGGGGAGTTGCCGTGCAGGATGCCGATCTTCTTGTAGCCCTCGGCCTCGAACACGGGCAGGTAGTCCTCGACGACCACGCGGGGGGAGGCGGCCAGGTTGAAGGCCAGCGGGTGCTGCTTCGGGTCGGCCGTCTCGTCGAGGTTGGCGGAGTTCATGAACAGGATCTTGTTCTGGTTCAGGATCGGCGCGACCGCCGAGCTGACCTGGGTGCCCGCCGTGACGATGTAGGCGTCCGGCTTCTCCTTGGCGAGCTGCGCCCGCAGGCCGGACACCGCCTTGGTCGGGTTGGCGTTGTCCGGCGACTCGATCAGCTTGATCTGCCGCCCGTTGATCCCGCCGGCCTCGTTGACCGTCTCGACCCCGGCCTTGACCGAGTTCACGCCGGTGATGAGCTGGTCGGTGACCGGGCCCGCGTCGCTGCCGGCACTCACCATGATCACGTACGGGGCCTCAGCCGCCCCTGCTGTCCCGGCTTCCTCGGCGGCGCCACACGCCGGGAGCGCGAGCAGGGCGGCTGCCAGCGCCGCCCACCTCGCCCGTCGGCCTATCATTGCATCAATCCAATCTTATCTATGATTGAATCCTAGTAAGAGAAGGCTGGCACAAGGGTCTCTCCTTGGCAATGGGCAACGGGAAATTGTGAAGGTCGCGTCGGCCAAGGTCAGAGCGCGGCGCGCAGGTCGCGCCTGAGCACCTTGCCGCTGGCGTTGCGGGGCAGCTCGTCGACGAACTCGACCGTACGGGGGACCTTGAAGTTGGCCAGCCGCTCCCGCACCCACGCGATGATCTCCTCGCCGGTGGCCTCGGCGCCGCGGCGGCGCACCACGTACGCCCTGGCCACCTCGCCGAGCCGGGCGTCCGGCACGCCGATCACGGCCACCTCCGAGACGGCCGGATGGCGGGCCAGCGCCTGCTCGACCTCGGCGGGCGAGACGTTGAACCCGCCGACGAAGAAGAGGTCCTTGATCCGATCGGTGATCTTGAGGTTGCCGTCGGCGTCCAGCGTGCCGACGTCGCCCGAGTGCAGCCAGCCGCCGGGGTCGATCGCCTGCGCCGTGGCGTCCGGGTCCTCCCAGTAGCCCGGCGTCACGTTGGCGCCGCGGATCAGCACCTCGCCCGGCTCGCCCGGCGGCAGGTCACGCCCCTCGGCGTCCACGACCCGCAACTCGATGCCGGGCAGCGCGCGCCCGTTGGTACGGGCGATCACGTCGGCGGAGTCGCCCTGGCGGCACATGGTCGCGGTGCCGAAGCACTCGGTCATCCCGTAGGCGGTGATGAAGTGCTCGAACGGCAGCTCGGAACGGGCCCGCTCGACCAGCGCCACCGGCACCACCGCCGCCCCGGTGGCGGCCACGCGCAGCGACCCGAGATCGCGCGAGGCCCGCTCCGGGCTCTCCAGCAGCGCGTAGTAGACGGTGGGCGGCCCGTTCATGACCGAGACGCGGACGGACTCGACGATCCGCAGCACCTCCGCCGGGTCGAACACGGGCAGCGGCACGATCGTCAGCCCATTCATCAGGCTCGTGATCATGCCGGCCTTGTTGCCGCCGGTGTGGAAGAACGGCAGCGACACCAGGTAACGGTCGCCGGGCCGCAGCCCCCAGATCCGGCCGTACGAGGCGTACAGGTCCAGGCAGGCGCCGTGCGGGATGGTCACGCCCTTGGCCCGCCCGGTGGTGCCGGAGGTGAAGATGATCTCGCTCAGGTCGTCCGGGTCCACCGCCAGCGCGGTCCGGCGGGCGGTTTCTTCGCTCACCGCCGCGCCGCCGGCCAGGAAGTCCGCCCAGCCCAGCCCGTCGCCGCCGTCCAGCATGTCGACGACCGCGAGGCCGTCGAGCGCGGGCTCGTCCTCGTCGCGCTCGCGCAGCGCGGCCGCGTAGTCGTAGCCGAGGAAGCCGTTGTCCAGGAAGACGGCCGTGGCCCTGACCCTGCCCAGGATCTCGCGGGCCTCGCGGCCGCGGTAGCGGGTGTTGAGCGGGACCACGGTCGCACCGGCGCAGTGCAGGCCCAGCGAGGCGACCACCCAGCGGTGGGTGTTGGGCGCCCAGATGCCCACCCGGTCGCCGGGCCTGACGCCCAGCGCGATGGCGCCGCGCGCCACCTCCAGCGCTCTGGCCAGCAGCTCCCGGTACGTCAGCTCGGTCCCGCCGTCGATCACCGCCGGCCGGTCGGCGAACCTCTCGGCCCCGGCCATCAGCATGCGCGGCACGGTCCGCTCCGCCGCCCGCTCCATCGACCCCCCGACCTGCGCCGGACCCTCGGCCCGCGTCGACTGTTTGGTCTGCATCGACCCCTCCTCCACGGCGGTCACCTCCCGGTGAACTTCGGCTCGCGTTTGTCCACGAAGGCGCCCAGGCCCTCGCGGAAGTCCTGGCTGCGGGAGGAGATCTCCAGCGCGAACGCCTCGGCGGGCAGCTGCTCGGCCAGCGCGGCGTCGGCGGCCTGGTTGATCAGAGCCTTGGTGAGGCCCAGCGCCACCGTCGGCCCCGCCGCCAGCCGGGCGGCGAGCTCGCCCGCCACCTCGCCCGCCCGGCCCGGCTCGACGACCTCGTGCACGATCCCCCACGCGCTCGCCGTCGCGGCGTCGAGCCGCTCGCCGAGCATGAGCAGGCGGCGGGCGCGCAGCGGGCCGACCGCGCGGGCGGTCAGCCAGGTGGCGCCGCTGTCGGGCGTCATCCCCCGGGTGATGAACGGCTGCCAGAAGGTGGCCGTGGTGTCGGCGACCACGAAGTCTGCGGCCAGCGCGAGCTGGAACCCGATCCCGACCGCGTACCCGGTGACCGCGCACACCACCGGCACCTGCAGCTCGCACAGCTGCGGGATCAGCCGGTGCGCCTGGGACGGCAGCCGCCGCTGGATCGCGCCGGGGCGCGGCCTGCCGCCGGAGCCCGCGTTGCGCGACACGATGTCGAAGCCGCTGCAGAAGTCGCGGCCCTCGCCCGACAGGAGGACGGCGCGTACCCGCTCGTCGTTCTGGGCCAGCTCCAGGGCGTCGATGACGCCGCGCATGGAGCGGTCGTTGAGCGCGTTGCGCCGGCGCGGATCGTCGAGGCGCAGGGAGAGCACACCCTCCGACAGCCCCGTGACCAGGCCGTCGACGGCCGGATACTCGCTATACATACAAGCATTATAAAGATGGACTCTTCGGCCCCGTCAGCCCTACGTGTAGATGTTACTATCTTTGTAATGATTGCGTTTCATGGAGAGGACGCAGATGAGCACGAGCGTTCCACGGGGGGACGGGCCGGCCGCAGGGCCGGCCGGGCGATCGCTGACGGAGCTCCTCGATGAGCTGCCTGCGCTCGACGAGGCCACCGTCGTGCATTCGACCAGCAGCACCCTGACCCTGGCCGAGCTGCGCGCCGCCGTGTCCCGGGTCGCCGACGAGCTGGTACGCGCCGGCGTGCGGCCCGGCCATCCGGTCGGGGCGCTCGTCGGATCGGGCGCCTCGGGCGTGGTCGCGATGTTCGCGGCCTGGCGGGCCGGCGCCGTCTACATGCCGGTCAACCACCGCATGACGGGCCACGAGGTGACGGCCCTCATCGACGACACCCCCGTCTGCCTGATCCTGGGCACAGCCGCCGACCTCGACGGGCGCGACGGCGGCATCGGCGTCGTGGAGTTCGACGAGACCACCTGGAACGCCCGCACCCGCAGGCCCGTGGCGGCCGACGCGACCACCTACGACGGCGACATCGCCCTGGTGCTGCGCACGTCAGGCACGACGGGCAAGCCCAAGGCGGTCCTGCTGCGCCACGACGGCACGCTGGACGCCCTCGACGCGAGCCTGCGCAAGCTGCGCCGGCGCGACAGCGGGCCGCGCGAGCCGCGGGCGAGGCTCCGGGTCAACCTGATCCCGCTCTCCCTGGCGCTGTGGGCCGGGATCTTCAACACGCTCTTCTCGTTCCGCGCCGGGTTCGGCGTGGTGCTGCTCGACCGGTTCACGCCGGAGGAGTTCGCCCGCGCGGTGCGCGAGCACGGGCTGACGTCCACGGTGCTCGCCCCCGCCATGATCACGATGCTGACCGACGACGACGGGCTCGACAGCCTGGAGCCGCTGCGGATCGTGCGCTCCATCACCGCGCCGCTCTCCCCGGCCGTCGCCCAGCGCTTCCACGACCGCTACGGCGTGCTCGTGCTGAACTCGTACGGACAGACCGAGCTGGGCGGCGAGGTCGTCGGCTGGACGATCGAGGACATCCGGAACTACGGCACCGAGAAGCTCGGCGCGGCCGGCCGTCCCTACGACGACGTGGACGTGCGCATCCTCGACGAGCACGACCGCGACCTGCCCCCCGGCGAGCCTGGCCACATCCACATCCGCTCGCCGTACCGCATGCGCGGGTACGCGGTGGCGGGCGACGAGGACGCCGACCGGCTGCTCGACGGCTTCCTGCGCACCGGCGACGTGGGCCGGCTCGACGCCGACGGGTTCCTGTGGATCGAGGGCCGGGTCAGCGACATGATCAACCGAGGTGGCCTCAAGATCTTCCCCGACGAGGTGGAGGAGGTGCTGCGGCGCCACCCGGGGGTGCGCGACGCGGCCGTCGCGGGGGTGCCCGACCGGCGGCTCGGCGAGGTGCCCTGCGCGTGGATCGTCCCCGCCGGCGGCGCGATGGACGCCGAGGCGCTGGCCGCCTGGTGCCGCGAGCATCTGGCCCCGTACAAGGTGCCGGTGTCGTTCTTCGCCATCGAGGCCATGCCCCGCAACGACGTGGGCAAGGTGCTGCGCCGCCAACTGCAGGTCGGGATGCCCTCGCGGGAAGTTATGCTGTGATCCCAATGATTGTATGATTGACAACGGCGTGTCACGCGGCGTTGCGAGCGCCGGTCCGGCGCTCCGTCCGTTCCCTGTAACCATAGGAGAGAAGAGGCACGCGTGCGACAGCTACGACAGCCGCGTCTCGCCGAGATCGTCGCCGCGAAGCTGCGTGACGACATCCTCTCGGGCCGGCTCACCGAAGGGGACAGCCTGCCGAGACAGGAGCACCTCTTCACGGAGTTCCGCGTGAGCCTGCCGGCCGTGCGCGAGGCGATGCGCATCCTGGAGACCGAGGGCCTGGTGTCCGTGCGCCGCGGCAACGTCGGCGGCGCGGTCGTCCACCTGCCGACGCCGCAGCGCATCGCCCGCACGATCAGCATGGTGCTGCAGACCCGCCGCACCACGATGTCCGACGTGAGCGGCGCGCTGCTCAGCCTGGAGCCGACCTGCGTCGCGCTCTGCGCCGCGCGCCCCGACCGGGCCGAGACCACCGTCCCCGAGCTGCGGAAGGTCGTCGCGGAGCAGCAGGAGGCGTTCGACGACCCCGAGCAGTTCCCCCGGCTGGCCCGGCGCTTCCACGAGAAGATCGTCGAGACCTGCGGCAACGAGACCATGATCGTCATCATCGGCTCGCTGGAGCTGATCTGGACCGCTCACGAGTCCACGGTCTGGGGCGACGTCCAGATGGGCGACGACACCGACTCCCCGATGGCGCGCAAGTCGCTCCGGGCGGCCCTGCGCGACCACGAGAAGATCGTCGACGCCATCGAGGCGGGCGACGGGGCGCGCGCCGTCAAGCTGGCGACCGCCCACCTCGACGCCACCCGCAGCTCCAGCCTCGGCGCCGCGCAGAACGACCTGGTCAACACCGACCTGCTCGACAACATCGACTACGGCACGCGCTGACCTCACAAGAGACCTCGAAAAGAGAGCTGACCTCACAAGAGAAACGGCCGCCGGTCTCCCGGCGGCCGTTCTCGCGTTCGCGCCTCAGCCCTGGCCGAGCGCCTCCGTCCGGAGCGTGTCGTCCACCAGCTCGGCCGGTGGGATGACCTCGGTGTAGGTGAGCGTCCCCTTCACCTTCATGAACATGTTCTGCATCTCCGTCAGCGTCTGCTCGTTGATGGCGAGGGTGCTGTCGAAGGCGTACAGGCCGCCGCCGCTGATCGTGTTCTCCGGCACCTTCATGAAGTCGGCCAGCATCTTGACGATCTCGGCGTCCTTACGCCAGTCACCCTCGAACCGCTTGACCGCGCAGGCGTTCGCCTTGAGGAAGCTCACTCCCGCCGCCCGCTCGGCGTTGAGCAGCTTCGGGCCGTACATGATGCCGGCCGTGGTGCTGCTCCCGTACGCCTTCTTCGAGTCGACCAGCGGGTGGGCCACGTCCTGGTCGATGGCCTTCTGCGTCTCGGGCGCGAACAGCAGCGCGGCCTCCACGCCGCCGTTCTTGAGCGCGGGCACCATGTCGGAGCCGCCGAGCGGGACCAGCTCCACGTCGGAGAAGGTCAGCCCGCCGGCCTCCAGCGACTTGCCCAGCAGGTAGGACGTCGCGGAGCCGACGGTGCCGAGCAGGGCCACCCGCTTGCCCTTCAGCTCCTCCACCGACTTGATCGACTTGGCGGCGAACAGGCCGCTCGGCGCGGCCTCGCCCTCCGGCGTGTTCACCGAGCCCAGCGAGGCGACCATCTTGAGCTCGGCGCCCTTGGCCACCTGATTGAACATGCCGGCCGACGGCGAGCCGACGTAGACGTCGAGCTTGTCGGTGGCCAGGAAGGCGATCGCGTCGGCCGGGTTCTTGATGGGCTCGAACTCGATCGTCAGGCCCGCGTCGCGGTAACACCCGAGGGCGTCGGCGACGAACGCCGGGCCGAGTGAGGTGCCGGAGATGTAGCCGACTTTGAGCGTGCGGGTGGTGTCAGTGGCGGACGTGCCGCTCTCCTCCTCCTCGGCGCCGCAGGCGGTCAGCGCGAGGGCGAGGACGGGGACGGCGAGCGCGGCCATGACGCGCCTGCTCAACGAGAGCCGTGCGGTCACGGGTCGTTCCTTTCGATCGGCCGGTGCGGGGGGAGATCACCGGTTCCAGGGGGTGAGCAGCCATTCGACGCCCCGCAGCACCAGGCCGAAGACCACGCCGATCAGCGAGATCGACACGATGCCCACGTACATGTGCTCGGGGACGCCGAGGTTCCACGAGTTCCACACGAGGAAACCCAGGCCCGCGTCGGCGGCGACGAACTCGGCGCCGACGATGACGATGACGGCCAGGCCGGAGGCGATCCGCATCCCGGTGAGGGTCTGCGGCAGCGCGGCCGGCAGCGTGATGTGGCGGAGGGTGGCCCAGCGCGAGGCGCCGGCCGAGCGGCCCACGTCGTGGTAGCGGGAGGAGACCCCGCCCACCGCGTCGATGGTGTTGATCAGTACGACGAAGAAGCAGGTCAGCGCGACCAGCAGGATCTTGCTGGTCTCGCCGAGGCCGAAGATGAGCAGCAGCAGCGGCAGGATCGCCAGCTTCGGCACCGTGTAGAGCGCGGAGATCGTGGGTTCGAGCGCCACCCGGACCAGCCGGATCGAGCCGATCACCAGGCCGAGCGCGACCGCGCTGAGCGTGCCGAGAAGGTAACCCGAGACGATGCGGCCCAGGCTGGCCAGCACCGACTCCTGGTAGACGCCGTTGGCGACGAGGTCGGCCCAGGAGGCGGCGATCTCGGTGGGCGGGGGGAAGTAGTTGCTCTCCAGCACTCCGGCGCCGGCCAGGATCTGCCACAGCCCGATGAGCGCGACCGGCACCAGGACCGCCAGGCCGCGCTCCAGGAGGGTGCGGCGCCGGGCGTACCCGCGGGGGTCGAGCTCGGCCGGCCCGGGGGCGATCGTCCGCCAGTCGCCGGCGTCCTGCGCGGCGGCGGAATCCTGTTCGCGGGTGACGGGGCTCATGCGGGCTGGAGTTCCCTTCGCAGTCGGTGCCAGATCTCGTCGCGCAGAAGGGCGAAGTCGGGTGAGGCGCGGATCTCGTCGGGGTCGCGCGGCCGGGCGAAGGGCACGTCGATCACCGTGGCGATGCGGCCGGGCCGCGCGCTCATCACCGCTATCCGGTCGCCGAGCAGCAGCGCCTCGTCGATCGAGTGGGTGACGAAGACGACCGTGTTCTGGTTCGCCTGCCACAGCTCCAGCAGCTTCTCCTGCAGCAGCAGGCGGAGCTGCGCGTCGAGCGCGGCCAGCGGCTCGTCCATGAGCAGCGTCTCGGGCTCCACGGCGAGGGCCCTGGCGATGGCGACGCGCTGCTTCATGCCGCCGGAGACGGTGTCCGGGTAGGCGTTCTCGAAGCCGGACAGGTCGAGCTGGGCGAGCCAGTGATCGGCGACCTCCTTGGCCCGGGTACGCCGGACCCCCTTCTGCAGCAGCGGGAAGATGACGTTCTCCCTGATCGTCTTCCACGGGAAGACGGAGTAGTCCTGGAAGACCACCGCCGACAGCGGCCGGGACGGGTCGTCGTGCCGGATCCTGATCGTGCCGCTGGACGGCCGCTCCAGCCCCGCCATCACCCGCAGCAGGGTGGTCTTGCCGCAGCCCGAAGGACCGAGCAGGCACAGGAACTCGCCGTCGTGCACGTCCAGCACGATCTCGTCGAGGGCGCGGACGGAACCGGAGCCACCGGAGAAGACCTTGCCGAGCTGCCGCACGGCGATCTTCACGGGCTGTGGAGGCGGCATGGCGAACGCCTTTCGCGAGCACTGCGTCATAGCCGATCTAAAGATCAATCATTAATAAGATACGTAACGAGACGGGCAGCGACAAGGCCATTGCCCCAGTTAAGGCCAAGCCGTAATCTTCCGGGCTCGCAAGTGACCCGGGCCGTCATCCGTTCAGGACCTCGTCCGACACCCGCGACTCGATCCCGTACGCGTCCGCGAGCGTGCCGCGCACCCCCTCGCCCACGGCGCGTTTGATCCCGCACACCGCGACCGCAGGGTGGCCGGCGATGAGCTCGGCCAGGTCGAGCGCCCGGTCCAGCGCGGCGCCCTCGGGCACCACCTCCCCGACGAACCCCCACTCCCGCATCCGCTCCGCGCCGAACCGCTCGCCGGTGAGCATCACCTGCATCGCCGCCGGGTAGCCGATCTGCCGGGGCAGCCTGGCCACCGACCCGCCGCTCGCGATGAACCCGTGCCGGACCTCCGGCAGCGCGAACAGCGCCGACCGCCCGGCGATCCGGATGTCCGCCGCGCCGGCCAGCTCCATCCCGGCGCCGAAGCAGACGCCCTCGATCGCGGCCAGCACCGGGACCTCCAGCACCACGTCCCGCAGCAGCGCGTGGTGCACGTCGGCCCACACGTCCGCGGCGGGCTCGCCCCCGCGGATCGCGGCGGCCACGTCACCGGAGAACGTCGCCAGGTCGGCGCCCGAGGAGAAGTCGCTCCCCCCGGTCACCACGACGGCCCCGGTCCCGGCGGGCGCCGACCGCCACGCGGCGGCCAGAGCGCGGAAGCCCGCGAGGTCCAGCGCGTTGCGGCGGGCGGGGCGGTCGAGCGTGACGAGGCGGACGCGCGGCCGGGGCTCGGAGACCTGGATCATGGACACTCTCCTCTTATGATTTACATCATTGAAATGATAGGGTGCGGCAATGGTCGACACCAGCCACGCTGAGGACGAGGTCCTCATCCGCTCCCTCATCGGGCTCGCCGCCCACCTCGCCGACGAGGGCGAGCCGGACGACTACCGCGTGCTCTACACGGCCGACGCCACCTGGAGCTTCGGCGGCAGCACCCAGCACGGCGCGGACGAGATCGTCGCCGCCACCCGGCAGCGCCGCGCCGAAGGCGTCAGCGGGCCGGGCACGGCCACCCGCCATCTGGTGGTCCCGCTGCACGTGACCGTCACCGGCGACACGGCCACCGCCGTCTCCTACTTCCTGTTCTTCGGCGACACCACCGGCACTCCGGTAGTCCGGGTCTTCGGCGTCTACACGGACGAGTTCGTGCGGACCCCCGAGGGCTGGCGGATCCGCAGCCGGACCAGCCGAGCGGGATGACCTTTGTGGGGGTTTCAGCAATGATGTCCTCTACGCGAGAGGACCGCTCAGCATGACCACGACGATCGAGACGCTGCTGGCAGCCGCGGCCGAGGACGCCGCGGACGTTCCCGCGCTGCTGTGCGAGGGCGAGTCCGTGACCTACGCCGAGCTGCACGCGCGCGTGCGCGAGGGCGCCGCCGCCTGGCGGGCCCACGGCCTGCGCCCCGGCAACCGGGTCGCCTGCTGGGCCGCGAACACGATCGACTGCACCGTCGCCATGCTCTCGGCCATCGTGGCCGGAGGCGTCCTGGTCCCGCTCAACCCGCGCTACACGGTCACCGAGGTGGCCGCGATCCTGCCCCGGGTCTCCCCCCGCTTCCTCGTCGCCCCCGGCCTGCTCGCGGGACGGCGGCTGGCCGCCGAGGCGCTGACGGTCGCGGGCGACGCCCGGGTGGTCGCCCTCGGCCCCGAGGCGCCCGACAGCGCGGTGAGCTGGGACGAGTTCCTGGCCGGCGCCGGCCAGGAGCAGGACGGAACGCCGGGCGAGATCATCGCCATCCAGTTCACCTCCGGCACCACCGGGAAGCCCAAGGGCGCCGTGCTCCGGCAGGAGCCGATGCTCACCACCGCCCGCACCTGGGCCGAGGTCGTGGGACTCGGCCGCGGCGACGTCTACCCGGTGACCTACCCGCTCGCCCACATCGGCGGGTTCAAGACCGGCCTCCTGTCCCCCTTCCAGGCGCGGGCCACCGCGGCGCTGATCCCCGTGGTGTCGGCCGAGTCCATCGCCGAGGTCGTCCGCACGCTGCCGGTCGCCGTGCTCAACGCCCCGCCCGCCGCGCAGCAGTACGTCGTCACGGCCCGCCGCAACGGCGACATCCCCGGCGAGCTGTCCGTCCGCGTGGCGGTCATCGGGTCCGCGATCGTCCCGCCCGCTCTCGTACGGGATCTCAAACAGGAGCTCGGCGTCGGCGACGTCGTCATCGGCTACGGGCTGACCGAGGCGACCGGCGTCTGCACCATGACCCGCCGCGGCGACCCGCTCGACCTGGTGTGCGACACGATCGGCCGGCCCATCGACGGCGTCCGGGCGCGGATCTGGGCGCCGGACGCGACCGGCGCGCCGGTGGTGGGCGAGATCGAGGTGACCGGCTCCAACGTCATGGCCGGCTACCTCGACGACCCCGAGGCCACGGCCGAGGTGATGCGCGACGGCTGGCTCCGTACGGGCGACCTGGGCTGGATCGGCGACGACGGCTACGTCCGGATCGCCGGCCGGGCCAGGGACATGGTCATCGTGGGCGGGTTCAACGTCTACCCGGCGGAGATCGAGCACGTCCTCGCCGACCATCCCGCGGTCGCGGACGCGGCCGTGGTCGGCGTGCCGGACGACCGGCTCGGCGAGGTGACCGCGGCCTTCGTGGTCGTCTCGGGAGAGCTGGACGAGAGCGAGCTCCTCACCTGGTGCCGGGAGCGGCTGGCGAACTTCAAGGTGCCCAGGCGCTTCTGGGTCCTCGACGAGCTGCCGCGCGGCGCGGTCGGCAAGATAGCCAAACCGCGCCTCCAGGAACTCGCCGTGGACCTGCTCCGCGACGCACGCTGACCCCGGCCCTGCGACGCCCACGCAGCGGAGGCCGGGGTGCCGGTCAGCGGCGGCGGACGCGGTCGCGGAGGGCCGCGACGGCCTCCGTGAACGCCGGTTGGCGCATGGACCAGTCCTGGGCGAGCTGTTCGACGTCGGCGGCCATCCGGGGGTCGGTCAGCGAGCGGCTGAGGCGCATGGTGGCCTTGGCGCGGCGCACCGCGTCCGGGGAACGCCCCGCCACCCGGGCCGCCATGCGGCGCGCCACGTCCATCAGCTCGCCGTCGTCGACGCAGCGCCAGATCAGGCCGTGCCGTTCCGCCTCCTCGGCCGTCAGCGCGTCGCCGAAGAGCACCATCGCCGCCGCGCCCTGCCGGCCGACGCGCTGCTCCATCCGCCACAGGTGGCCGCCGCCGGGGTGGACGGCCAGGTCGAGGAAGCGCGGGTCGAACGTGGCGCTCCTGGCCGCCACCACCGCGTCGCACGCCAACGCGAAGCTCACGCCCGCTCCGATCATCGGGGCGTGCACCGCGGCCAGCACGGGCATCGGCAGCGCGTCGAGCGCGTCGAACCCCCGGTAGACGGCGGCCGGGTCGGCCGCGGGCGTGAGGAGCGCGTCCATGTCGCCGCCCGAGGAGAACACCGGCCCGTTGGCTCGGAGCACCACGGCCCGCACGTCCCCGCCGAGCCCCTGGCACGCCTCGGCGAGCTGCCGGACCAGCACCGGGTTCAGGCTGTTGCGCCGCCGGACGTCGTCCAGGGTGATCCACGCGACGTGGTCCTCCACCTCGACGACCACGGCCCTCCGGTCATCTGCCATCGCTTCCTCCTCGGTTCGTTGCCGCACGGGCGGCCGGGTCCTATACTGAGCCCTATCCTTTATAAGATAAAAAAGATAGACCCTCGGAGTGGCATGGAGATCGAGCTCACCGCCGAGCAGCGGGCCTTCCGCGAGTCCTGCGGCAAGCTGGCCGCCCACCTGGCGTCCCGCTGGCACCGGGGCCGCGGCCCGCACGACGTCGACCCGCCCGCGCCCGACGAGACCTCCTGGTCCCGCGTCGCCGAGGCCGGCTGGCTCGCCATGCGGCTGCGCGAGGAGAACGGCGGGGCCGAGGCCGGCGCCGTCGACATGATGATCCTGGCCGAGCAGCTCGGCTACCACGCGGTGGCCGCGCCCGTCCTCGGCACGGTCATCGCGGCCGAACAGCTCCAGTCCTGGGGCGCGCCGTCCGCGCTGCTGGAGGAGGTCGCCGAAGGCGCCCGCCGCCTCGCCCCCGCCCTCGCCCCGGATCTGACCGGCTTCGCCGGCGCCACGAGGTCTCTCGCGTGGGACGCCGCCGGGGCGGAGTTCGCGGTGGTTCCGGCCGAGGGGATCGCGTACGCGCTCGGGGAGCCCGTGCCGTTCGCCGATCAGACGCGCGCCGTACGCCCTCTGGGTGAGCCCGCGCGGACCCTGGCCGGGCTGACGCCGCCGGACGGCGAGACGGCCGCGCGAACCTCCGCGTTCGCGCTCAGCCTGCTGGTGGCCGACCTGCTCGGCACCATGCAGGCCGCGCTCGACGCGGCGCTCGACCACGCGCGGACCCGCGCGCAGTTCGGCGCGCCCGTCGGCTCGTTCCAGGCCGTGCAGCAGATCCTCGCCGACAGCCACGTGCTCACCGAGGCGTCCAGGAGCGCCTGCTGGTACGCCGCCTGGGCCGTCGACGCGCTGCCCGGCGAGGAGGCGCTGCGCGCCGCCCGGGTCGCCAAGGCGTACGCCTCCCGCTCGGCCGTCGAGGTGTGCGAGAACGCCATCCAGGTCTTCGGCGGCATCGGCATGACCTGGGAGGCCCCCGCGCACATCTGGCTGCGCCGCGCCCACGGCGCCCGCGCCGCGTTCGGCGACGAGCACCACCACGAAGCCGTCATCGCCACCGAGTTCTCCGGGAGCTGACCGTGGACTACTCCGACGACCCCGAGGTGGCCGCGTTCCGCGCCGGTCTGCGCGCCTGGCTCCGCGACCACCTCGACGAGCACCGCGACGCCACCGGCTACGAGTCGGCCGAATCCGTCGAACGCACCCTGCGCTGGCACCGCGCCCTGGCCGCCGCCGGCTACGTGGGCCTGTCCCTGCCCGCCGCCTACGGCGGTCACGGCCTGCCCGACCTGTACGAGGCGGTGCTCAACGACGAACTGGCCACCGCCGGCGCGCCCCCGCCCCCGCCGATCGGCCACATCGCGCACGCCGTCGCCGACTTCGCGAGCGAGGAGCTGAAGTCCCGGGTCCTGCCCGGCCTGCTCCGCTGCACCGAAGTCTGGTGCCAGGGCTTCAGCGAACCCGGCGCCGGCTCCGACCTGGCCTCACTGACCACCACCGCCGCCCCCGACGGCGACAGGTTCGTCGTCGACGGCCAGAAGATCTGGACCAGCGGCGCCATGTGGTCACGCTGGTGCCTGCTGCTCGCCCGTACCGAACGCGACCAGCCCCGCCACCGCGGGCTGTCCATGCTGGTCGTGGACATGGAGTCGCCCGGCGTCGACCGGCGCGAGATCGTCCTGGCCAGCGGCAGCCGCGAGTTCGCCGAGGTGTTCTTCGACGGTGTCGAGGTGCCCGCGGCCAACCTGGTCGGCGAGCGCGGCCAGGGCTGGCGGATCGCCATGCACATGCTCTCGTACGAGCGAGGCCCGGCCGACATGGGCTGGGTGGGACGGCTCGGCCGGGTGCTGGCCGCCGCCCGCGACGACGTCCGTTCGGGCCGCGTCCCCGCCGACGGGCCGCTGCGCCGCCGCCTCGCCGCCGCGTCGGTGGACCTGCGGGTGCTGCAGTGGCACGTGGCCCGCTCCCTGGCCGACCGCGACCCCGGCGGGTCGGCGGGATCGGTGGACAAGCTGCTGACCACCCGGATCGAACAGAACCTCCACCACGTGGTCGGCGACCTCGCGGGCCCGTCCTTCGTCCTCGGCGACCCCGCCCCGTACGGCGACTACCTGTGGTCCCGCGCCCAGTCGATCTACGGCGGCACCCAGCAGATCCAGCGCCAGATCGTCGCCCAGCGCGTCCTGAGGCTCCCCCGGGGCTGAACCCGGTGCTCAGGGCAGGGCCGGCACGGTGGGCGGGGAGTTGGTCCAGCCGACCCGCGTCAGCGTCTCGTCGTACGACATGTCGGGGGCCGGCTTGCCGTTGTGCGTGGCCTTCTGGCTCTGCGCCAGCAGCACCATCCTGCCGGTGTCGATGATCAGCCTGTGCTGGATCACGGTCTTCTGCCCGCGCGTCTCATGCGTCTGGTTGATCACGACGACGGCGCCGGACCTGCCCAGGCTGTCCTTCGCGGCGCCCCCCGCCCGGACGTTCGGAGACTTCAGCAGGGCCTCGCGGGCCGCGGCGCGGACCTCCTTCGGAGCGGGAAGCCGGTGCAGGAGTGACGGCAGGACCGAGGTGACCCAGCTCTCGACCAACTTCTCGGGGACCCGGCTGACGCGGGCCGCCCTCGTGAGCCAGTCCCTCAGCAGTTCCGGGTCGGCGGGCAGGCGCTGGACCTCCTCGTACGTCAGCCACTGCTCCGCCAACCGGAACTGGTCGCGTTCCTGCCGGACGGGACCCACATGGCCCTTGGAGTGCTCACCGGACAGCTTCACGATCTTGCCGTCGATCGACTTGCCCCATCGTGCGGGGGAGCCGTCACGCTGCCACGCTTTCTTGTCCGCCGGGCTCGCCGGCCGTGTCGCCAGTTCCCGATATCCGTGCCAGGCCTTGCCGGCGGGGGTCGTCCACTCCTCCGTGACGCTCGTCTCCAGGAGCGCGTAAGGGTGCGACCTGGTGCCGAACCGCCAGGGGTGGGTGGAGGTCGTCACCGCCCTGGTGTGCCAGTAGGCGCCCTCGGGAGGAGCGGCCGCGACGGCCGCGGGCGCGCTCAGCACGGTGGCGGTCAACGCCAGAGCGGCTGTGAAGGTCATCGATCTGCTGCGGGGAAACGAGGTCATGACCATCCATACGCCTGGGCCCCTCGAACGGTTGCCCGCGAAATCGTACGAGCCCGGCGGGCAACGATCCCGGGGACCGGGGCGTATGAGAAGGCGTGAAATCGAACGGACAGACGTGAACGGAGCGGAACATGACTTCGGCTCCTTCGTGGCCGCTCGCGCCACCAGCCTCTTACGGGTCGCCTATCTCGCCTGCGGCGACCAGACGGAGGCCGAAGACCTGTTGCAGACGGCGCTGGAGCGCACCTACAGGAACTGGCACCGGGTCCGCCACGACAGTCCCGAGCCCTACGTGCGCCGCGTCATCATCAACGCGGCCATCAGCCGCGCCCGCCGCCGGGCGATCCTCAACATCATCCCCATGCACAGCCCGCCGGAGACGTCGGCCCGCGAGAACGACTCCGACCTCACCCACGTGCTCATGAACGCGCTGCGCGCCCTGCCCCCCCGGCAGCGCGCGGTGATCGTCCTGCGCTACTGGGAGGACCTCAGCGAGACGCAGACCGCCGAGGTGCTCGGATGCGCCGTCGGCACGGTCAAGAGTCAGGCGTCGAAGGCCCTGGCCAAGCTCCGTACGGCGCTCGGCGGGGACATCATGGAAGGAGCGCGCGACAATGCCCAGGCTTGAGAACGAGATCCGCCGGCTCATGGAAGGCGAGACCGCGCGGTTGCGCGCCGCTCCCGACCTGCTCGACCGGGTGATGCGCCTGCGCCGGGCGCGGCGGGCCAGGGTCAAGACGGCGGTGGTGACCGCGTCCGTGCTCGCGTCCGTGGCCGTCGTCGCCGCACCCGCCGTCCACCTGGCCACCGTGGCCCAGCAGACCACGCCGCCGGCCACGACCTCCGCGACGCTGGAGCCGCCCGCCATCGACGACACCCCGCCCGCCCGGACCGAGCCGGAGAACCTCGGGGACCTGGGCGACGGGCTGGCGTTCGGGCACGTCAAGGTCGGTCACCTGCCCGAAGGGCTGCGATGGTCCACCTGGTCGCTCAACCTCGGCGACATGTACTCCACCTCGTACATCTACGAGGGAGATGAGAGGAGCTCCTACCGGGTTCAGATCTTCATCTACGAGAAGGAGACCGTCCACGAGGTCACCGAACGGATCCAGCGCTATCGTGACGAGAAGGACGGCGAGGACGTGATGATCGGCGACCGGAGCGGCTATCTGGTCGTGCAGCACGTCGGCGAGGACGGCATGGCGGGCAGCCCCAGCCTCTACCTCAAGATGGGTGACCGGCAGTGGGCCGAGATCACCTTCAGCGCTGTGTACGCCAAGGAGTTCTCCGGCGCCGAGGCCGTCAACACCGAGTTGAGGAAGATCGCGGAAGGGCTCACCTCCACCCTGTGACGTTCAGGGGACTTCTCGGACGTGCGTGCTCACTCCGTGCCCGGCCCTATGATCGACGGCATGGCGCTGAGGCTCGTACAGGCGAACATCAAGGCTCTGGACGACTCGGCGCTCGGGCGGTTCTGGGCGCGGGCGCTCGGCTGGGACGTCTCCAGCGAGGCGCCCGGCGTGACCAACCTCCGACCTCCGGGCTTCCGCCGGCCGGACGCCGAAGCCTTCTCCATCGACCTCGTCGCCGTCCCGGACCCAGAAACGGTGAAGTACCGCGTCCACCTCGACCTCGCCACCACCTCCGCCGCCCATCAGGCGGAGCTGGTCGCGCGGCTGAAGGACCTCGGCGCGACGCCCGCCGACGTGGGGCAGCGCGACGTCCCGTGGACGGTCCTGGCCGACCCGGAGGGCAACGTGTTCTGCGTGCTGGAGCCTCGGGAGATGTATCGCGACACCGGGCGGATCGCCGCGGTGGTGGTCGACTGCGACGATCCCCGGGCCATGGCCAGGTTCTGGGACGAGGCGCTGGACTGGACTCTGTACGAGGTCACCGACGACCATGCGAGGCTGCGTTCCGCCCAGGGGGCCGGCCCGTATCTGGAGTTCCTGCGCACGCCCGGCGAGCGGACCTGGTGGAACCGCGTCCACCTGGACCTGCTGCCGCTCCCCGTCGAAGACCAGAAGGCGGAGGTGGCCCGGCTGCGAACCCTGGGGGCCACCGCCGTCGACGTCGGGCAGGGCGACGTCCCGTGGAAGGTCCTCGCCGACCCGGAGGGCAACGAGTTCTGCGTCCTCGGACGGCACTGACATTCCATCTGCCAGTGACATCGGCCTCCTGTTGAGTTATGTATATGCCAGAGTTTTTTGGAACGACCTAAAGATCAGCGACCCGGCCATCACACACCTATGGTGAAACGGTCTGTGTCGCAGCGCTGCGGATGAACCCCGAGAAGAGCCAGTGGATTCGGCTCTACCCCATCAACTTCCGTGCACTTGAGGATCCGGCCGCCTTCCGGAAGTACGACATAGTCACCCTCGATGCCAGACCGGCCCCTGCCGATCCCAGGCATGAGAGCTGGCGTCCGCCACGGATCGCGACACCGTCTTCTTCGTCGGCAATCAAGCGAAGCGGCAGCACGTGTTCAGCGTTCTGGGGGTCTTCTATCCCCGGCGCTAGAACAAGACCGACACGAGGCCCAGCCGAGCATTCACCCGGTCGAGCACTACCTGCCGGTGGCATCTGCCTTCGCGGGCTTCGAAGCACAGGACGCCGGTCAGGCCTTCTCGCGCCATCGTCGTGATGCCTTCGATGGCATCATCCGCCTCCGGTGAATCGATCTCCTCGGTGTACGCGGCTATCGCCGGGGCAAGCTCCGCTCCTCCGGCACCGAAGCCTGCTCGATTCCACTTCGGATTGCCGAGCCGTGGGCCGAGACCGACGACTCCGTTCCGTGCGCCTATGCTCACACGTCACAGTCTTTCATACAGCCGGTCGACTCGCCTCTAGGGCCTGCACCCGATCAGGTGAGGTGTGGTGCATCGCCGCCGAACGGCCGGTCAGCTGCGCGGAAGGTCGCGCCAGGGTTTGCCGCGGTACGGGTCGAAGTCCTTGGGCAGGCCGAGGACGCGTTCGGCGATGACGTTCTTGTTGACCTCGGTGGTGCCGCCCTCGATGGTGTTGGCGCGGCTGCGGAGCATGCCGCGGGTCTCGGCGGGCATGGACGCCCAGTACTCGGCCGGGGACGAGACGGTGCCCGGCCAGGCGATCGAGGACTCGCCGGCGAGGGTGGCTGCCAGCTCCTGGATGCGCTGGTTGAGGTCGGTGCCGTGGACCTTGCCGATGGAGCTCTCCGGGCCGGGGGGCAGGTTGCCCGCCTGGCGGGCGCGGACACGGCGGTTGGTCCAGGTGCGGACCTGTTCCTCGCACCACAGCTCGACGATGCGGGCGCGGGTGAGAGGGTCGTCCCAGCCGCCCGGAAGGCCGGCCTCGGTGCGGCGGCGGGCCAGGCGGACGAGGTGGGAGGCGCTGACGCCGCCGATGCGGTCGACGCCGACGGAGCCGCCGCCCGACACCATCTGGCGCTCGCCGGCGAGCGTGGCCTGGGCGACCCGCCAGCCGTTGCCGGTATCGCCGAGCCGGTGCGCGTCGGGGACGCGGGCGCCGTCGAAGAACACCTCGAAGAACTCGGCCTCGCCGCCGATGTGCGGCAGCGGCCTGACCTCGACACCGGGCTGGCGCATGGCGATGAGGAAGTACGTGATGCCCTGGTGCTTGGGCGCGTCGGGGTCGGTACGGGCGAGCAGCACGGCGTAGTCGGCCTGGTCGGCCCAGGTGGTCCAGACTTTCTGGCCGTTGACGATCCAGGTGTCGCCGTCGAGTTCGGCCCGGGTGGACAGGGAGGCGAGGTCGCTGCCGGAGCCGGGCTCGCTGAAGAGCTGGCACCAGATCTCCTCCGCCCTGGTGATCGGCTTGAGGAAGCGCCGTCGTTGGTCCTCCGTGCCGTGCGCGAACAGGGCGGGGGCGGCCAGGTTGAGTCCGAGCGGGTTGAGCCGGGGCAGGTGGTAGGGGCGCAGCGCCTCGTCGGCGGCCACGGCGGCCTTGCGCGACCAGCCGAGCCCGCCGTACTCGACCTCCCAGGTGGCGGCGACCAGGCCGGAGGCGCCGAACTCGGGGTACCAGGCGCGGTACTCCTCGCGGGTGCGGACGGTGCGGACGGCGCGCGGGCCGCCCTGCTCGCCGGCCTCGCGCCAGGCGGTGGGCAGGTGGGCCGCGATCCAGCCGCGGGCGGCCTCGACGGCCTCGGCCGGGGTGACGTCCGGACCGGTGGGCAGTGTGGTCATGGGTGGGTCTCCCCGTCGTCGTGATGGCGTGGCCCCTGGGTTCTGGCGGCGGTGAGGCCGAGTTCCTGGGCGCGCCACAGGGCCTCTTTGAGCGCGCGGGCGTGCGCGGGGTCGGCGGCGGCGACGGTCTCGGCGACCCGCTGTGCCGCGTCCCGCAGCGCGTCGGGCTCGACCACCTCGCCGACCAGCCCGAGCTGGTACGCGCGAGCCGCGTCCAGCCGCTCGTGGACGCCGATCAGCGCGAGCCGGGCGGCGGCCGTGGCCGGCATGCGGCGCACCAGGCCGATCGCCTCCCAGGCGCTCACCTGGCCGACGCTGACGTGCGGGTCGAGGAAGGTGGCGGTGGAGGCGGCGAGCACGATGTCGGCGTCGACCACGAAGTGCAGCCCGCCGCCCGCGCAGACGCCGTTGACCGCGGCCACGACGGGGGTGCGGACGCCGAGGTGCCAGCCGGTCAGTTGCAGGTCGCCGGCGCGGGTGCGGCGGCTGGACTCGCGCAGGCTGGCGGGGTCGCGGGCGAGCGCGGCCATGTCGAGCCCGGTCTGGAAGGCCCGGCCGCGGCCGGTGACGACGATGCAGCGTACGTCGTCGTCGGCGTCCAGCTCGCGCCAGGCGCGCGGCAGCTCGGCCATCATCGCGGCGTCCATGGCGTTGCCGGCCCGCGGCCGGTCGAACTCCAGCCATCCGACCGGGCCGCGGCGCTCGACCGCCAGCGTCTCGTACGCCATCCGACCCCCTGTTCTCTGAGCCATAGTTATATATAAGATAGCAAAGAAAAGGCGAGAGAAGGCGGACAGGTTACATGGCTCCGACGGAAGAGAAGACCCGCCCCCGGATCACGGACGAGGGGGTGGAGGCGCTCCGGGCACGCATCGGCATCCCCCAGCCCAACCCCGTCCCGCCCCACTACCTGAGTCCCGGCACCGACGCGTTCCGGATCGTGGCTCGCTCCTACGGCGACGACAACCCGTTGTGGTGCGACCCCGGCCACGCCGCCCGCTCCCGCTGGGGGCAGCCGATCGCCCCGCCGCCGCTGGTCGGCGGCGACAGCCTGATCGGCGAGGACGTGCTCACCGAGGCCGATCTGGCCCGGCAGGACGAGGTCAGGGGCGACCCGCTGCGCGGCGTGCACGCCTTCTACTCGGCCTGCGAGCGCGAGTGGTGGCACCCGCTCCACGCGGGCCAGACCGTGCACCGGCGCAACGCGCTGGTGGGCGTGCTCGACAAGCCCAGCGAGTTCAGCGGCCGGGCCGTGCACGAGTGGAACGCCAACGTCTTCGCCACCGCCGACGGCACCCCGCTGGCCGGCCAGTACCGGCTGATGATCCGTACCGAACGTGACGAGGCGCGCAAGCGCAAGAAGTACGACGACGTCGCGATCGAGCCGTGGACCGAGGAGAAGATCGCCGAGATCGACGCCCAGTACGCCGCCGAGCGGGCGCGCGGCGCCGAGCCGCGCTGGTTCGAGGACGTCCAGGAGGGCGAGGCGATCACCCCGCTGGTCAAGGGGCCGCTGACGGTGACCGACATGGTGTGCTGGCACACCGGCATGGGGATGGGCGTGTACGGGGTCGCGCCGCTGCGGCTGGGCCACCGCAACCGGCAGCGCATCCCCCGCTTCTACCACCGCGACGACCTGGGCGTGTGGGACGCGATGCAGCGGGTCCACTGGGACCCCGAGTTCGCCCGCCGCTCCGGCAACCCGACCACCTTCGACTACGGGCGGATGCGCGAGACGTGGATGATCCACGCCTGCACCGACTGGATGGGGGACGACGCCTGGCTGTGGCGGATCCGGGTGGAGTTCCGCAAGTTCAACTACGTCGGCGACGCCCAGTGGATCACCGGCACGGTGGTGCGCAAGCACCTCATGGAGGACGGCAACGGCGTCCACCCGGCGGTGGACCTGGAGCTGGCCGCCACGAACCAGCGCGGCGAGGTCACCGCGCCGGCCACCGCCACCATCCTGCTGCCCAGCCGCGAGCACGGCCCGGTCACCCTGCCCGCGCCGATGGGCGGCGCGACCACGCTCGACGAGTCCCTGCAGGCCGCGATCCGGCACTTCTCCCGCACATGACCAGACCGCTCGACGGCGTGCTGGTCGTCTCGATGGAGCAGGCCGTCTCCGCCCCGTACGCCACCCGGCAGCTCGCCGACCTCGGCGCCCGGGTGATCAAGGTGGAGCGGCCCGACGGCGGCGACTTCGCCCGCGCCTTCGACACCCACGCCAACGGCACCGGGGCGCACTTCGCCTGGGCCAACAGGAACAAGGAGTCGCTGGCCGTCGACGTCAAGAACCCGGGCGGCCGGCAGGTCGTCGGCGAGCTGCTGGCCAGGGCCGACGTGTTCACGCACAACCTGGTCCCGGGCGCCGCCGCCCGGCTGGGCCTGGACGGCGCCTCGCTGCGCGCCCTCCACCCGCGGCTGGTGGTCTGCGAGATCTCCGGCTACGGCGCCGGCGGACCCTACGCCGGACGCAAGGCGTACGACCTGCTCGTCCAGGCGGAGTCCGGGCTGACGGCGATCACCGGCAGCCCGCGGGAGCCGGTCAAGCCGGGCATCGCGGTGGCCGACATCGCGGCGGGCATGTTCGCCTTCTCCAGCGTGCTGGCGGCGCTGCTGCGGCGTTCCGCCACCGGCGAGGGGTGCGTGCTGGAGGTGTCCATGCTGGACGCGATGGCCGACTGGATGGGCTACCCGCTGGTGGTGCGCAGGCACGGCGCGGAGCCGGCGCTGGCGCCCGGGATGAGCCATCCGGCCATCGCGCCGTACGACGCCTATCGGGCGGCCGACGGGCGGCTGGTGACGGTGAGCGTGCAGAACGACCGCGAGTGGGCCAAGCTCGCCACGTCGGTGCTGGGGCGGCCGGAGCTGGCCGGTGATCCCCGGTACGCCACCAACCAGGCCCGCGTGGCGCACCGCGACGCGATCGACGCCCTGGTGGCCGGCGCGATCGGGGCGATGGACGCCGACCGCGCCGTGGACGCCCTGCACGCCGCCGGGATCGGCTGCGGGCTCGTCAACGACCTGGCCGCGGTCGTCGAGCACCCCCAGCTCGTGGCCCGCGACCGCTGGCTGACGGTGGACGCGCCGGCCGGGCCGGTCGCCGCCCCGCTCGCGCCGCCGGTGACCGCCGCCTGGCAGCCGCCCGCCGGCGCGGTACCAGGTCTGGGCGAGCACACCGAGGCGGTGCTGCGGGAGCTGGGCTACGACGCGACGGCCATCGCGAAGCTGCGCGACGAGGGCGCCGTACGGACGAGTGAGGACGTACGGACGAGTGAGGACGTACGGACGAGTGAGGAGAGGCCGTGACCGTTACCTCCGAAGAGGACCTCGAAGAGTTCCGCGAGAGCGTGCGGGGCGCGCTGTCGCAGGTCAGCGCCTCGGCCCGGGTCCGGGCGGCGATGCTGACCGGGACGGGGTGGGACGAGCCCACCTGGCGCGCCCTGGTCCAGCTCGACCTGCCCGGCCTGATGCTGCCGGAGCGGTGCGGCGGGAGCGGGCTCGGCGCGGCGGAGTTCGCCGTGGCCGCCGAGGAGTGCGGGGCCTGGCTGGCCTGCTCGCCGCTGTTCGGCACCGCGACGCTGGCCGTGCCGCTGCTGCTCGCGCTGGGCGACGAGGCCGCGCTCGGCGCGTACGGGCCGCGCATCGCCCGCGGCGAGCTGACCGCCACCGTGGCGCTGGCGGAGGCCGGCGCGCGCTGGGACGTCGCGGCGGTCCGCGCCACCGCCCGCCGCGACGGCGACGGCTGGCGGCTGCACGGGGTCAAGACCCATGTCGTGGACGGCGCCACCGCGGACCTTCTGCTGGTCGTCGCGAACACCCCGGACGGGCCGGGCGTGTTCGCGGTCGAGCGCGACGCGGCTCCGGGCGGGCCTTCCGGGGGCGCGGCGGGAATGGTCGTGGAGCCGCTGGTCACGCTGGACCTGACCAGGAAGATGGCGCGGATCGCGTTCGACGGCACGCCGGCCGTGCTCGTCGGCCCGGCCGGCTGCGCGGACGCGCTGGCCTCGGCCGCCGACGTGTCGCGCGCGCTGCTCGCCGCCGAGCAGACCGGGGTCGCGCAGCGCTGCCTGGACCTGACGGTCGCGTACGCGAAGACGCGCATCCAGTTCGCCCGCCCGATCGGCTCCTTCCAGGTGGTCAAGGAGCGGCTCGCCGACGCGCTGATCAAGGTCGAGTCCGCGCGCTCCGCCGTCTACACCGCCACCCGCGCGGACGGTGAGGCGCTCGCCCGCGACTCGCGGGTGGCCGCGCTCATGGCGGGCCGGGCCGCGTCCTGGGTCACCGCCCAGACGATCCAGCTCCACGGCGGCGTCGGCTTCACCTGGGAGCACGACGCCCACCTGTACTTCAAGCGGGCACGTACGAGCGCTCACCTGCTCGGGGAGGCCGGCGAGCACGTGGCCGCGCTCGCCGGGGTGCTCGAGCGCGAGATCGTCTGAACACGAGAGGGACATCGGCATGACGTACGAGACCATCAAGGTGGAGCGGCACGGCCGCGTCGGCTGGCTGATCAACGCCCGCCCCGCGGTGCTGAACGCGATGAACAACGCGATGCGCGACGAGCTGGCCGAGGCCTGGCTGGAGCTGGACCGCGACCCGTCGGTCCGGGTGATCGTGCACACCGGTGAGGGCCGCGCCTTCCAGACGGGGGCCGACCTGTCGGAGGTGGCGAACGACGGCGTGGGCATGCAGCGCTACCAGGACAGCCTGATGAACTTCGACCTGCACTTCACCTCCTGGCACCAGAACGTCACCAAGCCGGTCATCGCCGCCGTGAACGGGATCTGCGCGGGCGGCGGCCTGCACTTCGTGGCCGACGCCGACATCGTGATCGCCGCCTCCGACGCCACGTTCTTCGACCCGCACGTGAGCGTCGGCCAGGTGACCGCGATCGAGATGATCGGGCTGGCGAAGAAGATCCCGTTCGAGGCGGTGATGCGGATGGCGCTGGTCGGCTCGCACGAGCGGATGTCCGCTCAGCGGGCGTACGAGCTGGGCCTGGTCAGCCAGGTCGTGGACCCGCCGGAGCGACTGCGCGAGGCCGCGCAGGAGCTGGCCGAGAAGGTCGCCCGCAACTCCCCCGCCGCGATGGCCGCCACCAAGAAGGCGCTGTGGGCGGCGCTGGAACTGGGGCTGACGGACGCCTGCAAGGTGGGCACCCAGCACCTGGTGGGCATGTGGGGGCATCATGACCAGAGCGAGGGCCCCCTCGCCTTCGTCGAGAAGCGCGAACCCCGCTGGGCCGAGTGAGGCGCGAGCACTGTCGACGCGCCGGGCTGAGAGAGAGATGAGGATGGGTATGGAGATGAACCTGCTCGACGGCCGCGCGGCCGTGGTCACCGGGTCGGCGCAGGGCATCGGCCTGGCGATCGCGACGGTCCTGGCCCGCCACGGCGCGTCCGTGGTGGTCAGCGACGTCAACGCGGAGGGCGCCGAGCAGGCCGCCGCCGACCTGGAGGCGCAGGGTCTCAAGGCCGTCGCGGTGCCGTGCGACGTGACCGACGAGGCGGCCGTCGAGGCGCTGGCCGACGCGTGCAAGAGCGCCTTCGGCTCGCTGGACGTCCTGGTCAACAACGCCGGCATCACCCGTGACGCCACGATGCCGAAGATGACACTGGAGGACTTCAAGAAGGTCCTGGACGTCCACCTGACCGGGGCGTGGCTGGGCACCCGGGCTGCGGCGCGGATCATGCGGGAGCAGCGCCGCGGCGCCATCGTCAACATCTCCTCCATTTCCGGAAAAGCCGGAAATTTCGGGCAGACGAACTACAGCTCCGCCAAAGCCGGCATGATCGGCCTCACCAAGGCCTCCGCCCGCGAGCTGGCCCGCCACCAGATCCGCGTCAACGCCATCCAGCCCGGCCCGATCCGCACCGCCATGACCGCCGCCATGCCCCCGGAGGCGCTGCAGAAGATGCTCGACAACATCCCGCTGGGCCGCATCGGCGAGCCGGAGGACATCGCCAACGCCGCCCTCTTCCTCGCCTCCGACCTGTCGTCCTTCATCACCGGCATCACGGTGGAGGTCGCCGGCGGGAGGCACATGTGATGCGCGTCTTCACGAGTCTCGACGAGTTCGCCGCGCAGGCCGGGCAGACGCTCGGCACCAGCGACTGGCTGCAGATCGGCCAGGAGCGGATCGGCACCTTCGCCGACGCCACCGGCGACCACCAGTGGATCCACGTCGACCCGGTACGGGCCGCGGACGGGCCGTTCGGCGCCACGATCGCGCACGGCTACCTGTCGCTGTCGCTGCTGCCGGTCCTGGTGGGCACGATCTACCGCGTCGAGGGCCTGCGGATGGCCGTCAACTACGGGCTGAACAAGGTCCGCTTCCCCAGCCCGGTGCCGGTCGGCTCGCGCGTGCGGGTCACCACGGAGCTGCGGGAGGCGAAGGAGGCCAGCGGCGGCGTCATGGCCGTGCTGGGCTCGACGATGGAGATCGAGGGCGGGAAGAAGCCGGCCGTGGTGGCCGAGACGATCACGCTCTACTACCCGCAGGACTGAAAGGGGCCCGCCCCCTCCGCAGCGCAGCAGACGGAGGGGGCGGGCGGCGGGCTACCAGCTCTTGAGCGTCGGCAGCACGCGGTCGGCGAACCTCTTGAGGTCCTCGTACGCCTCCTCGGGCGGGATGCCGCCCGCCGGGCCGGAGTGCACGATGTCGGTCAGCGGGAGGTCCTTGACCAGGGCTTCGAGGGTCCCGATGACGGTGTCGGCATCGCCGATGATCTCGTAGTCGCGGTAGGCCTCGGGCGACGGGGCCAGACCGTACTGGAGGTCCGGGTCGCCCATCTCGTCGCGGATGCGCCGGTAGAAGTCCCAGCGCTCGAAGATGAAGTCCTTGCGGCGCTCCCAGACGGCGTCCGGGTTCTCGTCCGTGACGGTGATGGCCCACGGGTTGGACACCCGCACCTGATCGCGCGCGATGCCGGCCTCGGCGAGGCCGTCGAAGTACGCCTGGTGGAACTCGGGGTCGACGGAGGCGCCGTGCAGGTTGGCGCCCATCCGCCCGGCGCGGCGGGCCGCGGGCGGGGCGGTGGCGGCCACCCAGAGCGGCGGGTGCGGCTGCTGCAGGGGCGCGGGCGCGACCGTGACGTCCTTGAGGCCGTAGTAGCGGCCGCTGTAGCTGAAGGGGCGCTGGGTCCAGGCCAGCTTGAGCACCTCCAGGCCCTCCTGCATGCGGGACGGCCTGGTCTTGGGCGAGTAGCCGAGCGCGTGGTACTCGGCGGCGCTGTGGCCGGAGCCGACCGTCACGTCCAGGCGTCCTTCGGACAGGTGGTCCAGGACGGCGGTCTCCTGCGCCAGCATGGCCGCGTGGTGCAGCGGGAGGATGTAGACGTACGAACCGATCCTGATGGTCCTCGTCCGCTCGGCCAGCACGGTGAGGAAGACCGGCACGGACGGCGCGTACCCGTCCGGCTGGAAGAAGTGCTCCTGCACCATGACGTAGTCGAAGCCCATCGCCTCGGCCTCGCACATGAGGTGGAGGCAGTCCTCCCAGTGGTCGCGCCACGGCCGCCCGAGCGGGTTGCGCATGTCCATGGTGAATCCGACGTGCATGACCTCTCCTCAGATCCGGTAGCGGCGGGCGGCGTTGGCGGCGAAGACCCGGTCGCGCTCGTCGGCGGTGAGCCCGTCGGTGGCGCTCAGGTACGCCTCGGCGAGCTGGTCGTAGCCGCCGAAGAGCGAGTCGACCGGGAAGTTGCTGCCGAAGAAGGCCCGGCCGGTGCCGAAGACCTCCAGGCAGGTCTGGATCCACGGCCGCAGCGTCTCGGCGTCGAGCGTGTGCAGGCTCATGGGCAGGCCGGAGATCTTGCACTCGACGTTGTCGAGCGCGGCGAGCCTGGTGAGGCCGTCGCGCCAGGCGGCGAACTGGTCGGGGTCGCCGCCGTCGGGCCAGCCCGCGTGCTCCAGGACGACCGCGAGGCCGGGGAAGTCGCGTAGCAGGGGCAGCCAGCCGTCGACCTCGCCGGGGTGGACGACGACGTCGAAGACGTGCGCGCCGGCGTCGAGCAGTTCCACGAGCCGCCGGGTGACCGGGTCGGCCGGGTCGAACCCGTACAGCACCCTGACGCCTCTGAAGAGCGGGCTCTTGGCCTGCTCGGCGAGGTCGGCGGCGACGGTCTCGGCGTCCGCGCCGGGTTCGACGGCGCCGATGACCGCGCCGACGAGGTCGTGTCCGGCGGCGACCCGGTCGAGCCAGCGGGCCTCGTCGAGGTGGGTGCCGGGGGCGGTGACGGCCGAGACGTGCACCGCGCCGACCACGTTGAGGCCGGAGCCTGCGGCGTCGGCGCGGTAGTGCTCGGGCAGGTAGTCGCGCCGCAGACCGGCCATGTCGCCGATGCCGAAGTCATCGGAGTCCTCTGGCGGGTCGAGGGCGGGGTACCACTTGTTCTCGGTCAGATGCCACAGGTGCATGTGGCTGTCGATGAAGCGCACCGGGGCCACCTCGCTTTAATCATTGCAACGATAGCTAAGATATCGAGGGAGACGGCCCCTGTCCACGGCGTCACGAGGGGAGGCCGTACTCCTCCAGCAGCCGGCGGCCGATGATCATGCGTTGGATGTCGGCCGTGCCCTCGCCGATGAGCAGCATCGGGGCCTCCCGGTAGAGGCGCTCGATCTCGTACTCGGTGGAGTAGGCGTAGCCGCCGTGGATGCGGAAGGCGTCCTCCACCACCTCCTTGCAGTACTCGGAGGCGAGATACTTGGCCATCCCCGCCTCCAGGTCGTTGCGCTGACCGGAGTCCTTCTTGCGCGCGGCCATGACCATCATCTGGTGCGCGGCCTCGACCTTGGTGGCCATGTCGGCGAGCCTGAACTGCACGGCCTGGTGCTCGGCGATCCGCCTGCCGAACGTCCTGCGCTCCTGCGCGTAGCGGACCGCCAGCTCGAAGGCGCGCAGCGCGACCCCGCAGCCGCGGGCGGCGACGTTCACCCGGCCCACCTCGACGCCGTCCATCATCTGGTAGAAGCCGCGCCCCGGAGCGCCGCCCAGCACCTGCCCGGCGCTCGCGCGGTGGCCGTCGAAGATCAGCTCGGTGGTGTCGACCCCCTTGTAGCCGAGCTTCGAGATCTTGCCGGGGACGGTGAGCCCCGGCCGCACCTCGCCGTAGCCGGGCTCCTTCTCGACCAGGAACGTGGTCATGTTCCGGTAGACCGAGTCCGCGCCCTCGTCGGTCTTCACCAGCACCGCCACCAGGGTGGCCGTGCCGCCGTTGGTGAGCCACATCTTCTGCCCGTCGATCACGTACCCGTCGCCGTCGCGGGCCGCTCTCGTGGTGATCGCCGAGACGTCCGACCCGCAGCCCGGCTCCGACATGGAGAACGCGCCGCGCACCTCGCCGGTCGCCATCCGCGGCAGGTAGTGCCGTTTCTGCTCCTCGGTGCCGTGCTTCATGATCATGTACGCGACGATGAAGTGGGTGTTGACGATGCCCGACACGCTCATCCAGCCCCGGGCGATCTCCTCCACGGCCAGCGCGTAGGTCAGCAGCGACTCGCCGAGCCCGCCGTACTCCTCCGGGATGGTCAGCCCGAACAGCCCCATCTCCCGCATCCCGTCGACGATCTCCTCCGGGTACGCGTCCTCACGCTCCAGCCGCTGCGCCACGGGCAGGATCTCCCGGTCCACGAACTCCCGCACGGTGCGGAGAATCTCTTGCTGCACGTCGGTGAGTCCGTCGGTCTGCGCGAGCCGCCCCATGGCGTACCTCCTCGTCGATTTGTACGGCCATATTTATGGCACATGCCCGGCACGGGCCACAAGTGTGCTTGACAGCCAGGAGGTGAACACGTTTTCATTTGGCCGTATATTTCGGTACCAAGGCAGGAGGCGGCCGGTGACGCTCGTGGACGGCCCGTACTTCGAGGACCTGCGCCCGGGGACGCGGTTCGACGGCGCCCCGGCCGTCACCCTCACCGAAGGGCTGGCGGCGGCCCATCAGGCGATCGTCGGCTGCCGGCTGCCGCTGGCGCTCGACCACGGCCTGTCGCGCCGGGTCACCGGAGAGGTGGTCGCCGCGCCGCACCTCGTCTGGGACGTCGCCATCGGCCAGTCGACGGTGGCCACCCACACCGTGGTGGCCAACCTGTTCTACCGGGGCGTGGTGTTCCGGCGGGCGCCCGCCGTCGGCGACACGCTCACGACGGTCACCGAGGTCGCCGGCCTGCGGCAGAACGCCCGCCGCCCCGGCCGCGCGCCGACCGGCCTCGCGGCGCTGCGGATCAGCACGACCGACCAGGAGGGCCGCCCCGTCCTGGACTTCTGGCGGTGCGCCATGCTCCCGCTGCGCGACGGCGACCTCGACACCGGCCACGCCGACGACCTGTCCGCCGTCGGCGCGGCGCCGTCCCGCGACGAATTGGCCGCGGTGACGGCCGGCTGGGACCTGGCCGCCCACCCCCGGGGCGCGGCGGTCGAGGCGGGAGAGGTGTTCGAGGTGGCGGGCGGCGACGTGGTCTCCTCGGCCCCCGAGCTGGCCCGGCTCACGCTCAACGTCGCCAAGGTGCACCACGACGCGGCGGCGGGCGAGCGCCTGGTGTACGGCGGGCACACCATCGGGATCGCGCTCCACCAGGCCGTGCGGGCGCTGCCGTCGCTCGTCACCGTCGTCGGCTGGCACGGCTGCGACCACCTCGGCCCGGTGCG
The DNA here is from genome assembly GCF_027620315.1 of Nonomuraea corallina. Lineage (GTDB taxonomy): Bacteria > Actinomycetota > Actinomycetes > Streptosporangiales > Streptosporangiaceae > Nonomuraea > Nonomuraea corallina. The sequence continues at coordinate 22,162 of NZ_JAPNNL010000024.1, read as the reverse complement.
CGAGAACGACACGCTCACCAGCACCGTCGAGGTCGAGCGGCTGGACCCGCTGCCGTCCGGCACCCTGGCCCACCTGCGCTCGCGGGTGCGCGCCAACCGCGCGGCCGACGTCCTCGACTGGCGTTTCGCGGCGGTGCTGGCGTAGACCGGTAGGCTGCCGCGGGGCACACGGGAGGTCGGCGATGGCGAGCACCGGGCGGCGGGAGAGCAGCTACAGCGCGCTCGCCCGGCAGGTCCGCGGCGACATCCTGGCGGGCCGCTACGCCGACGGCCGTCGGCTGCCCACCGAGGCCGAGCTCGCCGAACGTCACGGGGTGAGCAGGCAGACGGTGCGCCGCGCGTTCCAGGACCTGGTCGCCGAAGGGATGGTCTACCGGGTGCCGGGGCGCGGCACGTTCGCCAGCCCGCGCCAGGGCACCTACCTGCGCCAGTTCGGCTCCGTCGAGGACCTCATGGCGCTGTCGGTGGACACGCGGATGGACATCACCGTGCCGCTGCACCGGCGGGTGGACCTGGCCGCGGCCGGCCGGCTCCGGCTGTCCAGCGACGCCGTCAGCAGCCTGGCGTTCCGGCGGCTGCACGACGCCGTGCCGTTCTGCCTCACGACCGTCTCCCTGCCGCCGCACGTGGGCGCGCTGCTGCGGGACGTGCCCGAGCTGACCGCCGAGGGCGCGACCAGCGCGGTCACCGTCATCGGGCTGCTCGACACCCGGCTCGGCGCGCCCATCGCGGAGGCCGACCAGAGCATCACGGTCGCCGCGGCCGACCCGGCGACGGCCCGCAACCTCGGCTGCGCTCCCGGCCACCCGCTGCTCCGCATCGACCGGCTCTACTACGACACCGAGGGCACCCCGGTCGAGCTGGCCATCAGCCACTTCCTGCCGGAGCACTACTCCTACCGCACCCACCTGCGCCGCAGCCTCACCTGAGCCACCGCAAACCTACAATTGAAGTTGTAGGTTTTTTGACAGTGGCGCTATAATTCGACTGAGCCACGGAGGATCACAGGAGGTCACCGCCGTGCGAGAAGGGGGACAACGCCATGCTCACCGACACCGCCGAGCACCGCACGGTGGTCGGCACCTATCCGACTCACGAGCAGGCGCAGGACGCGGTCGCGTTCCTCGCCGACAACGGCTTCCCGGTGCAGCGGACCGGCATCGTCGGCTCCGACCTGCGCCTCGTCGAGACCATCGTGGGGCGCTTCAGCCGGGCCCGGTCGGCCGCCGCGGGAGCGGGCACCGGGGCCTGGTTCGGCCTCATGGTCGGCATGCTGATGGGGCTGTTCTCGCCCCAGAGCGGGCCGCTCCTCGGCGTCGCCCTCGGCGGTCTCGTCTACGGCTCGCTCTTCGGCGCCGTCTTCGGGCTGATCTCGTACGCCCTCACGCCGGGCCGCCGCCGCCGCTTCGTCGCGCGCAGCGCCGTCGTCGCGGACCGGTACGAGGTCCTGGCCGACCACGCGGTGGCCGACGACGCGCGCAACCTGCTGATCAAGCACGGCTGGCGAGCGGGCTCAACCCTCACGTCCTGAGCGAACGTCCGTGAGCGGGCGTTCCTGAGCGAACGTCCGTGAGCGGGCGTTCCTGAGCGAACGTTCCTGAGCGGGCGTTCCTGGGCGGCGGAGCCTGACGGCGGACCACTTCCGTGGGCCGGGGAACACGTCAGGGCCGCCGCCGATCAGTCCGGCGGCGGCCCTGACGCGTCATGAGCGTCCTACGGTCAGCGCTTGTGAATCAGTCAGCGCTTGCGCGTGAAGGCGGTCAGCGCTTGAAGGCGTCCTTGACGTGCTTGGCGGCGTCCTTGGCCTTCTCGCCGGCCTGCTTGACCTTGCTCTCCGACTGCTCGGCGCGGCCCTCGGCCTCGAGGCGCTCGTCGTCGGTGGCGCGGCCGACACCTTCCTTCGCCCGGCCCTTGAACTCTTCAGCCTTGTTCTGAATCTTGTCGTCGGCACCCATGGGCTACCCCCTTGCCTGTTCGGTGGAAGTACGCCGGTCCTCTATCCGAGCCGGGCCCCGGCAAACGTCCGCCGCTCTCGGCCCCGGCACGCGGAAAGCCCGGCCCCTGGTGCGGGGGCCGGGCGTCTTCCGGGCCGGTCACTTGAGGATCGGGTACCGCTGGACGATCGCCAGCTTGCCCAGTCCGAGGGTGGCGCCGGCGTTGGCCAGGGCCAGGCCGGCCAGGACGATCGTGTAGATGATGTGGTCGTCCATGAAGGGGTTGGTGGTCAGGGGCAGCGCCGCCGCCCACATCAGCATGAGCATCAGGCCGCCGGCGACGGCCGCGACGCGGGTGCCGACCCCGAGCATGAGCGCGAGCCCGACGCCCAGGAGGCCCATCATGAACATCCAGTCGACCCAGGCCTGGCCGGCGAGGGCGGTGAAGACGCCGCCGAGCGCGTTCTCCTCGGTGCCCTTGAGGAAGCCGGTGGTGGGGCTGCCGCCCGCCAGCCACGCCTTCTCGGCCGGGGTGGCGAAGCCGAGTCCGAAGGTCTTGTCGACGAAGGCCCACAGGAAGGTCCAGCCGAGGGCGATCCGGGCGATGGCCCACACGTAGTCGACGGGGCGACGGTTCTGCGTCGCGGGGGCGTGCACGGGGATTCTGCGCGCCGTGGGGCGCTCGTACGTGATGGCCATGGCTCCTGTTTCCTTTCACGGGTGCCGTTCGCTGGTTACAGTTCATCGGATCCGGGCCGGTACCAGCAGAGCCCTACGGCCTCGCCCGATGGGACCTTCGGCACCCCCTCGCCGGCCATCCGTCCCGGCGGAGGTCCGCTCGCCTGGTCACACGCTCACGAGCCCGTGCTCGCGGAACTGTCCGTGCACCCGGTCCAGCAGCTCGGGGCCGGGCGCGGGCGTCCGCGCGAGCGGGAAGTCCAGGCCGAGCCGCTGATACTTCTCCGTGGCCATGCGGTGGAACGGCAGCACGTCCACCCGCTCCACGTTGCCGAGCCCGGCCACGAACCGGGCCAGTCCGTCCACGTTCTCCGGCGCGTCGGTGAGCCCCGGCACCAGCACGAACCGCACCCACACCGGCCGGCCCAGGTCGGCGAGCCTGCGCGCGAAGCGCAGCGTGGGCTCCAGCGGCCCGCCGGTCACCTTCCGGTACGTGGCCGGCAGCGACGACTTGATGTCCAGCAGCACCAGGTCGGTATCGGCCAGCAGGGCGTCGTCGGCGCGATGGCCGAGCAGGCCGGAGGTGTCGAGCGCGGTGTGCAGGCCGGCCTCGTGGCAGCGGGCCAGCAGTTCACCGGTGAAGCGGGGCTGCAGCAGCGGCTCGCCGCCGCTGATGGTGACCCCGCCGCCCGCGACCTCGATGAACCGCCGGTACTTGGCGATCTCGGCCATGACCTCGTCAGCGGTCACCCTGCGCCCGTCGCGCATCCGCCACGTCTCCGGGTTCTGGCAGTAGAGGCAGCGCAGCGGGCAGCCGCAGGTGAACACCACGAACCGGGTCCCGGGACCGTCCACGCCGGTGGACAGGTCCCAGGAGCTGATCGTGCCGTCCATCAGAGGGACCCGTGGAAGGTACGGCCGACGACGTCACGCTGCTGCTCCGGCGTCAGGCGGACGAAGTTGACCGCGTACCCGGAGACCCGGATGGTGAGCTGCGGGTAGCGCTCGGGGTGCTCCATCGCGTCCAGCAGCACGGCCCGGTCGAGGACGTTGACGTTCATGTGGAAGCCGTCGGCGTCGAAGTAGCCGTCGAGCACGCCGACCAGGTTGGTCACCCGCTCCTGCGGGGTGCGCCCGAGACCGCCGGGGGTGACGGTGTTGGTCAGCGAGATCCCGTCCTGCGCGTGCTCGAACGGCAGCTTGGCCACCGACAGCGCGGCGGCGACCATGCCGTGCCGGTCGCGGCCGTTCATCGGGTTGGCGCCGGGGGCGAACGGCTCGCCGGACCGGCGGCCGTCCGGCGTGTTGCCGGTGTGCTTGCCGTACACCACGTTGGAGGTGATGGTGAGCACCGACTGCGTGTGTTCGGCGTCGCGGTAGGCGGGGTGGCGGCGTACCTTGGCCATGAACGAGCGCACCAGCTCGACGGCGAGGGCGTCGGCGCGCTCGTCGTTGTTGCCGTAGGCGGGGTAGTCGCCTTCCACCTCGTAGTCGACGGCGAGCCCGGTCTTGTCGCGGATCACCTTGACCCGCGCGTGCCTGATCGCCGAGAGGCTGTCGGCGGCCACCGACAGGCCGGCGATGCCGCAGGCCAGCGTGCGCTTGACCGGGTAGTCGTGCAGGGCCATCTCGACCCGCTCGTAGGCGTACTTGTCGTGCATGTAGTGGATGACGTTGAGCGCGTCCACGTACGTGGCGGCCAGCCAGTCGAGCATCCGGTCGTAGGCGGCGGCCACCTCCTCGTAGTCCAGGTACTCGCCGGTGAGGGGCGGGTGCGCGGGGCCGACCTGGGCGCCGGTCATCTCGTCCCGGCCGCCGTTGATCGCGTAGAGCAGGGTCTTGGCCAGGTTGACCCGGGCGCCGAAGAACTGCATCTGCTTGCCCACCGGGGCGGCCGACACGCAGCAGGCGATGGCCGTGTCGTCGCCGAAGCGGGGCCGCATCAGCTCGTCGCTCTCGTACTGCAGGGAGCTGGTCTCGATGGACAGCTCGGCGCAGAACCGCTTGAACGGCGCGGGCAGCCGCGGCGACCAGAGCACGGTCAGGTTCGGCTCCGGCGCCGGGCCGAGGTTGCGCAGCGTCTGCAGGTAGCGGTAGCTGGTACGGGTGACCAGGGTGCGGCCGTCCTCGCCCATGCCGCCGATCGACTCGGTGACCCAGGTGGGGTCGCCGGAGAACAGCTGGTCGTACTCGGGGGTGCGCAGGAAGCGCACGATCCGCAGTTTGATCACGAAGTCGTCGACCAGCTCCTGCGCCTCCTCCTCGGAGATGCGGCCCTCGGCCAGGTCGCGCTCCAGGTAGACGTCGAGGAACGTGGCGGTGCGGCCGAGCGACATGGCGGCGCCGTTCTGCTCCTTGATCGCGGCCAGGTAGCCGAAGTACAGCCACTGGATCGCCTCGCGGGCGGTCGCGGCCGGTCGGGAGACGTCGTGGCCGTAGCCGGCGGCCATCTCCTTCAGCTCGCCCAGCGCCTTGATCTGCTCGGACAGCTCCTCCCGGTCGCGGATCACGTCCGCGGTGGACGGGACGGCGTCCAGGGTGTGCAGTTCGTCCCGCTTGGCGGCGATCAGCCGGTTCACGCCGTACAGCGCGACGCGGCGGTAGTCGCCGATGATGCGGCCGCGCCCGTACGCGTCCGGCAGGCCGGTGATCACGCCGGACCGGCGGGCCGCGCGGATCTCCGGGGTGTACGCGTCGAACACACCGTCGTTGTGCGTCTTGCGGTACTTGGTGAAGATCTCCTTGACCAGCGGGTCCAGCTTGTAGCCGTAGGCGGCCAGGCCGTTCTCGACCATGCGCAGACCGCCGTTCGGCATGATGGCCCGCCTGAGCGGCGCGTCGGTCTGCAGACCGACGATCAGCTCGCGGTCGCGGTCGATGTAGCCGGGCGGGTGCGCGGTGATGGACGACGGGGTGCAGGCGTCCACGTCGAGGATGCCGCGCCGGCGCTCCTCGGGGAACAGCGACGACACCGCGCCCCACACGGCGCGCGTGCGCTCGGTCGGCCCGGCCAGGAAGCCGGCGTCTCCCTCGTACGGCGTGTAGTTGTCCTGGATGAACGCGCGGACGTCCACCGCGGACCGCCAGTCCGCCCCCCGAAAGGCCCGCCATGCGGCCAGTTCCGTCGCCATGGTGGTCATCTGACAGCCCCCTGTCTTCCGTCCTTCATTCCATGCAACGCCGATCGGCGGCCGCGATCCGGCGGCGTAGGTCACCGGGTCATGGGACCAACGTCACCTTCTGGGTAGACGGACAGACGTGGGACCCATCACCATCCAGCGCGTCTACGACCACCGGCCGGCCGAGGGCGCGGTCTTCCTGGTCGACCGGATGTGGCCGCGCGGCGTGCGCAAGGACGATCTGCGGCTCGACGGCTGGCTGCGGGACGCCGCCCCGTCGACGGAACTGCGCCAGTGGTTCGGGCACCGGCCCGAGCGGTTCGCCGAGTTCGCCGACCGCTACCGGGCCGAGCTCGACGCCGGGCGGGAGGCGCTGCGCCCGCTGCTCGACGCCGCCGCAGAAGGGCCGGTGATCCTGCTCTACTCGGCGAAGGACACCGAGCACAACCAGGCCGTGGTGCTCCGCGACTATCTGCTGGAGCGAGCCGGTTAGCCGATCAGGCCGAACCCGGGCAGGTGGTCGTCCGGCCGCGAGGCCGCAGCGGACATGACAACGATATCCAAACAGAGTGCGGAAAGCGCGTTGTGAAGGAAGGGCGGTCGCGTCAGGCTGCTGCCATGCGCGAGCCACCCTTACTCAGCGGACGCTACCGCCTACGGTCCGAGCTCGGCCGGGGCGGCATGGGCACGGTCTGGGAAGCCTACGACGAGCTGCTCGACCGCGAGGTCGCCGTCAAGGAGCTGACCGTGCCCTACGCGCCGCCGGAGCACCGCGAGGTGCTGATCCAGCGCGCCATGCGCGAGGCCCGCATCGCCGCCCGGCTGCACCACCCCAACATCGCCACCGTCCACGACGTGGTGCTGGCCGACGGGCGGCCGTGGATCGTCATGCAGCTCGTCCGGTCCCACAGCCTGTCCGGGGAGATCTACGACCGGGGCGCGCTGGCGGCGCCGGTCGTCGCCGGGATCGGGCTGGACGTGCTGGCCGCGCTGCGCGCCGCGCACGCCGCCGGGGTGCTCCACCGCGACGTCAAGCCGGCCAACATCCTGCTCACCGCCGACGGCCACGCCGTGCTCACCGACTTCGGGCTGGCCATCGCGCTCGACGACGCGCACGACGACGGCGCCGCGCTCACCCAGCTGGGCGTGGTGATGGGCACGCCCGCCTACGTCGCGCCCGAGCGGGCGGCGGGCGGGCGGGCCACCGAGCTGTCCGACGTGTGGTCCCTGGGCGCGACCCTGTACACCGCTGTGGAGGGGCGGGCGCCGTTCCCTCAGGGCGGCAGCCGGCTCGACACCCTGCACGCCGTGCTCACCCGCGACCCCGCGCCCTTCGAGCGGGCCGGCGGACTGGCGCCGGCCCTGGCGGCCATGCTGACCAAGGACCCCGCCCAGCGCCCCGGCCTGGACCGGGTACGCGAACTGCTGCACCAGGCCCGGACCGGATCGAGCCGCCACCCCGGCCCGATCCCGGCACGGGAACCGCTGCACCAGGCCCAGGCCCGACCGAGACACCAGCCCGGCCCGGTCTCCCCTGGTCCGGGGCCCTCCCCGCAACCGCTCTCCACCCGACGCAGGAATGCCGGCCGGTCGAGGCCCGACCTGCGACCGGCCCCACCCCTGACCGCCGACCAGACGGCCGGCACCCCGCAACCGGCCTCCACCCCGTCGCGGGAGGCCGGGCGGATGATGGGGAGACCGTGGCCGGTTTCCGCCCGGTGCGTGGCGGCCGTCACGGGGGCGGTGCTGATCGCCACCGTCGTCACCGCCGTCTCCCTGCAGTCGTCGCCGTCGCGGTGGCACGCCGGCCCGATGCCGCAGCCGACCACCGACGCCCTCGCCGAGGCGCCGCGGGCCGAGCCCTCCTCGCGCCCGAGTGGCGGAGCCGCCCGGGAGGAGCGCGCCCGCACCGAACGCCGGGTGAAGACCCACTCCAGCGCCCGCCCGACCGGCTCGGCCCGTCCCACCGCCTCGGCCCGTCCGACCCTTTCGTCCCGTCCGACCACCTCGGCCCGTCCGACCGGCTCCCCCGACCCGACCGGAGCGTCCCGCCCGTCCGTCTCCGCCAGCCCGTCCGCCTCCCCCCGGCGGTCCGCCGACGGCATCGGGCAGTCTTCCGACAGCACCAGGTGGTCCGCCGACGGTGACGGGCGGGGCCGCACCGGGCACCTCGGCAAGTCCGAGCCGCGCGGCCAGGCCAAGGGCAAGGACAAGTAGCCGGCGTACGTAGATTCGCCGATGCGCGACCGGCGAGGCGCGCCTACTGTCGGCGGACCAGGCCGCGTCCGACGAAGGTGGGTCCATGCGCACGCTGACCGCGTTCCTCTCCACCGTCCTGCTGGCGACCGCCCTCACGGCGCCGGCTGAGGCCGTTCCGAAGAAGCCCGGTGCGGACGCCGCCGACGTGGTGTTCGACCGGGCCGACTTCGCGGCCGGTACGCCGGAGGGCACCGCCGCGGGCGACGGGCTCGCGTTCGCCGAGGCCGCGGGCACCACCTCCTACACCGACGCGCTCGGCACCAGGACCTGGGAGTACGCCCGCTGGACCGGCCCCGAGCGGCCGCTGGAGTTCACCGCCACCGAGCTGATCGCGTCCTGGACGGCGGACGTCCCGGCGGGCAGCTGGGTGCAGATCGAGGCGCGGGCCCGCAACGTCTCGGGGCTGACGACGTGGTACGTGCTCGGCCGCTGGGCCTACGGCGAGGACGACATCAGGCGCACGTCGGTCGCCGGCCAGGGCGACGACGACGCCCGGGTGGCCGTCGACACGCTGGTGGCGGCCGAGGGCCGGCAGATCTCCGCCTACCAGCTGCGCGTCACCCTCTACCGGGCGCCCGGCTCATCGGTGGCGCCGCGGGTGCGCACGCTCGGCGCGATGGCCTCGAACGTGCCGGAGCGCAAGACCGTGCCGGTGAGCCCCGGCGGCGGCGCGTGGGGCACCGAACTGGCGGTGCCGCGCCGGTCGCAGAGCATCCACTCCGGCCACTACCCCGAGTGGGACGGCGGCGGGCAGGCCTGGTGCAGCCCCACCTCGACCACCATGGTGCTGGGCTACTGGGGCCGCTTGCCGAGCGCGGAGGAGACCTCCTGGGTGGATCCGTCCGATCCCAACCCCGAGGTGGACCACGCCGCCCGCCACACCTACGACCACGCCTACGAGGGGGCGGGCAACTGGCCGTTCAACACCGCCTACGCGGGCCGCTACGGCCTGGACGGCTTCGTCACCCGCCTGCGCACGCTCACCGAGCTGGAGCGGCTGATCAGCGCGGGCATTCCGGTGATCACCTCGCAGTCGTTCAAGAAGAACGAGCTGCCCGGCGCCGGGTACGGCACGAACGGCCACATCATGGTGGTCGTCGGCTTCACCGCCGACGGTGACGTCATCGCCAACGACCCGGCCTCGCCCACCAACGCCGCCGTCCGCCGGGTCTACGACCGGGCCGCCTTCGAGAACGTCTGGCTGCGCAGCTCCAGCAGCGGGGGCGTCGTCTACGTCATCCACCCGCCGGGCCACGACCTGCCGGCCACCACGCCGGGGATGCCCGCCAACTGGTGAGAGAGGCGGTCCTTAGCAGCGGGTGAATCATGGGATTCGGGCTGGGTTCGCAGCGTCTTCCCGTTAAACGGGGTTTCCGGGGTTATGACGGTGAAAGGGCCCGTAGCTGCTCGAAATTTTACCTTCTTCAGCCCCGCCATTCCCTCATCGTGCGCGCTCAGGAGACCAGCATGGCAACGCGGCGTGAACGCGCCGTCACGAAAGGTGCGATGCCGATCGGTGTCGCCTCGTTCAGGAGGTTTTCATGCTCAAGCGGACCCTCATTTCGCTTGCTGTTCCTGCCATGCTCGCGACCGGCCTCATGGCCATGGGCGGCAGCGCCAGCGCCGCCGCTCCGACCGAGCGGTTCGAGTGCTCGCTCCGCACGATCAACAACGGCTCCGCCTCGCTGGCCAGCTGCCGCTACCGGGACGACTACCGCCACTGGATCCGCTGCGAGAACGGCGACAGGACCGTGGAGGTCACCGAGGAGTTCAACGGGCGCCGCAACGTGCTCGACTGCCCGAACGGTTACCGGCTGAGGAACCAGGCCATCGGCATCTGATCCGACGCTCGACGGGCCACCGCCTCACCATGGCGGTGGCCCGTCTCGTCGTCTCAGCGGATCGGGTCGAACGCGCGCAGGATCGTGGAGGTCTTGCCCGTGGTGATCTGCTCGGCGAGCATGCGGCCGGTGGCGGGGCCGTGCGTGACGCCCCACATGCCGTGCCCGCCCGCCACGTAGACGCCCGGCACGTTCGTCCGGCCGACCAGCGGCTTGCCGTCAGGGGTGACGGGACGCGGGCCCACCCACGTGTCGGTGCGCTCCTCCCAGTGGACGCCGGTCATCAGCGGCCGGGCCGACCTGATGATCGCCTCGACCCGCCGCTCGAACAGCGGGGCGTCCGGGTCGCGGAACTCCATCGTGCCCGCCACCCGCAGCTTGCCCTGGTACGGGGTGCAGGCGACGCGCACGGCCGGCAGGTAGAGAGGGCTCGGCACCGGCTCGTCGGTCGGCACCGTGAACGAGTAGCCGCGCCCGGCCTTGACGGGTGTCCGCACGCCCCAGTCCTTGCCGAGCTGGTTCAGCCAGGCGCCGGTGGCGAGCACCACGGCGTCGGCCTTGACGGCGTCGCCGCCGCCGGAGCGGACCACGAGCCCGCCGGCCTCCGTCGTCACGCCGGTGACCCGGAAGCCGGACCGGATCTCGGCGCCGCGCGCGGTGACGGCGGCGGCCAGGGCGTGCGTGAACGCGCCGGGGTCGATGTAGCGCTGGCCGTCGAGCCGGACGCCCGCGGTGGCGTTCGCCGAGAGCTGCGGCATCTGCGCGCGCAGCTCGTCGCCCTCGAACGCGGCGTAACGGATCTCCAGCCCGGAGTCGTTGATGCGGCGCAGCTCGTGCAGCAGGGCGACCGCCTGCTTCGGCGTCCCGAACGCGGCCATGATCGGCGCCTCGATGGTCGGGGCCTCGACGCCGTTGCCGGTGAGCACGTCGAAGGCTTCCAGGCACTCCTCGTTGAACGGGAGGTTGGCCTGCACGGCGCGGCCCCACGAACGCCAGTTGCAGTGCAGCGCGAACCGGGTCAGGAACGACCAGAGCCCGACGTCCGGGGTGGCCGGGACGTGCAGCGGGGCGTCCTTGTCGAGCAGCGAGCGCAGCCCGTAGCGGAGCACGCCGGGCTCGTTGAGCGGGATGGCCAGCCCCGGGGACAGCCAGCCCGCGTTGCCCCAGGACGCGCCCGCGGCGACCCCGTCGCGGTCGACCACGGTCACCTCCACGCCGCGCTCCTGCAGGAACCAGGCGGTGGACAGGCCCACCACACCGGCGCCGATCACCACTGCCGTACGCGGCCCACCGTCGATACCCATGACTGCCGTCTCCTTCCTCGGTTGTGAGGAAGGATGGCCGGTGAGAAGGCAAAAGGCGCTGTACTGGTAGAACAACCCATTCGTATCTGTTTGTCCGCCCGGGACAAAGGTGTCACTCCTGGTGGGCGGCGAGCGCGATGATCATGGCCAGCCGCTTCTCCGGCCGGTCCAGCTCCAGCGGGGTGAGCGCGGTCATCTTGCGCAGCCGGTAGCGCACCGTGTTCGGGTGCACGCCGAGCCGGGCGGCCACGGACGCGAGGTCGCCCTGCGCGTCCAGCCAGGCCCGCAGGGTCTCCACGTAGCGGGTGCCGTACTCGGCGTCGTGGCGGCTCAGGTCGGCGACCGGGCCGCGGGCCGGGACCCGGCCCGCCGAGGCGGCGGCGCGCAGCCGCTGGAGCAGGATCCGGTCCCACGACTCGTCGTACACCACCGGCCGGCCGGGACCGGCCGCGCGCAGGGCGAGACTCTCGTCCGCCTCCTGCCTGCTCGCGGGGAGCTGGGCCGGCTCGGCCGGCCCGCCCACCCCGGCGGGCGCCGTGACGCCGGGAGGCAGCGCGGACACGGTCGCGCGCACCCAGTCGCGGGCCGGGGTGGCGTCATTGCCGCAGGGCAGCACCGTATAGAGCGTGTTGCCGAACAGCGCGCTGCGGCCCGGCCGCGACCAGCCGAAGCCGGTGGTCACCCGCTCGAAGGCCGTGAGCAAGGCCGCGTTCCGCTCCTCGCCTACGTGCGCCTGCAGCGCGATCACCCGGAACTGGCCGCCGGGCAGGCCGAGCCTGCTGATCAGCGCCGGGGCGTCGGCGGTGCCCTCCAGGAGCTGGATCACCAGGTCGGACTCCACCTGCCGCTCCAGGTCGGCGCTCACCCGGGAGCGCAGCAGATGGAGCGCCACGGCGCGGGCCCCGTCGGCCAGCGTCTCGCGCTGCCGCCCGGCCAGCGGGCTCTGGCACTCCACCCAGATGGACCCGAGCAGCTCGCGCCCGGCGCGCACGGCCACCACCATGCGACCGCGCAGCCCGTGGTCCGGCGACGGCGCCACGAACAGCGGCTCGTCGGAGACGGCCAGGTGGGCGAAGACGCCCTGACGGGCCAGCAGCCCGCGCATCGCCTCGGGCACCCGGCGGCCGAGGATGGTCTCCAGCCGTACGGGGTCGGCGGTCTGCTGGGAGCCGGAGTAGGCCAGCACCCGCGACATCTGGTCCTCCACGGTGACCGGGCAGCCCAGCTCTCCGGCGAGCGTGTCGGCGAACGCGAACAGGTCGGTCGGGCCGCGCCCCGCCTCCGTCTCACGCCCTTCGAGCACCAGGCCGTACACGATCCCGAGCAGTTGGCTCCAGGAGACGGCGGGGTCGACCAGCAGCACCGCGATCCCGGCGGCGCGGCCCACCCCGGCGGCGTCGTCACCGGCCTCGTCACCGGCCTCGTCACCGGCCTCGTCACCGGCCTCGTCACCGGCCTCGTCACCGGCCTTGTCGGCGGGCTTGTCGGCGGGCTTGTCGGCGGCCTTGTCACCGGCCTTGTCGGCGGCCTTGTCGGCGGCCTCGTCGCGCACCAGTACCACGACCGCCCGCGCGGCCGTCCCCAGCCGGACCGCCTCGCCCGCGGACCCGACCCCGACGGCCAGGAACACGTCCCCGGTGGCGGCCCGCGGGTCGGTGGGGTCGTGCACCACCACGCTGCGCAGCGGCACGTCCCTGGAGGCCGGGGCGCACGCCAGCCGCGCCCCGTACCCCCCGAGAACGTTCACCAACCGATCGAGCTTCAGCATCTCCGCCGAAGCGTACCCGCCGGGCCGGCGGCGACCACCCCGGCCCGTCCACAGCCTGTGCACGGGGCGCGACGAGCGGTCAGCTCCCCTTCTCGGCGGGCGGCTTCCCGGCCCGTTTCTCGGCGTCGGCGGCCCGTTTCTCGGCGTCGGCGGCCCGTTTCTCGGCGTCGGCGGCCGGTTCCTCGGCGTCGGCGGGCGTCACCCGGGGTTCGAGCTTGTGGCGGGTGCCGAACGTCTCCAGCAGCGACAGGAGCATCGCCACCGTCGGGATCGCCAGCAGTGCCCCGGTCAGGCCGAACAGGAGCGCGCCCATGATCGCGGCCGAGAACGAGACCCCGGGATGGACGTCGACCCCCCACCCGCTGATCCTGGGCTCCAGGGTGAGGTTCTCCACCTGCTGGTAGAGGATGCCCCACGCCAGCGCGGCCAGCCCGATCCACGGCCGGTCGGAGACCAGCCCGACCACGACGGGCAGCGCGATCGCGATGTACGTGCCGATGGTCGGCACGAACTGGGCCACCACCCCGGTCCACACGCCCAGCGCGAGCCACGACGGCATGCCGAGCAGCAGGAAGACGATCGTCGAGGTGATGCCGTTGATCAGGGAGAGGATCAGCCGGGCCGCCACGTAACCGCCGGTCTTGGTCAGCGAGATGTCCCACACGCTGACGAAGATCTGCTGGGTGCGGCCGGGAAGCTGCCGGGCCAGCCACTGCCGGGCGCGCGGCCCGTCGGCCGACAGGTAGAAGGTCAGCAGCATGAGCGTGAAGGCGTTGAACACCGCTCCGGCCACGGTGCCCAGCACGCCGAGGACCCCCGCCAGCACCCCCTGGGCGTACCCGGCGGCCTGCTGCGGCGTCAGTTTGATCGACGCGAGAATGTCGGAGACGTTGTAGTTCGTCCCGAAGCGCGCGTTGATCCACTCGGTCGCCGCGGTGAGCACCTCGGGCAGGCCTCTGACCAGCAGCGCCACCTGCTCCACGAAGAGCTGGCCGAACAGCACCAGGAAGATCGCGCCGGCCAGCGCGAGCCCGGCCATCACCAGTCCGGCCGCGGCGCCGCGCCGCATGTGCCGCGCGAGCCTGCTCACCGCCGGCTCCATGGCCAGCGACAGGAACCAGGCCAGCACGACGAGGAAGAGGAACGACCCCGCGTCGATCAGCACGAACCGCAGGAACATCGCCAGCGCCAGGACGGCGATGACGACGAGCCCGGCGCGCCAGACGTTCCCCGGCGATAACAGCACCTGGATCGTCGCCGCCGGAGCGGGCTCCTTCTTCTCCGTCGTCGCCATGCCAGCCTCCTGAGGTGCCTGTGAACTGCCAGGCACATGCCGTTTTATACGGCTTTCACACCTGGCAGCATCCGTGATCGTCCGTCCTCGCAGGCAGCATGGCAAGAAACAGCCGGCGAGGGCGTCCCCGCCGGCCGTGTCCGCGCCGTCACTCGAAGTCGTCCGGGTTCAGCTCGGTGAGCCGGCGCAGCTCGTGCTCGTCGATGCTGTCCTCGATCCCGGGAGTGGCGCCGGGCGGACGGGGCACGACCTCCTGCGCCGCGCCGATGTCGCGTCCGGACTCGAATCCTGGCTGCTCACTCATGGTTCCCCCTCATCTCGCCCCACATCCCCCTGACCAGGTCAGGGCGCCTCAAACGGGCTGGAACGGCGCCTGTGCCCGCTCCTCCCGCGCCTCCGTGCGGGCGTTCCTGATCCGCCGGGCCATCGCCTCGCCGGCCAGCGCCGCGCAGGCGCCCAAGGCCGTGCCGGCCAGCGCCACGCCGGTCCCCTTGGCGAACTTCACGCCGGCGACCGTGGTGGCGGACGGCTCGGAGACGCGCCGCCACGCGTACAGCCAGCCGGCCTGGGCCGCGGCGTCGATCAGGCACGTGGCGGGCACCCGGCCGGCCAGGACGTTGACCACGTCCAGGCGGAGCTGGGTCAGGGCCACCGAGGTGCCGATGCGCTTGGCGTACGGCACCCCTTCCGGGTGGGCGGCGGCCCGTAGCTGGTTGAGCCCGAACCCGACGAGCAGACTCCCGATCGCGCGGACCAGGAAGCGGTCGGTCTTGGTCCCGTACACCTTCTCGTAGCTGGACATGGAGACCGAGGGCCAGAGCCCGGTCGCCACGGTGAACACTCCTTGCGCGCGCGCCAGCCGGGCGGCGGCGTCGCGGCGGCTGCTGCTGTCGGCCATGCTCCGGCGGCTGCCCCGGGCGGCTACCTGCAAACCGGACGGCCCCCTAAGCTTGAACCATGCGCGTAGTGGTGATCGGCGGCAGCGGACACATCGGCACCTATCTGATTCCCCGGCTCGTCGAGGCCGGCCACGACGTGGTCGCGGTGAGCCGAGGCGCGCGCCGGCCCTACACCCCGCACGGCGCCTGGCAGCGGGTCACCACGGTGACCGCCGACCGCGACGCGGAAGAGGCGGCCGGCACGTTCGGCGACCGCATCGCGCTGCTGGAGCCCGACGCGGTCATCGACCTCATCTGCTTCGAGGAGTCCAGCGCCCGGCAGCTGGCCGACGCGCTCGCGGGCAAGGTCCGCCACTTCCTCCACTGCGGCACGATCTGGGTCCACGGTCCCAGCGTCCAGGTGCCCACCAGGGAGGACGCGCCGCGCCGCCCGTTCGGCGGCTACGGCGTCAAGAAGGCCGCGATCGAGTCCTACCTGCTCGACCGCGCGCAGCGTGACGGCTTCCCCGCCACGCTGATCCACCCCGGCCACATCGTCGGCCCCGGCTGGGTGCCGGTGACTCCGCAGGGCAACGTCAACCCCGCCGCGTTCCAGACCCTCGCCGACGGCGGCGAGCTGGCGCTGCCCAACCTGGGCCTGGAGACCGTCCAGCACGTCCACGCCGACGACGTGGCCCGGCTGTTCATGGCCGCGCTGGCCAACCGGTCGGTGGCGGTCGGCGAGGCGTTCCACTGCGTCGCGGACTCGGCGGTCACGCTGCGCGGCTACGCCGAGACGGCGGCGGGCTGGTTCGGCCAGGAGGCGCGGCTGTCGTTCCTGCCGTGGGAGCGGTGGAAGGAGACCGTCTCGCCCGAGGACGCCGAGGTCACCTGGGACCACATCCTGCACAGCCCCCACTGCGACATGGAGAAGGCCGAGCGGCTGCTCGGGTTCCGGCCGCGGTTCACGCCCTTCGAGGCGATCCGCGAGTCGGTCGAGTGGCTGGTCGGGAAGGGCGTCATCAAGACGCGGTGACCTGCGGCACGGCGGCGTACTGCGCCCAGTCGGCGCTGATCGCGCCCGCGGTCGTCAGCAGCAGCGGCAGGTGCTCCTCGGTCAGCTTCCGCAGCGGGGTCTCGGCGGCGTGCGCGTTGACGTTGACGGCGGCGATCACGTTGCCCAGGCCGTCGCGCAGCGGGGCGGCCACCGACCTGATGCCCGGCGCCAGTTCCTCGTCGGTGAGCGCCCAGCCCTTGGCCCTGACCGCGCGCAGCGCGCTCTCGCGCTCCTCGCGGCCGGGCTGCCGGCGCGGGGTGATGCCCGACCGGCTCGGCTCGGCCAGCACCCGCTCCACCTCGGCGGGCGGCAGCGCGGCCAGCAGCACCTTGCCCAGCGAGGTCTGCAGCGCCGGGAACCGGGTCCCGATCTGCACCGACAGGGTGACGATCTTGGGAACCGCCACCCGCGCCACGTAGACGATGTCGGACCCGTCGAGCTGCGCGATGGACGACGACTCGTGGGTCTGGGCCACCAGCCGCTCCAGATGGGGCCTGGCGACCTCCCAGAGCCCCATCGAGCGGACGTACGAGACGCCGAGCTCCAGCACGCGCGGCGTGAGCGCGAACCCGCCACGCTCGGCCCGCGCGTAGCCGAGCTCGGTCAGCGTCAGCAGGATGCGGCGGGCCGTGGGCCTGGCCAGCCCGGTCGCGGTCGCCACCTCGGTCAGCGTCATCACGGGCCGGCCGGGCTGGAACGCCTTGATCACGTCGAGGCCGCGGGCCAGCGCCTCGATGAAATCGGGTCCGGTGTCAGCGCGTGCCATCGACGCCTCGCTCAGTGGGTCTCACGGGTAGGACTTTACGCGGAGGACTTCGGGGAGAGGATCTCAGCGGTCGCGCGTGGCCGAGCTCCGGTAGTCGGTGTACGTGTACGGGTTGTCCAGGATCTTGGTCTCCGGGATGTCGGGGTTCATGCCCTTGATCCAGGTCTCCTCCCCCATGGTGGAGCGCAGGTACTCGACGGTCGACTCCACCTGGCGGCGCGCGGCGGCCAGGTCCACGCCGACCAGCTCGTGCTCGTGCTTGACCACCCGGCCGTTGACGATCACCGTGTGCACGTCGCCGCGCTGCGCCTGGAACGCGACGTGCCCGTACGGGTTGAGCAGCGGGAACGACACCGGTGACCGGTCGTTCTTGATCAGCACCAGGTCGGCCTTCTTGCCGGGCTCCAGGCTGCCGAGGTCGTCGCGGCCGAGCGCGTGCGCGCCGCCCCTGGTGGCCCACTCCACGACCTGGTCGGCGCGGAGCGCGCAGTGGGTGACGGTCTCACCCTTGGCGTGCGCCTCCAGGTGGGCGCGGGAGCGGTCGGCGCCGAGCGTGGCGCGCATGGCGGAGAACAGGTCGCCGCTCCACCAGACGCTGGTGTCCATGGAGAGCGAGACCGGGATGCCGTGCAGGCGGATCGCCCAGGTGGGCGGGTAGCCCTGGCCGGCGCTCTGCTCGCTCTCGGTGGAGACCGAGATGGAGCCGCCGGTGGCGGCGATGCGGTGGTAGGAGTCGGCCTCCAGCGTGGCGGCGTGCACGTAGACGGTGCCGGGGGTCATGAAGCCGTGCTCGTACATGAGCCGGATGCCCTCGTCGCTGGTGGCGCCCCACACGCCGGCGTGGGTGGTGACTGAGACGCCGAGGTCGCGGGCCGCCTCGAAGGCGGGCTTCTCGGGGAAGGACGGGTCGCCGAGCACGTCGAAGGCGAGCTGGAAGCCGAGCAGGTCGTCGCCGGTGATGCGCCGGGTGACGAAGTCGCGGAACTCCGGCGCGGCGGTCCACTCGGCGGGCGGGGCCTGGATGTTGCCGTACGCGAGCACGAACCGGCCGGGCACCGCCTGGAGCGCGTCCACGGCGGCGTCGGCGTGGTCGACGGTCCGCAGCCCGTGGGACCAGTCGACGACGGTGGTGACGCCGGCGTCGATCGCCTCGATGGCGGCCAGCGTGTTGCCGGCGTGCACGTCCTCGGGGCGGAACAGCTTGCCGTGCTCCAGGTAGTACCAGACGAAGTACTGGGTCAGCGTCCAGTCGGCGCCGTAGCCGCGCATCGCGGTCTGCCACATGTGCCGATGGGTGTCGATCATGCCGGGCATGACGATGCCGTCGGCGGCGTCGATCTCGATCGTGCCGTCGGGCACCGCGAGCCGCGGCCCGACGGCGGCGATGCGGTCGCCGTCGACGAGCACGTCGGCGCCGGGGAGCACGCTCCGGCTGTCGTCCATCGGCAGCACCGTGCCGCCCCGCAGCACCACGGGGCGTCCGGTCTCGAATTCCGTCATGGTGGACTCCCTCACCCCGAATCAGCGTACGACTGTCCGTCATACGGTCACCTGCTGGTTAAGGACACTCTGATGAGGCTCCAGCGCTCTGTCAATGGTTGACGCTCGTCCAGATCAATGGTGAGAATGAGCGTCACGGACAAATGTCCGTTCAACGGATATGGAGGGCGGAGCCGGTATGACAGCAGGACCTCTGTCCGGTGTGCTGGTGGCCGACTTCTCCCGCGTGCTGGCGGGCCCGTACGCCACGATGCTCCTGGCCGACCTCGGGGCCCAGGTGGTCAAGGTCGAGGGGCCTCAAGGGGACGACACCCGGTCGTGGACGCCGCCCGCCCGCGGTGAGACGTCCACCTACTACCTGGGCGTCAACCGGGGGAAACGGTCGATCGCGCTGGACCTGCGCGACGAGGAGGACGCCGGGCTGGCCAGGGAGCTGGCGCGGCGGGCCGACGTGCTGATCGAGAACTTCAAGCCCGGCGGGCTGGGCAAGTACGGGCTCGGCTTCGACGCCGTGCGGGCCGCCAACCCCGGCATCGTGTACGCGTCCATCAGCGGGTTCGGCTCCGGCCCCGGCGCCAAGGTGCCCGGCTACGACCTGATGGTGCAGGCCATGTCCGGCCTGATGAGCCTCACCGGCGACCCCGACGGCCCGCCCTACCGCGCCGGGATCTCCGTGTTCGACGTGATGGCCGGCAACCACGCCGTCATCGGCATCCTCGCCGCCCTGCGCCACCGGGACGCCACCGGCCAGGGCCAGCACGTCGAGATCAACCTGCTGTCGTCGGCGCTGACCGCGATGGTCAACCAGAGCTCCGCCTACGTGGCGGGCGACGTGGTGCCGTTCCGGATGGGCAACGCGCATCCGAGCGTGTTCCCGTACGAGCCGCTGCCGGCCGCCGACACCGAGCTGATCGTCGCGACCGGGAACGACGGCCAGTTCCGCAAGCTGTGCGAAGTGCTCGGCATCCCCGAGGTGGCCGACGACCCGCGCTTCGCCCGCAACGCGGGCCGCACCGCCAACCGCGAGGAACTGCGGCCGCTCCTGGTCGACCGGCTGCGCACGAAGACCGCCCTGGAATGGTTCGACCTGCTGGTGGAGGCCGGGGTGCCGAGCGGGCCGATCAACACCGTCGACGGCGGGTTCGCCATGGCCGAGCGGTTCGGGCTCGACCCCGTCGTGGCGGTCGGCGAGGGCGAGCGGGCGGTGCCGACGACGCGGCACCCGATCCGCTTCTCCGAGAGCGCGCTCACGTACGAGCTGCCGCCGCCCGAGCTGGACGAGCACGGCGCCGAGCTGCGCGCCTGGCTGGCCGGCAAGGACGACCGGACCGTGACGGACGGGCGTGCCGGAGAGGACGGCGACCGTGCCTGAGTACCCCACGGCGCTCGGCGCCTCCACGGCCGACAAGATCACCCTGCTCGGCCACGACCTCGCCGAGGACGTGATGGGGCAGGTGGGCTTCGGCGAGCTGGCGTTCTGGCTGGCCACCCAGCGCAGGCCGACGACCGGCGAGACGCGGGTGTTCGAGGCCGTGCTCGCCGCGCTCGCCGACCACGGGTTCACGCCCACGGCGATCGTCACCCGGCTCACCTACCTGTCGGCGCCCGACTCCGTCCAGGGCGCGCTGGCGGCGGGCCTGCTCGGCGGCGGCTCCAGGTTCCTCGGCGTGACCGAGGACTGCGGCCGGTTCCTGCACGCCGTGCTGGAGTCGGCCGGCGCGCCGCCCGAGGACGACGCCGGCTGGGACGCGCTCGCCCTGGAGACCGTGCGCGCCCGCCGCGAGCAGGGCGCCTTCATCCCCGGGCTGGGCCACCACGTGCACAAGGACGGCGACCCGCGCACCCCCCGGCTGCTGCGGATCGCCGCCGAGGAAGGGCTCTACGGGCCCCACCTGTCCCTGTTCGCCGCGATCGGCCGCGTCCACCCCGAGGTGCTGGGCAGGACGCTGCCGCTGAACGGGGCCGGCGCCTGCGGGGCGGCGCTGGCCGACCTGGGGCTGCCGCTCGAACTGCTGCGCGGCTTCGCCCTGCTCGCCAGGACCGCCGGGCTGATCGGCCAGCTCGCCGAGGAGCTGCGCCGGCCGGTGGCCAACGACGTCTTCCTGTCGGTCGATCTCAACAACCGGTCCGTCGCCCCCGACCCGTACCCCCCTGGAGGCACGCATGGCTGAACTCGTCGCCGTGATCGCGTCCACCCACCACCCGTTCTACTACCGCGCCAGCACGGCCACCGGCGAGGACCGGCCGCCGTTCGCCGACGAGTGGGTGCGCAAGGTGGAGGCGTTCCGCGAGACCCTCACCCGGGCCAGGCCCGACGTGCTGGTGATGGTCGGGTCGGACCACTTCCACCAGCTCTGGCTGGACAACATGCCGCAGTTCCTGGTCGGCAAGGCGCCCTACTACGACGCGAACTGGTACAACGAGGAGCGCGAGTTCGGACTGCCCCGGATGCTCTTCACCGGCCAGGAGGACCTGTCTTCCCACGTGCTGCGCGAGGGCCTCGACGCGGGCTTCGACCTGGCCTTCTCCAACGAGCTGCGGATCGACCACTCCATCACCTGCCCGATCATCACCCTGCGCCCGCAGAACGACCTGCCGATCGTGCCCGTCTACACCAACATCTTCGCGCCGCCGCTGCCCCGGCCGAAACGGTTCGTCGAGCTGGGCCGGACGATCCGGCAGCTCGTCGAGTCGTGGCCGTCGGACCAGCGGGTCGCCGTCATCGGCACCGGCCACCTGTCGCTGGAGCTGGGCGGGCCGCGCCAGTTCGGGCCGCACGGGCCGGACCCGGAGTTCGACGCCAAGGCCGTCGAGTGGATCGCGAGCGGCGACATCGAGGGCTGCCTGGCCGAGGTCACGCTCGACAGCCTGCACGCGCCGGGCAACGCCACCCACGGGTTCATGGACTTCATGCTCATGATGGGCGTGGCGGGCGAGGGCCGGAAGGCCGACTACGTCGACACCTATGACCTGTTCCACACCATGGAGGCGTACTTCACCTGGTACCCGCGCGGAGGCCGGTCGTGAGCAAGTATTTGCTGAACAAGTTCCTGTTCACCGTCGACCGCGACCCCGAGCTGGTCGAGCGCTACCGCGAGGACCCGCGCGGCACGGTCGAGTGGTGGGAGTCCACCCGGGCCAACCTGGTGCTCAACTGCCACGGCGGCGAGGCGTCCACCTGGCTGCGCTTCGACGACGTCGAACGGGAGGCGCTGGCCTCGCACGACTACGTGCGGCTGTTCGAGCTGGGCGCGCACCCGTTCCTCACGCTCACGCTCTTCATCGCCATGTTCGAGCGCGACTACGAGCCTCTCGGGTTCCAGAAGGAGTACGCCCGTAAGCTGGCCCACATGAGCCTGCCCTACCCGGACATCGCGACCTGACCATGCGCGCCGCCCAGATCCACGCCTGCGGCGAGCCCCCGGTGGTGGCCGAGCGCCCGGCCCCGGCGCCCGGCCCCGGTGAGGTGCTCGTGGAGGTGCTCGCCGCCCCGATCACCCCGCTCGACCTGCTCTGCGCGACCGGCACGTCCTACTTCGGCACCCCGCCCACCCCGTACGTGCCGGGCGTCCAGGGCGTGGGCACCACGGGCGGACGGACCGTCTGGTTCCCCACCAAGGCCGGGATGGCGCCCGGCGACGGCAGCATGGCGGAGCTGGCGGCGGTGCCCGGGAGCGAGCTGGTGGAACTGCCGCCGGGCGCCGACCCGGTGGCGGTGGCGGCGCTGGGGCTGTCGGCCGTGGCCGCCCACCAGGCGCTCGTCC
>NZ_JAPNNL010000239.1 GCF_027620315.1 Nonomuraea corallina | reverse complement strand
GGGCGACCCGTGGGACCCCGGCCCGCGCCGCCCCCTGGGTGCCCCGGCGGACCTCCTGCTCGGCCCGCGCGCTCAGCGGTGGCGCGCCGTCCCGCGCAGGGCGGGGATCGTGCTGGCCGTGGGCGGGGTGCTGGGGGCGCGCGGGCGGGTGTGGGAGCTCGGCCCGGCGGCGCTCTGCGCGCTGGTGGCGGTGGGTCTCGCGTGCGCGGTAGTTACTGACGAGTAGCATAGGCCCGGAAGCTGTCCAGCAACGAGGAGCGAATCCGTGCCTTCCTCTCGTGACGTCGTGTTCGTCGACGGCGTGCGCACGCCTTTCGGCAGGTCAGGGCCGAAAGGGCTGTATGCGGAGACCCGTGCCGACGACCTGGTCGTGCGCGTCATCCGTGAGCTCATGCGGCGCAACCCCGGTCTGCCGCCCGAGCGGGTGGACGAGGTCGCCATCGCCGCGACCACCCAGATCGGCGACCAGGGCCTGACCATCGGCCGCTCGGCGGCGGTGCTGGCCGGGCTGCCCAAGACGGTGCCCGGCTACGCCATCGACCGGATGTGCGCGGGCGCCATGACCGCGGTGACCACGGTCGCCGGCGGCATCGCGTTCGGCGCCTACGACGTGGCGATCGCGGGCGGCGTCGAGCACATGGGCCGCCACCCGATGGGCGAGGGCGTGGACCCGAACCCGAGGTTCCTGTCGGAGAAGCTGGTGGACCCGAGCGCCCTGGTCATGGGCATGACGGCGGAGAACCTGCACGACCGCTACCCCTCGATCACCAAGGAGCGCGCCGACGCCTACGCGGTGCTGTCGCAGGAGAAGGTGGCCAAGGCGTACGCGGACGGCAAGATCCAGCCCGACCTGGTGCCGACCGCGGTCCGCACCGCCGAGCGGGGCTGGGGCCTGGCGACGCAGGACGAGGCGCCCCGCCCCGGCACCACGACGGCCGCGCTGAGCACGCTGAAGACCCCGTTCCGCCCGCACGGCAACGTGACGGCCGGCAACTCCTCCGGCATCAACGACGGCGCGACCGGCTGCGTCGTGGCCGCCGCCGACGTCGCGCGGGAGCTGGGCCTGGCGCCGAAGATGCGGCTGGTCTCGTACGCGTTCGCGGGCGTGGACCCGGAGGTCATGGGCGTCGGCCCGATCCCGTCCACGGAACGCGCCCTCCGCCTGGCGAATCTCGAAATGTCGGATATTGGGCTGATCGAGATCAACGAGGCGTTCGCCGTCCAGGTCCTCGCCTTCCTGGAGCACTTCGGCCTCGCCGACGACGACCCCCGGGTGAACCCGTACGGCGGCGCGATCGCCTTCGGCCACCCGCTGGCCTCCTCCGGCGTGCGGCTGATGACGCAGCTCGCCCGCCAATTCGGCGAGCGCCCCGACGTGCGCTACGGCATCACCACCATGTGCGTCGGCATGGGCATGGGCGGCACCGTGATCTGGGAGAACCTGGCATGAGGAACGTGGACACCTGGCGCGCGCTGCTGACCGAGCGCACCAAGGACGAGGTCGTCACCAAGGCTCTGGTCCGCGACGTGGAACTGCCGGGCGGCGCGGGCACGATGGCGCTGATCACCCTCGACAACGGCTTCGACCACACCAAGCCGAACACGTTCGGCCCGCACGGCCTGCTCGCGCTCAACGGCGCGCTGTCGGAGATCGCCCAGCGGACGGACCTGGCGGCCGTGGGCGTCACCGGCAAGCCGTTCGTCTTCGGCGTCGGCGCAGACCTGAAGGGCGCGGCGGCGCTGACCGGACGCGAGGAGGCGCTGGCGATCGGCGCGCTGGGCCATCACGTGTTCCGGCGGCTGGGTGAGCTGGACGTCCCGTCGTTCGCGTTCGTCAACGGCGCGGCCATGGGCGGCGGCCTGGAGGTGGCGCTGCACTGCACCTACCGGACGATCTCCTCCGGCGTGCCCGCCGTGGCGCTGCCGGAGTGCTCGCTCGGCCTGGTGCCGGGCTGGGGCGGCACGCAGCTGCTCCCCCGCCTGATCGGCCCGGCGAACGCGATCAAGCTGATCGTGGAGAACCCGCTCGCGCAGAACCGCATGACCAGGGGCCGCCAGGCGTTCGAACTGGGCCTGGCGGACGCGCTGTTCGAGCCCGCCGACTTCCTGGAGGAGTCGCTGCGCTGGGCCGCCCGGGTGCTCAAGGGCGAGGTCACGGTCGAGCGCACCGACCACACCGCCACCGACTGGGACAAGCCGGTCAGCGATGCCCGCTTCCTGGTGGACATGAAGCTGCACGGCGCCGCTCCCGCGCCGTACCGGGCGCTCGACCTGATCGCGCTGGCCCGTACCGCCTCCCGCGACGAGGGCTTCGCCGCCGAGGACGAGGCGCTCGCCGACCTGCTGCTGAGCGACGAGCTGCGGGCCGGGCTGTACTCCTTCGACCTGGTGCAGCGGCGGGCCAAGCGGCCCGCGGGCGCGCCGGACGCGTCGCTGGCGCGCAAGGTGACCAAGGTCGGCGTCGTCGGCGCGGGCTTGATGGCCTCGCAGATGGCGCTGCTGTTCGCCCGCCGGCTGGAGGTCCCGGTCGTGCTGACCGACCTCGACCAGGCGAGGCTCGACAAGGGCGTCGCGTACGTGCACGCCGAGGTCGACAAGCTGGCCGGCAAGGGCCGCGTCTCGCCGGACCAGGCCAACCGGCTCAAGGCGCTGGTGACCGGTTCGCTCACCAAGGACGCCTTCGCCGACGCCGACTTCGTGATCGAGGCGGTGTTCGAGGACCTGGCGGTCAAGAAGAAGGTGTTCGCCGAGGTGGAGGCCGTGGTGCGGCCCGACTGCGTGCTGGCCACCAACACCTCCTCGCTGAGCGTCACCGCGATGGGCGCCGAGCTGGCGCACCCGGAGCGGCTGGTCGGCTTCCACTTCTTCAACCCGGTCGCGGTCATGCCGCTGCTGGAGATCGTCAGGGGCGGCTCGACCGACGACGCCACGCTGGCCACCGCGTTCGCCGTGGGCAAGGCGCTGAAGAAGTCGTCGGTGCTGGTCAAGGACGCCCCGGCGTTCGTGGTCAACCGGCTGCTGACCCGGTTCATGGGCGAGGTCATCGGGGCCGTGGACGAGGGCACGCCGCTGGAGACGGCCGAGCACGCGCTGGACGGGCTCGGGCTGCCGATGACGCCGTTCGCGCTGCTGCAGCTCGTCGGCCCGGCGGTGGGCATGCACGTGGCCGAGACGCTGCACGAGGCGTTCCCCGAGCGGTTCGGCGTCTCGGCGAAGCTGGCCGCGCTGGTCGCCTCCGGCAAGCCGGGGGTGTACCGGCCGGACTTCTCGCTGGACGAGGAGGCGGTGGCGCTCTTCGCGGGCGGCTCCGCGCCGTCCACCGCCGAGCAGGTACGCGAGCGCGTGCTCAAGGCGCTGGCCGAGGAGATCCGGATCATGCTGGACGAGGGCGTGGTGGCCGCGCCGCAGGACATCGACCTGTGCATGATCCTCGGCGCCGGCTGGCCGTTCCACCTGGGCGGGATCACCCCGTTCCTGGACCGCGCCGGCTACGCGCCGTCACGCTTCCTCCCGCAGGGCGTGGCTTCACTGCCGGTTTGACCTGGCCTTGGGGAGGCCCGCCCGGCGGGCCTCCCCTCCGGCCGTCACTCTCCGTCGTAGCCTCGGGCCGTGCTAC
Source organism: Nonomuraea corallina (assembly GCF_027620315.1). Taxonomy (GTDB): domain Bacteria; phylum Actinomycetota; class Actinomycetes; order Streptosporangiales; family Streptosporangiaceae; genus Nonomuraea; species Nonomuraea corallina. The sequence goes on along the minus strand of NZ_JAPNNL010000239.1, from coordinate 5,493 downwards.
GAAGGGAGAAGGTCATGATGAAGGCGGTCGGCGCCCTGGCGCTGAGCGGGGCCCTGCTGGCGGTCGCGGCCCCCGCGCTGGCGAGGAGCGGCGCGCCGGGAGCGGCTCAGGCCCCGGGGGCGAGCCTGCGGATCCTGATCGCGGTCAAGGACGGCGGCACGCGGGAGGCCCGCCTCACCTGCCGTCCGTCCGGAGGCGACCACCGGTCGCCGCGCCGGGCCTGCGAGCTGCTGCAGCAGGTCGACGGCGACCCGGGCCTGCTGGACGTCCACCCGCAGGCGGTCTGCACCCGCGAGTACCGGCCCGTCTCGGTGGTGGTGATCGGCAAGTGGCGCGGCAGGTCGGTCTCGTTCGGCCGGGTGTATTCCAACGCGTGCCTGATGAAGGCGGCCGGCGGGGCGGTCTACACGCTGTGAGCCCGTGGGGGCGGCCGGCGGGCCGCCCCCTCAGGACGCCTCAGGCTGCTCCTGGGCCGCGCGGGTCATCCGGCTGTGGCGGTAGCCGTAGGTGAAGTAGAGCAGCGCGCCGAGGACCATCCAGACGAGGAACCGCAGCCAGGTCTCGACCGGCAGGTTCAGCATCAGGTAGAGGCACGCCAGGACGGACAGGATCGGCAGCAGCGGCACCAGCGGCGCCCTGAAGGACCGCTTCAGGTCGGGCCGGGTGCGCCGCAGGATGATCACTCCCACGGACACCACCACGAACGCGAAGAGCGTGCCGATGTTGACCAGTTCGGCCAGCGCGCTCAGGGAGATGAACCCGGCCAGCACGGCGGCGACCACGCCCACGATCGCGGTGAGCAGCGCGGGCGTGCCGGTCCTCGGGTGGACCTTCGCCAGCCGCCGGGGCAGCAGCCCGTCGCGGCACATCGCGAACAGCACCCGGGTCTGCCCCAGCATCAGGATCATCACCACGGTGGTCAGTCCGGCGATCGCGCCGATGCTGATGAGCACCGCCGCCCAGTCCTGCCCGACGGCGGTGAACGCGTCGGCCAGCGGGGCGGAGGAGCTCAGCTCGCTGTAGCGCTGCATGCCCACCACGACCAGCGAGACCGCCACGTACAGGAACGTGCAGATGGCCAGCGAGCCCAGGATGCCGCGCGGCAGCGCGCGCTGCGGCTCGATGGTCTCCTCCGCGGCGGTGGCCACGATGTCGAAGCCGATGAAGGCGAAGAACACGATGGCCGCGGCGGAGAAGACGCCCATCACGCCGAAGGCCACCGGCGTGATGCCGAACAGCACCTGGATGAGCGGAGCCTGCACGCCCTCCACGGTCGGGGTCGACTGCGCCTCGGGGATGAACGGCGTGTAGTTGGCCGCGGTGATGAAGAACAGCCCGGCCACGATCACCAGCAGGACGACCGAGATCTTGATGATCACGATGACCAGGTTGACCCGGGACGACAGCTTGATGCCGGCGATCAGGACCGCGGTGAGGATCAGCACGATCGCGACCGCGGGCACGTCCACCACGGGGTCGTCGCCCGCGATCGACGCGGGCAGGTGGACGCCGATCGAGGTGAGCAGCGAGCTGAAGTATCCCGACCAGCCGACGGCCACCACGGCCGCGGCCAGCGCCAGCTCCAGCAGCAGGTCCCAGCCGATGATCCAGGCGGGGAACTCGCCCAGGGTGGCGAAGGAGAAGGTGTAGGCCGACCCCGCCACCGGGATCGTGGAGGCGAACTCGGCGTAGCACAGCGCCGCCAGCGCGCAGACGATCCCCGCCACCGCGAACGAGACGGCCACCGCCGGCCCGGCCATCTCCTTGGCGACCTCTCCCGTCAGCACGAAGATGCCGGTGCCGATGATCACCCCGATGCCGAAGACCGTCAGGTCGACGGCGGTGAGGCGCTTGCGGAGCTGGTGCTCGGGCGCCTCGGTGTCGCGGATCGACTGCTCGACACTCTTGGTGCGAAAGATGTCCACGGTCGGCGATCCTTCCCGGGGCCGGGGCGATCATGCGCTGAGCGGGCCACCCCGCTCCTCAGCCGTACGTGCGACTTTCCCCGTGCGTGCCGGGCGTAACCCGGGAAGGCGCCGTCACGAAGGGCTGACGACCGGGGAGGCCCGTCTGGCCACCGCCTCGGTGATCTGCCGGGCCAGGTCCTGGCCGGTGAGCCCGATCCGGCTCAGGATGACGGCCCGCTTGGCGTGGTCGAGGAAGTGCTGCGGGATGCCGAAGGTGCGCACCGGCACGTCCACGTCGGCGTCGCGCAGCAGGCGGGAGACCGCGTCGCCCACGCCGCCGACCCGGCCGTTGTCCTCGACGACGGCGACCAGCCGCCGCCCCGTCGCGGCGCCGACCAGGGCCTCGTCCAGCGGCTTGACCCAGCGCGGGTCCACCACCGTGGCCGTGATGCCCTGCGCGTCGAGCAGGGTGGCGGCCTCCAGGCAGGCGTGCGCCATCGGGCCCACGCCGACCAGCAGCACGTCGGGGTCGTCGGTGCCGGGCTCGTGCAGGACGTCCATGCCGCCGAGCTTGCGTACGGGCTCGACCGCCTCGGCCACCGGCCCCTTGGGGAAGCGCAGCACGGTCGGGCCGTCGGTGACGTCCACCGCCTCGCGGAGCAGCTCGGTGAGCCGCTCGCCGTCGCGCGGGACGGCGAGCCGCAGGCCGGGCACGATCTGCAGGAGTGAGAGGTCCCACATGCCGTTGTGGCTGGCGCCGTCGTCGCCGGTCACGCCGGCCCGGTCGAGCACCACGGTGACGGGCAGCCGGTGCAGGGCCACGTCCATCAGCAGCTGGTCGAAGGCGCGGTTGAGGAAGGTGGCGTAGACGGCCACGACGGGGTGCAGGCCGCCCATGGCCAGGCCGGCCGCGCTGGTGAGGGCGTGCTGCTCGGCGATGCCGACGTCGTAGGTGCGGTCGGGGAAGGCGTCGGCGAAGCGCGCCAGCCCGGTCGGGTGGAGCATCGCCGCGGTGATCGCGACGACGTCCTCGCGCTCCTTGCCGAGCCGGACCAGCTCGTCGCTGAACACGTCGGTCCAGATGCGGCCCTTGGGCTTCTCCGCGCCGGTCGCGCGGTCGAAGGCGCCGGGCGAGTGGAACTGGTCCTCGTCGTGGTTCTCGGCCGGGCTGTAGCCGCGGCCCTTCTGGGTGAGCGCGTGCACGATGACGGGGCCGCGGAAGCCGCGGGCCTTGCGCAGGGCCGCCTCCATGGCCTGCTCGTCGTGGCCGTCGATGGGGCCGACGTACTTCAGGCCGAGGTCCTCGAACATCGCCTGCGGGGCGATGACGTCCTTGACGCCCTTCTTGATGCCGTGGAGCGCGTCGTAGAGGACGGGAACGTTCCCGAGCTTGTCTTTCACGAACTCCAGCATGTCCTCGTAGCGGCGGTCGACCCGCAGCGACGACAGGTGGGAGGCGAGGCCGCCGATGGTCGGCGAGTAGGAGCGCCCGTTGTCGTTGACGACGATGACGACGGGCAGGTCCTTGACGGCGGCGATGTTGTTGAGCGCCTCCCAGGCCATGCCGCCGGTGAGCGCGCCGTCGCCGATCACCGCGACGACGGTGCGGTCGCGCTCGCCGCGCAGCTTGAACGCCTTGGCCAGGCCGTCGGCGTAGGACAGGGCGGTGGAGGCGTGGGAGTTCTCCACGAAGTCGTGCTCGGACTCGGCCCGGCTGGGATAGCCGGACAGGCCGCCCTCCTGCTTGAGCGCGTCGAACCCGGCCGCCCGGCCGGTGAGCAGCTTGTGGACGTACGCCTGATGGCCGGTGTCCCAGATGACCGGGTCACGGGGTGAGTCGAAGACGCGGTGGACGGCGATGGTGAGCTCCACCACACCGAGATTGGGGCCGAGGTGGCCGCCGAAGCGCGCGCAGGAGTCGACGAGCAGGTCGCGGATCTCACCCGCGAGCCGCGGCAACTCCCCGGCTGCGAGCCGTTTGACGTCGTGCGGTCCCTCGATCGAGCCCAGCAACCCGCTCACGGATCCGGCTCCCCTCTGCTCTTGTGCGCCGACGGGGTCGAGTCTAGTTCGCGCGAGCCGCACCGGACTCATCGACTCAAATCCACACCAATTTGTCAGCTCTTGACCTACTCTTTGGCACATTATGAACACTCTCCCCATGAAGAAACTGGCGTCCCTAACCGCGGCCGGCGTGGTCCTCACGCTGGCCGGCACGGGTACGGCGGTCGCACAGACGCACGGCGCCCGCTCCGGGCAACAGACGCAGACCCAGGCCGCCACCCAGCCGGCCACCACCCAGCAGGCCGCCACCCAGGCCGCCGCGCTGCAGGTCACCCAGCAGGCCAACCCGCGGGGCAAGACCGCGGCGACCCGCAACCCGCTCTACCGGACCGGCCGGCTCGCCGGCACGAACTGCGCCCCCGGCGGCATCCAGCGCGGCAGCACGGCCGCGTACAAGCGCTTCCTCCAGCGCATGACGAACTGCCTGAACCGGGCCTGGGCCACCCAGTTCCGCAAGGCCAACCTCAGCTTCAGCAAGCCGCGGCTGCGGATCGTCACCAAGAGGGTCAACACCGCCTGCGGGCGCTGGGTGTCGGGCGCGGCCGGCGTGTACTGCAGCACCAACCGCACGATGTACATGCTCATCACCAAGCGCGAGCTGCGCCAGCCGTACCCGGCCGGCATCGCCAGGCTGATGGCCCACGAGTACGGTCACCACGTCCAGACCGTCTCCGGCATCGGCAGCTACTACTACCCGGCCAGGGCGCGCGCCGGCCGCTCGGCCGGACTCCTGCTCTCGCGCCGCCTGGAGCTCCAGGCCGAGTGCTTCTCCGCGGTCTTCATGCGGACGATCAGCAACTCGCTGCCCGTCACCCAGCAGGACTGGGACCACATGGTGAGCTGGTTCCGCGAGAACGGCCACAAGGGCTGGGCGCAGAACGACCACGGCAAGGGCCGCAGCCAGGCGTTCTGGATGGAGCGGGGCTTCAACTCCGCCCAGCCGGGCTCCTGCAACACCTGGACCGTGTCCTCGCGCTACGTCGCCTGACCTCACGACGCGGGGGCCCCCCCCCCCCCGGCCGGGGCCGTATCTCCGCCGGCGGACCGGCCTCCTCGTCCGTCGCGTCCCGCTCCCCCCGCAGCCGGACGATCTCCTCGACCACCCCCTTGATCGTCGGATCGTCGAAGAAGGCGTCCAGCGACACGTCCACGCCGACGCTCTTCCTGATCCTGGCCGAGATCTGCGTGATGGTGAGCGAGTGCCCGCCGAGGTCGAACAGGTCGTCGTCGGCGCCGACGTCGTCCAGCTCCAGCACCTCGCACCAGATCCGCCGCACCTCCTCGACCAGCGCCACCTCGCCGTACAGGCCCGGCTCCGGGGCCGGGTCCCGGCCCGCCGGTCCGGAGGGCTCGGGGAGGGCGGCGCGGTCCAGCTTGCCGATCGGGTTCAGCGGAAGGGCGTTCAGCACGACGTAGGCGCCCGGGACGGCGGGGGCGGGCAGGGTCCGCGCCAGGTGGGCGGCCAGCGCGCCGGCCTCGGGGGCGGCCGCGCCCGGCGCCGGGACGACGTACGCGATCAGGC
>NZ_JAPNNL010000238.1 GCF_027620315.1 Nonomuraea corallina | reverse complement strand
CGCTCTGGTCCCCTTCTCGCCGGGTGCCCGTACGGGAGGCATCGGATGAACGAGGACGAGCTGCTGGAGCGGCGCTACCGCGCCGTGCTGCGTCTGCTGCCGGAGAGCTACCGGCGCGAGCGCGAGGACGAGATGGTGGCGGCGTTCCTGGAGGCGGCGGGCCACGCGCCCGACGCGGACAACCCGCGCCCTCGCTGGGGTGAGGTGGGCAGCGTGGTCGCGCTGGCGGTGCGGCTGCGGCTCGGCGGTCCGGACGCCGCACCCCGGGCGTTCGCCCACGGTGCGGCCGTGCGCCTGATGGCCCTGCTCGGCCTGGCGTTCCTCGCCGCGATCTCGGTGCTCACCGCGGTCCACCAAGGGAGCGCGGTGCTCGCGGGGGTCCAGCAGGCGGGCGACCTGCTCACCGGGGCGCCGGGCTCGGCCGACCGGCTGCTCTTCCTGCTGGACGCGGTCGAGTCGGGCTGCTGGGTCGTGGCGTTCACGACGCTGGCGCGCGGCCACTCCAGGACGGCCGGGCGGATCGCGGTCCTCGCCCTGGTCGCCGTCGCCGGGTCCACCGCCGTCCGCCTCGCCGTCGATCCCGCACCCTGGCCGCAGACCTTCATGTGGCTCACCCTCACGACGGTCCTGGTGCTCGTGCTGCTGCTGGGCCACCATCGCGACGCCCGGCCGGTGGCGCTGCCGTGGCACCGGACGGCGGCACCGCTCGCGGCGGGCGGCGTCGCGGGGGTCTTCCTGCCTCACACCGCCCCCGGGACGTGGTCGCAGCTGTGGACGGACCCCGTCGGGGTGGGCGTGTCAGCGCTGGCGGCGGGCGCGGTGGTCTGCGCGGTCCGCAGGTCGTCCGCGCCGTGGCGGCTCGCCCTGGCCATGCTCGCGGCGCTCCTCATGGCGGTACGGCTCATGGACCTGAGCGACGCGTACGGACCCTTCCTGATCACGGGTCTCGCCCAGGTAGTCCTCCTGGCCGTCCTGACCGTCGGGCTCGGCCTCACGGGGAGACGCGCGCTGCCCTCGGCGGTCTAGCCGGCGGTCCAGCCGGCGCCTTCGCGACGGCGGCCGAGCCTGCCGGCATGGCGACCAACCGGTCGGTATGGCATGCTCCGGACCATGACTCTGTTCTCGGTGGAAGGCAAGACGGCGGTCGTCACGGGCGGCTCCCGGGGTATCGGACGCATGATCGCGGCCGGGTTCGTGACGGCGGGCGCAGAGGTGATCATCTCCGCGCGCAAGGCGGCCGAGGTGGAGAAGACCGCCGCGGAGCTGGGCTGCACCGCCGTGGTCGCCGACCTGTCCACGCCCGAGGGGGTGGACGCGCTGGTGTCGGCCGTCGACGGGCCGCTGCACGTCCTGGTCAACAACGCGGGCGCCACCTGGGGCGCGCCGCTGGAGGAGTATCCCGAGCACGCCTTCGACAAGCTCTGGAACATCAACGTCAAAGGCGCGTTCACGCTCGTCCAGCGCCTGCTGCCCCGGCTGCGCGAGGCCGCGGGCGAGGACGACCCGGCACGGGTGATCAACGTCGGCTCGGTCGACGGGATCAGGGTGCCGGTCATGGAGACGTACGCCTACTCCTCCACCAAGGCCGCCGTGCACATGCTCACCCGGCACCTGGCCAGGCAGCTGGCCCCGGAGCACATCACGGTGAACGCGATCGCTCCGGGACCGTTCGACTCCAAGATGATGGCCTTCGCCCTGAACGACCCCTCGACCCGGGCCTCGATCGCCGCGAACGTGCCGCTCGGCCGCATCGGACGCGCCGACGACATGGCCGGCACGGCGATTTTCCTGGCCTCGCGAGCCGGCGCCTACCTCACCGGGACGGTCATCCCGGTGGACGGCGGCATCACGGCCTAGAGCAGCTCGCGGAGCGCGGCGGCGAACCTGGCGGCGGACCCGGGGGCCTGGTGGAGGTAGAGGTACGGCTCGGTCAGCTCCAGCTCGATCAGGGCCGGGTCGCCGCTGGGGAGCCGGACCAGGTCGACCCTGGCGTACAGAAGGGGCTGCGGGATGGCGGCGAGCACCTTCTCGGCGAGTTCGACCTGGTCCGGGGCCGGTGTGCGCGGCCGCGCCCGGACGTTGTCCGCGCCTGTCATGCCGGGGGCCAGCATGGGCGAGCGCCGGACGGCGTGGCTGAATCGGCGGTTGAAGTAGAGCAGCGAGGTCTCGCCCTCCGACTCGACCATGTGGAGGTAGGGCTGGACCATGGGGGTGCGACCGGCGGCCTCCAGAGCGGCGGCGCGGGCCGCCGCCTCCGCGCGGTCGGCGGTCCTGGTGGTGTCGCGGGCGCCCGCCGAGATCGCGGGCTTGACGACGTACTCCTCGTGATCCGGCAGGTCCCGGGAGGACCAGTGGGTGGGCACGATCGGCACCCCGAGGTCGCGCAGGTAGGTCTTGTCGGTGTTGGACTCCAGGACGACGGCCGGGTTCAGCAGCCGGGAGACCCCCTCCACGCGGCGGGCCCAGGCCAGGAACTCGTCCCTGCGGTCGAGATAGTCCCACGCGGACCGGACGACGACGGCGTCGTAGGCGCTCCAGTCGGCCTCCGGGTCGTCCCAGCGCTCGGCGCGCCCGTCGATGCCGGTGTGACGCCAGGCCTCCAGGACGGTCTCCCGCTCGTCGTCGTGGCCATCCGGATCGTCGAAGGTGACGTACGCGCACAGAACCATCCGGCGATGGTAGCGCCCACGCCCCCGGGCGGCGCGGGCGCCTCCATCCGCTAGTCGACCTCGACGCCGACGCGGGCCCAGCCGCGGTTGGTCGGCACGACGGCGTTGCCGTTGATGGTGGTCACATTGGCCGCGGCGCCGCCGCCGCGGTTGCTGGTGCCGATGTTGCTGAAGTTGTTGCCGGTCTGGGACGACTCGGAGTTGCGGCTGCCGTTGCCGGTCCGGGGGTCGGCGTGGACGGGGGCGGCCAGGAGGGCGACACCGGCGGCCGTGAGCCCGATCAGGGCGAACTTCTTGATCATGTCTGTCGGGTCCTTCCGGTTCAGAAGAAGATGAAGGTCACGGCGGTGCTGCCGTGGGCGGCCGTGAAGGCGTAGCCGTTGAGGTTGTTGACGTTGACCGACCGGCCCCAGCCGTGGTTGGCCGCGCCGACGCGGGAGAAGAGGTTGCCGGCCTGCCACGACGACGTGTTGGTGCTCCAGTTGTCGCTCCAGCGGTCGGCGTGCGCGGGCGCGGCCGTCACCGTCACGCCGACAGCCGCCGTCAGGAGGCCCGTGGCGCACAACTTCTTGATCACTTCAGCTCCTTCGTAGGGGAAGGGCGTGGCGAACGCCCTCATCGACCCGCCTTGACCTGAGGGAGGCCAAAGCCAGAGCGATCCTATAACTCTGCGTAGCGATCACAGGGCATTGAGTTATCAGAAGATTGTTCTGCGGCTATCACTGACGGAGGATGTCATGAGAAGCCCTCTACCGTCACCGCGTGATCTATGAGCTTCGCCAGTACACGCTGCGCCCTGGTCTGCGGGACACCCTCATCGAGCTGTTCGAGCGGGAGTTGGTCGAGCCGCAGGAGGCGGCGGGCATGCGGATCGTCGGCCACTTCAGGAACACGGACGACCCCGACCAGTACCCCTGGATCCGCGCCTTTCCCGACATGGAGGCGCGCAGGGCCGCACTCACCGCCTTCTACTCGGGTCCCGTCTGGAAGGCGCACCGCGACGCGGCCAACGCCACCATGATCGACTCCGACGACGTCCTCCTGCTCCGGCCCGTCTCCGCTCCCGCCGTCCCCGCCTGGCCCTGGCCCCGCCCCCTCACCGCCGACGCCACGCGCCCGCCGGTCGGCGCCACCGCGCTCCCCACGTCCCTGTACGTCGCCACGATCTGTCACGTCGAGGACGGGTTCGCCGCGCACTTCGCCTCACAGGTGGCGCCCGCCCTGGTCGAGGCCGGAGCGCCGCCGATCGCCTGCTTCGAGACCGAGCCCGCGGCCAACACGTTCCCGGCGCTGCCCGTACGTGAGGGGGAGAACGTGTTCGTCTGGCTGACCCGCTTCGCCCGGGCGGAGGACGAGGTCCCCCCGCCCGCACTCGACACCTTCGTGACGGCGCCCCCGCACCGGCTGCGTCTCTCCCCCGCCGCTCGCTCGACCCTGAGGTGACCTCACAGGCCGCCGGCGAGCACCTCGGCGGCGGCCTGGCCGCAGACGCGGGCGGCGCCGTACGTGGCGATGTGGACGGCGCCGAGGTCCGCGCGGTGCGGCAGGCCCATCTCCACCACCACCGCGTCGGGGCGGGCGCTGAGCAGGTGGAGCAGCGCCTCGGCCTGCCAGGCGTGCCGGTGTGCGTCGCGGACCACGATCACCAGCGGGCGGCCGATGGCCCCGGCGAGCAGGTCCTCGATCGCCGCTCCGGTCGCCTCTCCGGCGGCGAACCGGGTCGCGGTGGTACCCGGCAGCAGCCCCGAGAGAGGCGCGGCCACGCCCCAGGGGGTGGCCTTGTCGATGGCCAGGTGCGTCTCGGGAGCCAGTTCCACGACGTGCGGCGCGGAGGACAGCGGCAACGGCGCCGAGCCGGACCGGCGGGTGACGCGGAGCGCCCGCCGCGCCGCCACCAGCCCGACCCCCCCGCCGCCTGCTCCCGCGCCGTCATGTGACGTTCCCGCCGCGCTCCGCGCTGGGTCCGCCGTGCTGCCCGAGGTGGCCCAGAGCGCCAGCTCGCGGACCCTGCGAGCGGCGTCGGCCAGTCGTTCCTCGGGCAGCAGCCCGTCCGTCACCGCCGCGGCGATGGCGTCGCGCATCCCGGCCGCCGTGGCCTCGTCGAAGCTCTCGCCGCCGACGCAGATGGCGTCCGCCCCGGCCGCGATGGCGCGGGCTGCGGCCCCGCCGATCCCGTACGGGCCCGAGACGGCGGTCATCTCGATCCCGTCGGTGATGATCATCCCGTCGAACCCGAGCTCCTCGCGCAGCAGGCCGGTCAGGACCTTGGGGCTGAGCGTGGCGGGCAGGTGCGGGTCGTACGACGGGACCAGCAGATGCCCCGTCATGACGGCCCGCACGCCCTCGGCGATGGCCGCGCGAAAGGGCAGCAGCGCCTGCTCGATGTCGCCGTCCGACACGACGGGCACGCCGTGGTGGGAGTCGACCGAGGTGTCCCCGTGGCCGGGGAAGTGCTTGGCGCAGGCGGCGACGCCGGCCGACTGCAGGCCCCGGACGAACGCCCGGGTGTGGCGGGCGACCAGTTCGGGGTCGGCGCCGAAGGCCCGCAGCCCGATGACCGGGTTGTCGGGGTTGGAGTTCACGTCCGCGGAGGGCGCGAAGTCGATGCCGATCCCGGCGGCGGCCAGGTCCAGGCCCAGGTCGCGGGCGAGTTCCTCGGTCAGGGCGAGGTCGTCCACCGCGCCGAGCGCGTACCCGCCGGGGCGGCTGCTCCCGGTGGCCGCCTCCAGTCTGGTCACCTCGCCGGTCTCCTCGTCGATGCCGACCAGGGCGTGCGGGTTCTCGGCGTGCAACGCCGCCGTGAGCCGGGCCACCTGCTCGGGGCCGGCGATGTTGCGGGAGAACAGCACCACCCCGGCCAGCCCGTCGGCGAGCCTGCGGCGCACCCACGCGGGCGGCTCGTGTCCCGCGAAACCCGGCAGGAGAACGGCGTCGGTCAGGCGGAGGAGATCGCGGCTCAGAGGCATGAACCGCAATCTAATAGGAAAGTTTCTTATTTGCTAGAGGCGTTACCGAACGTCACCCCGTCCCTCCGCAGGACGAACCACCGGAGGACGAACCGCGGCCACGACACGCGGGCCCGCCTCCCGCCGGAACCGGTTCACCCCGGGTCCGGCGCGGGCGGGGAGCGCAGGATAATGGCAGGGTCGGCGGATCCGGTCGATCACCAAGCGCTTGGTAGAGGGCGCATAATGGTGACCGTGACAACGCGAAAGAACTCCGGCGGCACCACCACCCAGACGAAACGCCCCGGCGCCGCCTCCTCGGGGGCGGCGTCCGAGCGCCGCGAGCACCTCGTCAAACTCGCCGCGGAGCTCTTCGCGCGCAAGGGATTCCAGGCCACGACCGTCCGGCAGATCGCCCAGGAGGCGGGCATCCTCTCGGGCAGCCTCTACCACCACTTCGACTCCAAGGAGGCGATCGTCGACGAGGTGCTGTCCACCTTCCTCGACGATGTCACCGCCCGCTACCGCGCCGCCGTCGACGGCGGCTCCGACCCGCGCACGGTGCTGACGGAGATGGTCCGCATCGGGTTCGCCACGCTGGAGCCGCACCGCGCCGCGATCACCGTGATGCAGAACGACTGGAACTACCTGCGCCAGTTCGAGCGGTTCAACTACCTGGTCAAGGCCGAGGAGGAGGTCGAGCAGATCTGGGTGTCGCAGATCAGGGCCGGCCAGGCGGCCGGGCAGCTCCGCGACGACGTCGACCCCAAGGTGACCTACCGCATGATCCGCGACACGATCTGGGTGGCGGTGCGCTGGTTCCGTCCCGACGGCAGGCTCGACACCGGCGAGCTGGCCGAGCACTTCGTCACCGTCCTGTTCGACGGTCTGGCCACCGGCCACCGGACGTCGCACCGGGCATGAGCCTGACCGAAGAGGTGCGGCTGGCCCTGCGGAAGGCGGCCGAGCCGGACAAGGCAGCCGCCATGCGGGCCTACATGAAGTCGGCGATGCCGTTCCTGGGCGTCCAGGCGGGGCCGCGGCGGGCGGCGCTCAGGCAGGTGTTCGCCGGCCATCCCCTGGGCACCGCGCCGGAGTGGCGGCAGGCGGTGCTGCGGCTGTGGCGCGAGGCCGAGTTCCGCGAGGAGCGCTACGCCGCGATCGAGCTGACGGGTTTCCGCCTCTACCGCGCCTACCAGACCCTCTCCACCGTCCCGATGTACGAAGAGATGATCGTCAGCGGCGCCTGGTGGGACCTGGTGGACGAGCTGGCCACGCACCGCGTCGGCGGGCTGCTGGCGGCCTTCCCCGACGCGATGCGCCCGCTCATGCTGGAGTGGGCGCACGCCGGGGACCTGTGGAAGCGGCGCACGGCGATCCTCTGCCAGAACCGGTTCAGGTCCCGTACGGACACGGCGCTGCTGTACGCGTGCATCGAGCCGAGCCTGTCGGACAACGACTTCTTCGCGCGCAAGGCGATCGGGTGGGCGCTGCGGGAGTACGCCAAGACGAACCCGGACGAGGTGGTCCGTTACGTACGGGCGAAGGGCATCTCGGGCCTCAGCCGCCGGGAGGCGCTGAAGAACCTCACCTGATCACCTGGTCCACAGCGCGTCCTGCGTCGCCTGGACGAGCGCCAGCAGCTCGTTGGTGACCCGCTCCCTGGACCAGGCCAGCGCGTACGTGAGCTGGAGGCCGGCGCCCTCCAGCGGCACGAACACCACGTCGTCGCGGCGCACGCTCCGCACCAGCAGGTGCGGGATCGGCAGCACTCCCGTCCCGGCGGCGACCAGGTCGAGCGCGGCCGCGAAGTCGTCGTCGCGGACCGTGCGCGGATGTCCGGGCAGCCCTTCCCACCGTCTCCCGCCGGGCGTCAGCACGACGAGCCCGGCCAGCTCCCCCGGCCGGACCGGGGCCCGGGACACCAGGGCGTGGGCGGGCGGGACCGCGAGGTGGTCGACCGTGACGTGGAAGCGGGCGGCGGTGACGAAGCGGGCCGGCGCCGGCGTGGCCAGGATCGCGGCGGACGCCTGACCTTCGTCGAGGGCGGCCACGGCGGCGGCCCGGCCCGCCGGATGGAGCTCGACCGCCACCGGCGGGGTGCGTCCTGCCATCCGCCGCGCGATGCGGGCGGCCAGCGGACCGGCGAGCGGTGGATAAGCCAGGTGAATGACCGGCCGGGCCAGCCGCGACGCCTCGGACGCGAAGGCGGCGGCCGACTCCAGCACCTGTTCGGCGTAGGGCAGCAGCGCGACCCCGGCCGCCGTCAGCCGCACCGCGCGGGCGGTGCGCTCGAAGAGGCGGACGCCGCTGGCGCGTTCGAGGCGGGCGACGGCCTGGCTGACGGCGGGCTGGGACAGGCCCAGGTCGGCCGCGGCGCCGGAGAAGCTGAGCCGCGCCGCCACCCTGACGAAGCACTGCATCTCCCTGGCCATAAGCGACACGAATAGATGATGCACCAAGCAGGCGAGGCCGTGCACGATGCCCAGACGTTCACGATCACCTGAGGAGCGAATGCGATGTCCGCCTTCCCGCAGTCCACCGTGCTCGGCTACCCGAGGATCGGCCCTCGCAGGGAACTGAAGCACGCCCTGGAGTCGTACTGGGACGGCCGGTCCACCCGCGAGGACCTCGAGGCGGCGGGAGCCGCGATCCGGGAGCGGACCTGGCGCGGGCTGGCCGGTCTGGGCCTGGAAGGGCTGCCGTCGAACACGTTCTCCCTCTACGACCAGGTGCTGGACACGGCCGTGCTGCTGGGCGCAGTGCCGGAGCGCTATCTCCAGGCCGCGGACCCGTACTTCGCGATGGCGCGCGGCACCGACGGGCTCGCGCCGTTGCGGATGACGAAGTGGTTCGACACGAACTACCACTACATCGTGCCCGAGGTCGGCCCGGAGACGGCCGTCAAGCTGGACGCGGCCAAGCCGCTGGGCGAGGTGCGGGAGGCGCGGGCGCTGGGGTACGAGACGCGGCCCGTGGTGGTCGGGCCGGTCACGTTCCTGCTGCTGTCGGCGGACCCGGCGGCGGCGCTCGCGCGGCTGGACGACGTGCTCGCCTGCTACGAGGAGCTGCTGGGGGCGCTGGCGGCCGAGGGCGTGGCGTGGGTGCAGCTCGACGAGCCCGCGCTGGTGGCGGACCGGACGCCGGCGGAGCTGGCGGCGGTGCGCACGGCCTACGACCGGCTGGGGAACGTGGCGGCCAGGCCGGGGCTCTTCGTGGCCTCGTACTTCGGGCACCTCGGGGAGGCGCTGCCGGTGCTGGCGGCGACGCCGGTGGAGGCCGTCGGGGTGGACCTGGTGCGCGGCGGCCTCGACGGGCTGGAGGCGCTCGCGGGCAGGACCGTGGTGGCCGGGGTGGTGTCGGGCCGGGACGTGTGGCGGACGCCGCCGGAGCGGGCGGCCCGTGCGCTGGAGGCGGTGCGCGCGTTCGCGGGGCAGGTCGTGGTGAGCACGTCGTGCTCGCTGCTGCACGTCCCGTACGACGTGGCGGCCGAACCCGAGCTGGGCCCGGCGCTGCGGGAACGCCTGGCGTTCGCCGAGCAGAAGGTGGCGGA
>NZ_JAPNNL010000237.1 GCF_027620315.1 Nonomuraea corallina | reverse complement strand
CTGCCCCCGGCGCTGGCCCGGCTCGCCGCCGCCCACCCGGCGCTGACGCCGATGATCTCCGAGATCGACCCCGCCGACGTCTCCGCCGCCCTGCGCGCCGGCGAACTCGACCTCGCGCTCGTGCACGAGTACGACTTCGTGCCCCCGGTCACCGACGCCGCCCTGGAGACCGAGCCGCTGTTCGCCGAGCCCATGTACCTCACCGACCGGCCCGCCATCGCCGCCGCCGCAGGCGACCCGTGGATCGCCGGCACGCCCGGCACCCTGTGCCACACGATGACGATCCGAGCCTGTCAGGCGGCCGGGTTCGAGCCGGACGTACGCCACCACCTCGACGACTTCGACACCGTGCTGGCCTTCGCCGCCGCCGGGCAGGGCGTGGCGCTGGTGCCCCGCCTCGCGGCCCGCACCCCGCCGCCCGGCGTCCGGCTCACCCCGCTCCCCCTGCACCGCCGCACCCTGGCGGCCTTCAGACGCGGGTACGCGGAGCACCCGGCGATCCAGGCCGCCATCGCCGCCTTCCACGAGACCCTCGCCGAACTCAGCCTCTGAGACGACGTCCAGCACGGCCGCGGTGCCAGGCCGGTAGAAGACGTCGTAGTACGCCCTGGGCCACAGTGCGGCAGAACGCTCACGCGACAGCTCTGGCCTGCAGTGACGCACAGCCCGTGATGAGGGATGAGTTCTCACTCGAACGGGCCGATTCCATGGCCGCCGAGCACT
Source organism: Nonomuraea corallina (assembly GCF_027620315.1). Classification (GTDB taxonomy): domain Bacteria; phylum Actinomycetota; class Actinomycetes; order Streptosporangiales; family Streptosporangiaceae; genus Nonomuraea; species Nonomuraea corallina. The sequence continues at coordinate 8,564 of NZ_JAPNNL010000237.1, read as the reverse complement.
CCGGCACAAGCGGTACCCGTCTCGTCCGGCCCCGGGCTGAAGGCACACCGGTCCTCTTGCGAGGCGGGAAGCACAGCGCGTCATCATCGATGCTTCACGGGCCTCTACGTGTGATCTTTCCAGGACTTCCGGGATCTTCCGGAGTTCGATCTCCTCGCGCCGTGTCAGAGCCGGCCGGCTGGGTAGCGGGACCCGCAGCGGGCGCGAGCATCAGGCAGGTGACATGCACAGAACGGACCCCTTCCCCTTCGAACTGTCCGTGACGGTCAGCGAGCGGACCCCGGCGGCCATCGAGGCCGCGGCCTACCCCCTGGCGGAGCGCTTCTTCGGCACCGGCGCCGAAGTGCACGTGATCAGCGCCAAGGTCCAGCCGGACCCGGAGGACGACGACCGTTTCACGGCCACCGTCGTCTTCCGCCGTACGATCACCTGACGTCGCGGGAGTCGTACTCCTGCTGGTTGGCCAGCACCTCGTCCATGTGCCGCTCGGCCCAGGTCTTGACCTCACGCATGAGGCCCTGGAGCGAGTGGCCGAGGCCGGTCAGCTCGTAGGTGACGGTGACGGGCACCGTGGGCGTCACCGTACGGGTGAGCAGGCCGTCGCGTTCGAGGGTGCGCAGTGTCTGGGTCAGCATCTTCTGGCTGACCCCGGCCAGCCGGCGGGCCAGCTCGGAGTAGCGCATCGGCGCCCCAGGGCGGGCGTCGCCGGTGCGCGGGCCGCCCTCGCCCAGCGCGGCCAGCACCAGGGCCACCCACTTGTCGGAGACGCGGTCCAGGAGCAGACGGCTGGGACAGCCCGCCAGGAACGCGTCGTACTCCCGCTTCTCATGGGCCCGGCGCTCGGCCGCCGTCATGGTCGGCATGGTGGCTCCTTACCGCTCGGTGACCTACGCACTTCGAAGTGCGTACTTCCTGTTGGAGAGTTACCCCTCCATTGTGGTGCAACAGCGTGGATCTCACCACAGGAGGAACCCATGTCCACCACGTTCCGCACCGCCGTCGTCCGCGTCCCCGACGGCCCGGACTCGATCGAGATCATCGACGTGCCCGTCACCGAACCCGGGCCGGGCCAGGTCCGCGTCGCGATCGCCGGGGCCGCGGTCAACCCCGTCGACGTGGCGGTCGCCGCCGGGCTGTTCCACCGGCGCGGGCTGGTCCACCAGCCCCATCACACCGGGCTGGGCTGGGACTTCGCCGGGACCGTCGCCGCGGCGGGCCCCGGCGTCGGCCTGCCGGTCGGCAGCCGGGTCGCGGGCCTGATCGACGGGTTCGACCGCGACTTCGGCACCTACGCCGAACAGCTCGTCGTGTCGGCGGCCGATGTCGCGCCCGTGCCCGACGGCCTCGACCTGACCACCGCGGCCGCCGTGCCGCTCAACGGCGTGGGCGCGGCCCAACTCGTCGACCTGCTCGGCGACGGGGAGGGCCGGAGCCTGCTGGTGACCGGCGCCGCGGGCGCGCTCGGCGCGAACGTCGTCGTGCTCGCGCGGGAGCGCGGCTGGCGGGTCACCGGACTGGCCAGGAGCCAGGACGAGGAGTTCGTGCGCGGCCTCGGCGCCGGCTTCACCGACCGCCCGGCGCCCGGCTGGGACGCGGTGGCCGACGCCGCGGCCCTCCAGGAGGCGGGCGTCCCGCTGGTCCGCGACGGCGGCCTGTTCGTCGGCGTGCAACCGGGCGCGGAGCCGGCCGGGGAGCGCGGCATCACGGTCCGGGCGCTCATCGCTCGGCCCGACGGCGCCCGGCTCGCCGGGATCCTCCAGGCCGTGGCCGAGGGCCGGCTTCCGGCGCGGGTGCACGCCGTGGTGCCGCTCGACGAGGTCGCCTCCACCCACCGCGCTCTCGCCAAGGGCGGCGTACGCGGCAGGTACGTCCTGCGCCCCTGACCGACACCCGGCCGGAAGCTCGCGGACGACCGGCCCTACCCGCAGGGCCTCCCAGGGACCGGTCCTGTCCCGGAGGGACCCCCGGGAGACCGGCTCTGTCCCGTAGGACCCCCGGACCGGCCCTGTCCCGGGGGATCCCGGGGCAACCGGTCCTGTCCTCCCGGAAGGCCGAGCGACCGGCCGGAACGGTTTTCGCGTGGGTCGCGGGCGGCGGATATCGGGATGCGGGAGCGGGGGTGGGCCGGTCAGACTCGACGGCATGACGACGAAGATCACCCGTATCAACCCCGACGAACTCCACCCGACACCCGGCTACCACCACGTCACGGTCGTGGAGGCCGGGCGGACGGCGTACCTCGCCGGTCAGTGCCCGCTCGACCCGACCGGCGCCCTCGTCGGTCCCGGAGACCTGGACGCCCAGATCGACCAGGTCGCGGCCAACGCCCTCGCGGCGCTGACCGCGATCGGGGCCCGGCCGGAACAGGTCGTCCGTTCCGTGATCTACGTGGTCAGCGCCGAGAGCCCGGTGCTGGGCTCCGCCTGGCGGCGGTTCGGCGACTCGCCGATCGCGGCGGCGTTCACCACCGCCAGCACCCTCCTGGGCGTCGCCCGGCTCGGCTTCGCCGGGCAGCTCGTCGAGGTGGACCTCACCGTCGCGCTGCCCGGCTGAGACGGGCGCGGGGTCGTCAGGTGGCCTTCTCCGGGTGGGCGGCGGACAGCGGGGTGGCGATGTCCTCGAGGCCCCGCCGTTCCGCCTTCACCCCGAAGACCAGCTCCACGATGCCCGCGAGGATCATGAGCGTGGCCCCGATGGCGAAGGCCACCGCCGTGTCCCCGGGAACGCCGCTGGCCACCAGGTTCGCGAAGATCAGCGGCCCGGCGATGCCGCCCGCCGCGGTGCCGATGGCGAAGAAGAACGCGATGGCCATCGCCCTGGTCTCCATCGGGAAGATCTCGCTGACCGTGAGGTAGGCCGACGCGGCCCCCGCCGAGGCGACGAAGAGCACCACCGACCAGCAGGCCGTCAGGGTGACGGCCGTGAGCATGCCCTCGTTGAACATCCAGGCGGTGCCCAGCAGCAGCAGCCCGGAGCCGATGTAGGTGGCCGAGATCATCGGGACCCGCCCGACGCTGTCGAAGAGCGGGCCGAGGACGAGCGGGCCGAGGAAGTTGCCGACGGCGATGACCGCGAAGTAGTAGCCGGTGTGGGTGTCGATCTGGAAGAACGTCGACAGGATCTGCGCGTACCCGAAGGTGATGGCGTTGTAGAGGAACGCCTGCCCGATGAAGAGCGACAGCCCCAGCACCGTCCGGGTCGGGTAGAGGGCCACCATCGTGTGCGCGATGCGGATGAACCCGATCGACTTGCGCGTGTGGATGGTCATGGACCTGCCGGGCTCGGGCAGCTCCTGCCGGGTCTCGCGGCGCACCTCCTCCTCGACGCCGCGGACGATCTCCTCCGCCTCGTCGCCGCGCCCGTGGATGAACAGCCAGCGCGGGCTCTCCGGTACGTGCCTGCGGACGAGCAGGATGGCGAGCCCGAGGACCACGCCGAGCCCGAAGGCGACGCGCCAGCCGATGTTGACGGGCAGGTTGTTCAGCAGCGGCACGGTCAGCAGCGCGCCTCCGGCCGCGCCGAGCCAGTAGCTGCCGTTGATGAGGATGTCGATGCGGCCGCGGTGCCGGCTGGGGATGAGCTCGTCGATGGCGGAGTTGATGGCCGCGTACTCGCCGCCGATGCCGAACCCCGTCAGGAAGCGGAACAGGAAGAACCACCACACGCTGAACGAGAACGCGGTGGCGAGCGTGGCCGCCAGGTAGACGATCAGTGTGATGATGAACAGCTTCTTGCGGCCGAACCTGTCGGTGAGCCAGCCGAAGAACAGCGCTCCGGAGCAGGCTCCGGCGACGTAGAGCGCGGCGGCGAGGCCCGCGACCTGCTCCTGGGTGATGTCGAGACCGCTGCCGGGCTTGGCCAGCTGGGCGGAGAGGTTGCCGACGATGGTGACTTCGAGCCCGTCGAGGATCCAGACGGTGCCGAGCCCGATGACGATCATCCAGTGCCAGCGCGACCACGGGAGGCGATCCAGCCGTGCGGGCACCTTGGTGGTGACTGTGCCGGTCTCGACATCGCTCATGAACACCTCTGGTTACCCGCTGCCGAGCCGCCAAACCCGCCTAGGGTTTGCGCGCCTCGACCATGCAGGTCCGCAGCCATGGCCCGCCGTACCAGTACCGCCGGCCGAGGTCGCGGGCGCGTACGTCACGGGCTCCGAGGCCGCGCAGCGCGGCCTCGTACGCGGGCGTGTGCTGGAGGTCCGCGAGGAGGAGCAGGCCGCCGGGACGGACGACCCGGTACGCCTCGCGCACGGCTTGTTCGCGGGCGGCGGCGCCGGAGAGGTCGCGCAGGGCCAGGGCTGACAGGACGACGTCGAACTCCTCGTCGCCGAAGGGCAGGTCGCGAAGGTCGGCGGTGACCTGGTGGACGCGGTCGCGGACGCCTTCGGCCTCGGCGTTGGCGCGGGTGACGGCCTCGTCGGAGCGGGACCGGCCCCTGGCGCGGCCCCTGATGCGGCCCCTGGCGCGCGCTGCGTGGACGCCGGTGGCGTGGCCGGAGGTCAACCGTCCGGCGGCGAGCAGGAGCACGGCGCCGCGCCCGCAGCCGAGGTCGAGCACGTTCTCGTGGCCGTCGAGCCGGGCCAGTTCCTCTTTCCAGACGGCGAACCTGCCGCGCAGGGTGGTGTGGAGGTGGCTGGCGGCGCTGGCGAACGTGTAGCAGGCGCCGGCGAGGAAGACGACGCCTGCCATGACGACGTCGGAGGCGAAGGAGACGAGCATGAGCGCGAGCAGGAGCAGCGCGCCCAGGACGAGACGGGCCAGCGCCCAGGGGGCATCTAACCCGTACTTTCCACGTCGATTACCCACATTCACGTTATAACGCAAAGAGTCTCTTGGATCATGTTGACTCGCCTTCGACCCACGACACCGTGAATCAGCCGCCGGCCGGATTAGCGTTGGTGGGATCTGCGTACTGCGGGGGGTTTGACCAGGCATGACTGGTAGGAATCGCGGCTTCGGCCTCGGCCTCAGCCTCGGACTGACGGTGGGCTCCGCCCTGCTGTGGGGGACCGCCCATCTGGCGACACATCGCCATCGCACCGCGTTCGTTCTCATGTCGGTGCAGATCCTGCTGATCGCCGGGATTCTCACCGTGGTCACCGCGTTCAGCACCCAGCTGCTGTCGCTGGCCGTGCAGCCGGGCTGGATGACCGGCCTCGCGCTCATCCTGGCCGTCATCGCGACCGCCTGGACGACCGTGATCATCTGGTCCTACATGCTGGTGCGTCCCGCCGGGGCGGGCGTGGCCGGGCGTGCCCTGACCGCCGGCCTCACCGTCGCGCTGTGCGCGCTGGTCCTGGCCCCGACCGCGTACGCGGCGCGGCTCGCGTACGTGTCACGCGACCTGGTGCACCACCTGTTCGCCGGCAACCTGGGCGGCCCGATCGTGGCCGAGGACCCGTGGAGCGGCGCGCGGCGGGTCAACTTCCTGCTCGTCGGGGCGGACTCGGCGCCGAACCGGCCCGGGGTGCGCACCGACAGCGTGACCGTGGCCAGCGTGGACACCGCCACGGGCGCGACCACGCTGCTCGGCCTGCCGCGCAACCTGGAGGAGGTGCCGATGCCGCCCGGCCCGGCCCGCGCCCGGTTCCCGTACGGCTTCACCGGCGACGGCGTGGACTCCCCCGGCCTGCTCAACGAGGTCTTCCAGTACGCCGAGAACCATCCCGAGGTGGTGCCGGGCGTGCCGGACAGGCAGCGTGGCCCCGCCCTGCTGAAGCAGACGGTCGGCGGCGTGCTCGGCCTCCCGATCCGGTACTACGCCATGATCGACATGCACGGCTTCGCCGAGATGATCGACGCCGTGGGCGGCGTGCGGATCACCGTCGAGGAGCCGATCGTGTACGGCAAGTACCGCGAGGGCCTGCTGCAGGCGGGCACCCGCCGGCTGAGCGGCGAGGAGGCGCTCTGGTACGGCCGCTCCCGCACCGACAGCGACGACTACGTGCGCATGGGCCGCCAGAAGTGCCTGATCAACGCGGTGGCCAGGCAGGCCGATCCGATCACCCTGCTCAACAGCTTCGAGAACCTGGCCACGGCCACCAAGCGGGCGATCTCCACGGACGTCCCCCAGGACCTGCTCCCGGCGCTGGTCGAGCTGGCGCAGAAGGTGCGCGACAAGCCGATCCGCAGTCTCAACTTCGTCCCGCCGCTGATCAGCACCAGCAACCCGGACTGGCGGTTCATCCGGCACCAGACGGCCGAGGCGCTCTCCCCTCCGCGCGGACCCGCGAACCACGCCAGGAGCGCGCCGACCACGACCACCTCCCCGCAGGGCCCGGTCACCCTCGACAAGACCTGCGGCTGAGCGAAGCGGGCGGCGTCGACGGCTCAGGTCAGGCTTCCGGCCCGGCGGGGCGTCGCAGGATCAGGTCAGGTACGCGTCAGCGGTGTGGCCGGTGATCTCGGCGTCGGTCTTGTCCGGGGCGGGGAAGCGGATGTTCATGCGCAGCAGGGAGCGGTCGCCGGCCTGCTCGACGCGGACCTCGTCGCAGAGCCTGCGGATGATCCACAGGCCGTAGCCGCGCGAGGCGGCGGGGGGCGGGTCGGCTCCGTGCCGGTAGAGATGGCCGGCCGTCAGCGAGCCGGACGAGTTCTCGACGTCGATCCAGATGCCCTGGTCGTCGGCGCGGGCGTTGAGCGTGCCGGCTCCGCCTCCGTGTTCGAGCACGTTGTCGGCCGCCTCGTTGACCGCGATCACCAGGTCGTCGAGCCGGGCGCCAGAGAGCCCCGAAGCCGCCGCGAAGGCGCGTACGTGCTCGCGCAGCAGGGCAAGGTCGGCGGTGATAGGGCAGCGCAGCGCTGTCTCCTCGCCCATGCTCAACTCCCGGCATGAATTCGGCCCGGCTGCCTTGCTGCCCGCTCTCCCTGGACGCATGCGTGAGGCCATCGTGACCTGGCCTCACGCCCCCGTGAAAGCGGTCGCGCCGGAACCACCCCGACGTCCGGACCACTGCGGAAGTTACACGTTTTTGTCGCAGTTGTGTGCGCAGAGCAGGATAACGCGACCTTATTGACACTATTTCCGCATTTCCTGGGCCTGGACACGGCCGCGATCCCTCCTCTCTGCCCGCCTCCGCTGTGGCATGATAGGCCGCAGGAATGGAAACGGTTTTCATAATCGTGATCAGGAGGGACAAACCGTGAGAGTGGCGTTCGTCGGCAAGGGTGGCAGCGGCAAGACCACGCTGTCGGCGCTGTTCGCGAGATACCTGGCGAGCCGGGGCGCCCCGGTGGTCGCCATCGACGCCGACATCAACCAGCACCTGGCCCTGGTGCTCGGCCTCGACCGGCCGCCCGAGCCGCTCGGCGCCCACCTCGCCGAGATCAAGGACCTGCTGCGAGGCGACAACCCGCGCATCCCGTCGGCCGACGTCATGGTCAAGACGACCCCGCCCGGCCGCGGCTCCCGGCTGCTGCGCTTCCCCGACCTCGCCGCCTACGAGCACGCGGTCACCACCTCCGAGGGCATCCGGCTCATGGCCACCGGGCCGTTCGAGGAGGGCGACCTCGGCGTCGCCTGCTACCACTCCAAGGTCGGCGCGGTCGAGCTGCTGCTCAACCACCTGGTCGACGGCCCCGGCGAGTACGTCGTGGTCGACATGACGGCCGGCTCCGACTCGTTCGCCTCCGGCCTGTTCACCCGCTTCGACCTGACCTTCCTGGTCGTCGAGCCGACCCGCCAGGGCGTGGGTGTCTACCGGCAGTACCGCGACTACGCCGCCGACTACGGCGTGGCCCTGGCCGTCGTCGGCAACAAGGTGCACGGCCCGTCCGACGTCGAGTTCCTGCGCGCCCACACCGGCCCCGACCTCCTCACCTGGATGGAGCACTCCGCCGCCGTACGGGCGATGGAGCAGGGACACCGGTTCACCCTCGACGATCTGGAGCCCGGCAACGCCGACGCGCTCGCGGTGCTGCTCAAGCGCCTCGACGAGCAGGAGCAGGACTGGGCGCGGTTCGGCAGGCAGGCGGCCGAGTTCCACCTGCGCAACGCCAGGGCGTGGGCCGACGCCAGGACCGGCGTCGACCTGTCCGCCCAGATCGACCCCGGGTTCGTCTACGGCCCGTGACCCACGCGACTGTCCCCCTCCCGTCATCTGGAGGGTTCCCGGATGACCACCTAGCGTCGAAAAGGCGATGTTCTCTTGAAAGGAGACAGCATGTCGCTGACCGTTCCGAACGATCTGCTCGACCAGGCCCGCGCGGGCGACGTCGACGACGCGGCCTTCGTGGCCTGCGTGCGCGAGTCCCTGCCCTACGCCTGGTCGGTGATCAGCGAGCTGGTCGAGCAGCGAGACGAGTCCGGGGCCGAGTTCGCGGACAACCAGGTGCCGCCGCCGGACGAGCAGGCGCGCGGGGAGCTGCTGCGCTGCCTGGCCAGCGACGCCATGCGCGGCGCCCTGGAGCGCCACTTCGGCGTTCGGCTCGCCTTCCAGAACTGCCACCGGGTGGCGGTGTTCGCACCCTCCGCCGGCGAGGCCCTGCGCGAGTTCGTCACGCCGCGGGCGCAGATCCTCAACCAGAAGCCGGAGCTCGTCGACTGCTAGCTCCGCTGCCGGG
>NZ_JAPNNL010000236.1 GCF_027620315.1 Nonomuraea corallina | reverse complement strand
GAGCCGGAGTTCTCGGCCCCGCCGAGGCGGGAGCCGGAGCGGATCATCCCGGCGAGCCCGTTCTCGGTGATCTTCCAGTCACCCGACCTGGCGACGGACGACGACGACATCGCGCCGTCGGCCGCCACGGAGCGCAAGCAGCAGCGCCGCAACGGCGGTGGCCGCGGCAACCGCCGCCGCGCCGGCTGACGGTTCCACCGAAGGCGCGCACCCCGTCCGGGTGCGCGCCTTTCGCATGCGGGCGGCACGGCGTCCCGCACGTCGAGGGCCGTCTCCCGGGTGTCTCCGCCGACCGGCGGCGCCGGAACGCCCGCCGCCACCGGCGTGACGCGTTCGCCGGTGTTGACGCGGCGGGCTCTGGGTATTGTTGCCCCACGTGAGTACGCCGCGATTCCTGCACCTGCCTCCTGGCGTCACCCCAGGCAAGATCGAGACCGCCCGGGGCACGTTCGCGGTCCTGGAGGCGCTGCCGGCGACCGGAGTGGTGGAGCGCGGCCCCGCGATCCTGCTCCCGGGGGTGACCGGCAGCAAGGAGGACTTCATCGCGGTCCTGCAGACGCTGGCCCTGTCCGGCCGCCGCGTGCTCGCCGTCGACCTGCGCGGCCAGTACGAGACGCCGGGCGGCGACGACCCCGCCGCCTACACGTGCGCGGCGCTCGGCGCCGACATCGACGCGCTCGCCCAGCAGGCAGGCGACGGCGAGCCGGTCCATCTGGTGGGCCACTCCTTCGGCGGCCTGGTGGCGCGCGAGGCGGTGATCGACGGGCGCACCAAGTTCGGCTCGCTCACGCTGCTGGGCTCCGGCCCGGCCGGCATCACCGGCAGGCGCGCCGAGCACGCCCGGTGGCTGGCCCGCACGATCCCCGCCTCGGGGCTGCGGCACGTGTGGCACGCCGGCTTCGAGCCGGACGCGCTGGCGGCGGAGGTGCCCGACGACATCCTGGCGTTCCTGCGCGAACGGCTGCTGGCCAACGCGCCGACGGGCCTGGCGACGATGGCCGCCGAGGTGGTGTCCGCGCCCGACCGCACCGACGAGCTGCGCCAGATCGAGCTGCCCACCCTGGTGCTGTACGGCGAGCACGACGACGGCTGGCCGGCCGAGACGCAGCAGGAGATGGCGGCGGCCCTGGGCGCCGAGTGCGTGGTGGTGCCGGGCGCGGCCCATTCGCCCGCGGTGGAGGCGCCGGAGACCACGGCGGCGGCGCTCGTCAGGTTCTGGAACACGGCCGAGAGCCACGCTCTCTGACGCCGGGCCTCACTCCGCCAGGCCGTCCCAGGGGCGGTGCTCGGGGGCGGCGGTCAGCCCTTCGGGGCAGTGGCGGCGGAAGTCGCACCAGCCGCAGATCGGGCCGGGGCTCGGCGCGAACAGCTCGTCCAGCTCCGCCGGCACCCGCGGCGGGCTCACCAGGGGCCGCTCAGCCCGCTCGGCGGCAGGCGCGCCCACAGCTCCTCGCGAGCCCGGAGCCCCGCCAACGGCGCCCTGAGCGCCACTGACGATCCCTCCGACGCCCGGAGCGCCGCCGACAGTCCCTCCGGCACCCTGACCGCCACCGCTGAGCCCTTCGGCCTCCGGAGCGCGTCCGACGGTCCCCCCGGCGGCCGTGGCGCCGCCGGCGTTCCCCGGCGTACGGGACGCGCTCGCGCCGCCTGAGCGGGGCCGTCTGGTCCGGCTCGGCTCGCCCATGACCGCCCGGTAACGCTCGTCCGCTTCGGCGGCCTCCGAGCCGATCTCCTCGGCGCGCCGCAGGTGGCGGTCGAGGGACTCGTCCGTGTGACGCCACTGCACGATCTCACCCGTCGGCAGGTGGTGCAGCTCGACGGCGCGGGCCGGGGTGCGCATCATGCGGGACGCGGCGACCGCGTAGATGGCCAGTGCGAGCGAGGAGCGCGCGTCGTCCTGGGTGAGCGGCCGCCGCCCCGTCTTGTAGTCGACCACGACTAACTCGTCGCCGCGCCGGTCGAGCCGGTCGATGCGGCCCGAGACGGCGATCACCGACGTCCGGGTGGCCACCGTGCGCTCGACGCCGACCGGGTCGTCGGACGGGTCGAGGGTGGCCGCGTACCCCGAGACCAGGTCGCGGCTGCGGTCGAGCCAGTGGGCCGACTGGGCCTCGTCCCTGAACCCCTCGCTGATCCATCCCCTGGTGAGCAGGACGGCCGCGGTCAGCGGCGTGCGCCGCTCGTACGGCTCCCGCCACCACGCCGCGAGCGCGTTGTGGACGCTCGCCCCGACGCTGTTGTGGGCCCAGGCGGGGCCCTTCGACGGCTGCGGCCGGTCCAGGTAGGTGAACCGGTAGCGGCGCCGGCAGTCGAGCCAGGCGTTCAACCGCGACGGCGTGCAGGAATAGAGCCGCCGCGGCATCCCTTCCAGCGGAAGCTGGTCGTACACCCTAGTCGTCGCCGGAGTCGAGCCTGATGCGGGCGGCCTTGGTGCCGTCGGCGAGCGGGCTCTCCTCCGCGGGCTCGGTCTCGACCCGGGTCAGCGAGCCGGAGATCCAGTCGTCGAAGTGCGGCTCCAGGTCTCCGACGGTCACCTCCTCGCCGTGGGCGGGCAGCACCCGGGTCGCGCCCGGCAGCGTGAACAGCCGCCCGCCGATGGCGGTGAGCTGGTCGGCCAGGCGAGGGTACTCGCCGCCGAGCTTGCCGGGGCCGTCGGCCTGCAGCGTCTTGCCGGAGAAGACCGCGTTGAGGCCCTCGCAGTAGAGCGAGACCCCGCCGGGCGTGATGCCGGGCGTCTCCATGACGTCGAGCTGGACGTCGGCGACCTGGAAGACGCCGTCGTCCTCCATGTCGATGTCAGGCCAGGTCTCGGTCCAGGTCTCCCGCCAGAGCTGCTTGTCCTTGGGATGGAGGGCGACGACGGCCTCGTCTCTGGCCGCCACCTCGATGGCGGCGCCGATATGGTCGGGAAGGCCGTGGGTGCAGATGACGGCGAGCACCTCGCGCTCGCCCACCGCCTCCAGGATCTTCTCGGCGTCCCTGGACGGGTCGATGACGATGGCCTCCTCGTCGTCGCCGATGATCCAGGTGTTGTTCTCGACCTTGTGCTCGGTGCCGTCGATGTCGACGAGGCCCTCGGTCACCACTCGCTCGATACGCGCTGTCACGCCTCCGAACTCTAGCCCGTCCACACCCATGAGCGAATCCTGTCGGGGCCTCAGTCTTGGAGCCGGGGCGAGAACGCGCCGAAGGGAATGTCGAGGTCGTGGTCGCGCATGTCGATCAGGCTCAGCTCGGCGAGCGCGATGAGACAGCCGGCCTCGGCCGGCCAGGCGATGGCCCACAGCCAGTTGCCGAGCGCCTCGCCCGCGTAGACGGCCCGGTCGGGCGAGCCGTGCACGCACCACAGCGGCGCGGGATGCCCCATCACCTCGATCTTGGCGTTGGGCGGCCCCGCGTCGAACCCCTCGCCGGGGTCGGGCCCGGACAGCCCCGCGAACGCCGCCCCGATCCCCACGCCCGGCTCCTCGGCGATCAGGAGAAGGTCGGCCGGGCCCTCCATGAGGGACGGCCCGGCGAGCGCGACCAGGCTCGCCCGCACACCCTTGACCTCGTCGCCCACCTCGCCGAACCCGGTCACCAGCCATCCGGACGGCAGCGGCCAGGGCAGCCACACCGGCACCAGCGAGGTCTTGCGCATCGCCTGCGCGGCCGTCTCCGAGGGCGGTCTGGGAGGCTGGTAGGGCAGGACGTCACCGTGCGCGTCGCAACGCCAGGCGCTCGACCACACGCTGGGCGCGTGCAGCGGGCCAAAACACCGGGGGCAGGTTGGAGCCGCTCTCACAGCTACCCACGGTGCTTCGTCGAGGACCTCCCCGTCAAGACCACAGTCCGTTATCACGTCGTAATGTTGGTCAGGTGCGCGTAAATTGTGTCGGCGCGGTCGTCCTGGACGACGCGCGCCGCCTTCTGCTCGTCCAGCGCGGCCACGCCCCGAGTGCGGGGCGCTGGTCTCTGCCGGGCGGCCGGGTGGAGCCCGGCGAGTCCGACGCCGCCGCGGTGCGGCGCGAGCTGCTGGAGGAGACGGGTCTGGAGGTGGCCGTCGGACCGCTCGCGGGCACGGTGGACCTGCCGGCGCCCGGCGGCGTCACGTACGAGGTGCGCGACTATCACGCCACCGTGGTCGGCGGCGCGCTCACGCCGGGCGACGACGCCACCGACGCCCGGTGGTGCGCGCCGGACGAACTCGCCCGCCTGCCGCTCACCGACGGCCTGCTCGACACGCTGCGCGCCTGGCTCGTCCTCCCGCCGTGACGAGCCTCCGCTCAACCGCCGTCCCGGAGGACGCCGGTTCCTCTCAGCGGCCGGTCCCTCACCGCCGGTCGCTCTCAGCGGCCGGCGGTGAGGGAGGACGTCCAGAGGATGAGGTGGTCGTCGCTGTACGTCGTGGAACGGCCCAGCGCCACCACCTCCGCACCTGAGATCGTCACGGCGGCCAGCCACTGCGCGCCCGGCCCGGCCAGGCGGTCCTCCTTGAGGTCCAGCCGGCTCCACGACAGGCCGTCCTGCGAGATCCAGGCCGCGCTGTCGCCCTCGCCCTGCGCGCCGTGCCAGCCGACGGCCACCAGGCCCTGCTCCGCCGCCGCCAGGTCGTGCACGCCCGCCGCCTGCTCCGCGGGCAGCCACGACGTCTCCCAGGTCTCGCCGTCGTCCTCGGAGACGGCGGAGAAGGCCCGGGACGCGCCTGAGGAGGTCTGGGCCGCACCGATGACCACCAGCTTGTCCTGGTAGGCCACCACCTGGCGCAGTCCGGCCGAGGACGCGTCCGGCGGGGCCAGCCGTTCGCGGGCCGTCCAGTTGAGCCCGTCCCCCGACACCCAGACGACGCCGCTCTCCTGCCCGGCCGCGCCCGCGCCGCCGACCGCGACGTACCCGTTCGTGGTGGCGGCCAGGTCGTGCAGACGCACGCCCGAGCCGCCCTGCGGCAGCCGCGCCGCGCGGGTGTAGGCGCGCAGGTCGGGGGTGAACCAGACCGCCGCCGCCGTGCCCGCCGGGCCGCGGTCCTCGCCCGCGAGCAGATATCCCCCCGGCCCCGCCGCGACCGTCCGCACGTCCAGGTACGGGTGATCGCCCGGCCTGGCCAGGTCGTCGGACAGAGGCACCTTCTTCCAGGTGCGGCCGTCGGCGGAGCTGACGAGGAGCGGTTCGGTCTCCTGGAGGCCGGCCTGGGTGCCGCCCACGGCGAGCCAGCCGCGCCTGCCGAACGCCACGTCGTTCAACTGCTGCCGCCGGGGGCCGCCGAGCCCGATGGACGTCCAGTCCTTCCAGTCCTGGGTGGTCCAGACGCCCGCCTCGCCGGCGGCCGAGCCGACGGCCACGTACCGGCCGTCGTGGCTGGCCAGGCCGCTGGTCTCGCGCGCCATCCTGGTCAGCCCCTCGACCTGGTCGAGCCGTACCCGCGCCGCCTTGCCCCGCTGGGGCGCGGCCACGAGCACCGGCTCGTTGTGCACGTCCGAGACCGCGCGGTCCCCGCCCGCGTACAGGGTGCCGCCCGCGCCGATGGCGAAGCCGCGCAGCGTCGCGCCGCCCAGGTCGCCGATGCCGGGCCGCGTGCTCCACGAGCCGCCGTCCGCGCTGGTCAGCACCGCGTACGAGCCGATCCCCGCCTGGCTCACCGCGGCCACGCCGCCCTCGTACGGGACGAGCCGTTCCACGCCGGGGCTGGCCGCGGGCAGGCCGTCGATCGTGCCGCACTGCGACCACTCGCCGCCGGTGGGCGAGCAGTAGACGCGCACGTCGCCGGTGATCGCGCGCTGCCGGCTGGCGACCAGCACGAAACGTTTCGACGCCACCGCCAGCGAGCCCGCCTTGGGCGTCGCCTCGGGAAGCTGGAACCCCGTCGCCTGCCAGGTGCGTCCGCCGTCGCCGGACCTGATGACGCGGGAGCCGTCTCCCTGCGCCGGCCTGGCCATGGCCACCACCGTGTCGCCCCTGGCCGCCACGGCCCTGATCCCGCCCGCTTCCAGGCCGCGGGTCTCCACCCGCTCCCAGGCGCGGCCGTCCTCCGAGTGCCAGGCGGCCGGGCCCGCTCCGCCGTCGCGCAGCGCCGCCTCGCCCACCGCGACGAACCCGGAGCCGGTCCTGGCGATGTCGTGGATCAGGTCGCCGGGCCGGAACGCCGCGCCGCCCACCGTCTGCCAGGTGACGCCGTCGCCGCTGGTCCACAGCGCGGCCACGCGCACCCCGTCGCCCCCGGCGGCCAGCCAGCGGCCGCCGCCGCCGACCACGCGCTGCACGATGGGCGTGCTCGCGCCGGTGACGCGGCCGAGCTGCCACTTGCCGCCGTCGGCCGAGTACAGGAACAGGGGCCTCGGCGTCGGGCTGGTGGTGTCGCTGCCCACGACCACCACGACGCGGCCGTCGGCGGCCAGGTCGTTGAGCTTCTGGTCGGTGCCCTGCGCGGCCGCGGGGACCGTGAACAGGTCGTCGCCGTTCCTGCCCGTGCCGGTGGCGAGCCTGAGCTGGGCCTCGTCGGGGGCGCGCCACTGCCACACCAGCACCCCGGCGGCCACGAGCAGCGCGATCGCCAGCGCCACGGCCATCGGCACGACGGGGCTGCGCCGCCGCCGCAGCGGGCTCGCCCGCCGCATCGCCGACGGGGCGGGGCTCCGCTCGTGCCTTCCGCCGCTCCCCAGGGGTCGCGCGGGTCCGGAGGCGACCAGCAGATCGGGCCGGGTCGGCCTCCCGCCTGGCGGTTTCCCCACCCGCCGTACCGGCTCGTCCTCGTCGGGTACGGGCCCGGCGCCGGCGGACTCCTCTCCCGGCCTCCCCCGCGCGGCTCCCGCGCCGCGACCACCCGGCTCCTCCGCCGGTCCCCCTGCCGAGGCTCCCGCACGGTCTGCGGCTTCTTCCACCCCGTCACCGGCGACGACTCTCCCGTCGTGACCGGCAGGATCGTCCGCCAGGCTGCCGCTCACGGCTCCCGCGCCGTAAGCGGCCTCCCGCCGATGAGTCTCCTGACCTCTCGGGACGTCGTCCTCGCGGGAGCGGTCGCGGGCGGGCTCCTCGGCCCGGCGGAACCAGCTGGAACCACCGCTGGTGGGCGCCGCCTCCCCCGCATAGGGCTCGCCACGCCTCGGAGACCGGCGTCCCGCGGCCTCGTCACCCTCGCCGCCGCCCTGGGACTGACCGCCGTGAACCTCACCGCCGCCTGTCGGGGTCTGGGGTGTCTCGGCGGCGCTCTGAGGGTGGTCGGGGTCCTCACCGTGACGCCGGGCGGGGTCTGGGGGCGGGGGCTCGTGCGCGATCCCGTACGGGGCCGTACGGGCGTCTCTGTGGCCTTCACGGTCTTCTGCGCCCGTACGGGGGCCCGTGCCGACGTCGGTGGTGGCGGGGGCGTCCTGGTGGCCGAGGTCCTTCCCCGCCCCCTCGCCGGGCGGGGAAGGCTCGGAGTCTCTGGACGCCGGTGGCGGGATGGGGCGTGGCGGCCCGCTGGCCACGAGCTTGTCCGGGCGGTTGACCGTGCGCCGGCGGCGCCGGGGCTCGGTCTCCGGCTCGGCGGTGGGAGAGCTGTACGGTCGCCGGCCCTTGGAGGGTTCAGGAGGGTCGTCCTCCGGGGTGGGCGCGGCGAACGGCGGCAGGCCCCACGGTGAGGTGAGCGGTAAGCCGCGGGTGCGGTCGTCCGTGGGCCCCGGCGGGTGGTGCCGGATGCGGGGCTCGCGTGCGGCCCCCTCAGCCCGGTGCGCGCCCGCCGCGGGACCGTCTGGTCCGGTGGGTGCTTCCCCGCGCGTCCGTTCAGGATCGGAGGGCGGGGAAGACCCGGCCGGCGGAACCTGGGTGTCGGTCGGGGGTGGTGATGGCGGGTCGCTGCGGCCGGTGGCCGGGGTGGGGTCGTCGGCGGGGGGTGAGTCCGGGGCTGTGGCGTCGCCGGGACGAGGGTCGTCTGGCGGCTGCCGTTGCTGGTCACTGGCGCCGGAGGCCACGCGCCGTACCTCCTAGTCGGACGGGGCGAGCGGGACGGAAGGCGGCCGGTCCGCTCGATGGTCGAGATCGGGTCTGGTCGGCATTGCTCAGCGGGGGCGAGGAAGAGCCCGGGGACCGTTCCAGGGGCTAATTAGCCACAAATGTGCAGTAAATGCGCTTATTTCGACCTTCGCGTCCCTCCCTCCGGCGTCCGCGACAGCATCACCACGATCACTCCTACCCCACCGGCCAGAGACGATCACCCCTCACCTCGTACGTCCACCTCCACAGAACCAGAGCAGCACGCCGGAGCCGGAATGGCGAGAGCTCTCTAGCGAGATTCCTGACACCCTGCGGGCGATTTATACGGTAGTAGCGCTGATTGACCGCTTTCTTGCCAGGTAAAGCACCAAAATGATGAAGACCCCCAGTTGTACGACCGTCGCCGCGAGCGCTTGCCACGGCACCGGCACCGACGCCTGGTCCAAGGCCTCGTCCAGCTTCCCGGCCGCCGCGCTGACGCCGAACGCCATCATGTTGTTCAGCACGTGCAGCGCGATGGCCGCCTCCAGCCCGCCGGTCCGCACCGCGAGGAACGCCATGGCCACGCCGAAGCTGAACACGTCGAGCAGCCCCGCCCACGAGTAACCGTGCAACGACGCGAACAGCACCGAGCTGATCACGATCGCCCACCACGGGTTGCGCAGGTGCGCGCCGAACGCCTGCAGCAGCCACCCGCGGAACATGTACTCCTCGGTGGCCGCCTGGAAGGGCACGAACAGCACGATGACGACGAGCGCGGGCAGGAAGCGCTCCCACCCGGTCCAGCCGAAGATGTCGCCCGTCTGCTGTCCCGTGGCGACCATCAGGATCATCTGGGCGATCTGGGCCAGCACCATCGACAGCAGGGCCACGCCCAGGCAGACCAGCAGCCACGACCAGCGCAGCCGCCCGGCCACGGACGACAGCGTCCCCGGCCGCCGCCGCTGCACCAGCGCGGCCACGCCGAACACCAGCGGCAGCACGGCCGCGATCGACAGCAGCAGCAGGAGCATCCCGTACACCGGATCGCCGGAGATCTGCCCCGGCCCCGTCGGCGGCGGGATGCGCAGGATCGCCCCGATGACGGTCCCGGACAGCAGCACGATCGTGCCGATGACGAAGAACCCGGCGGCGATGACCAGGGTGCCGACGACCTGCCGCCACAGCCGGTTGGCCGGGGTTCTGGCGAGCTGGTCGTATCGCGCGTCCTGCGGCACGGGCGCGAACCAGGACGGCGGCGGCGGGTACGGCGCGTACGCCGGCGGACCGTACGGTCCCGGTGGCGGCTCAGGATTCTCCTGCATCTCCATATTCTGTCCGTCCGATGCGCAATAGTTCACAGACGGCCCGGCCTTTTCGGCGGATGCTCGAAGGCGTACGCATGCCGATCCTGGGAGCAAGCCATGTCAAGGCTGGGACCTATCGTCACCCTGGCGGCGGGCGCCGTGCTCGCCGCGGGGCTGGGC
>NZ_JAPNNL010000235.1 GCF_027620315.1 Nonomuraea corallina | reverse complement strand
AGCCGCCGGACCAGCCCGGTGCCCGGCCGCGCCAGCCGCAGCCTGCGCGGGTAGGGGAACAGGCCGAACACCAGGCCGCGCACCGCCCGGTCCTGGGGGTCGCGCTTGTGCTCGCGCTCCACCACGGCCCTGGTCTGCTCGATCAGCCGGTCGTAGCGGACCCCGGAGGGGCAGGCGGTCACGCACGCCATGCAGCCCAGGCAGGCGTCGAAGTGGCCGGCCATCTCCGGCGTGACCGCGGTGCCCTCGACGTACTGGCCCATCAGGTGGATGCGGCCGCGCGGGGAGTCCATCTCCTCGCCCCACAGCACATACGTGGGGCAGGTCGGCAGGCAGAACCCGCAGTGCACGCAGTCGCCGATCAGCTTCGGATCGGGTTCGGCGGCCATCTCAGATCCCTCCCACGAACCGGCCGGGAGACATCACGCGTCCCGGATCGAAGCGTTCCTTGACCCGCCGCATCAGCGGCAGCGCGCCGACGCGCCCCCACCGCTGGACGCTCTCGTACGGGGTCGCGTGCACGACGAGCCGGGCGCCGCAGCCCTCCAGCCGGTCGCGGAGCGCGGCCACCGCGCCGGTGACCCGCTCCTCGTCCTCCTCGCCCGCCTGGCCGTCCTCGCCCCACAGCTCCAGCCAGAGCCGGCCGCCCACCGCCGACCCGCGCAGCGAGAACCCGGTGTAGTGGACGGCGTCGAGCACCTCGGTCAGCGCCGCGGGCGGGAAGCGCACCTCGGCCAGCAGGCGGTCGTCGACGATCAGCCCCCACTGCGGCGGCGGCTCGTCCCGCACCCCGGTGACCACCTCGCCCATCCGCGCGGCCAGCGCCCGCGCCCGGTCCTCGGCGGCCGCGCCCTCGACCAGCACGGTCATCCAGATCGGCCCCTGGCCGTGCGGCCAGTCGAGTTCGACCGCGCTCGGCTCCTCCTGGGCGACGGCCAGCATCGCGGCCAGCTCCCGCGCCTGGCACGGCCCGCTCTGCGACACCCGGGGCGGCTCGACCACCGCCACGATCCAGCGCCGGTCGGCGGGCAGCGGGTGGAGCCGGAACGTGGCCTCGGCGATGACGCCGAGGGTGCCGAACGAGCCGGTGAACAGTTTGCCCAGGTCATAACCGGCGACGTTCTTGACGACCTTGCCGCCGGAGCGCGCGACGGTGCCGTCGGGCAGCACGACGGTGATGCCGATGAGCAGGTCGCGGGCCGTGCCGTAGCGGAAGGCGCGCGGCCCCGCGACCGCGGCGGCGAGCGTACCACCAATCGTGGCGCCTTCGGTGAACGGGACGTCGAGAGCCAGCTCCTGGCCGCTCTCCGCGAGCGCCGAGGCGAGCGCGTCCATGGTCACCCCGGCCTGCGCGCGCACCACCAGATCGCCCGCCGCGTGCTCGACGATCTCGTTCATGCAGCACAGGTCGAGCAGCACGTCCAGCCGCTCCGGCGGCGGCCCCCAGTGCAGCTTGGTGCCGCCGCCCGCGGGCACGACCGCGAGCCCGCGCTCCGCGCAGGCGCGCAGCACCGACGCGATCTCCTCGACCGTCTCGGGCAGCGCCACCCAGCGCGGCGTCACCCCGCACACGGCGTCCTCCGGCCCCGCCTCCCTGACCGTCGCGCCGACCGGCTTCTCCGAGAGCATCAGAACTGCTCCGCCTTCCCGGACTCCACCAGCGGGTGCACGCCCTTGCGCACGCCCGGGACCTCGCCGCACAGCCGCGGCGTGGGGAACACCTTGCCGGGGTTCGACAGCCCTCTGGGGTCGAACGCGCACCGTACGAGCTGCATGGTGTCGAGGTCGTCGTCGGTGAACATGCGCGGCATGTAGCGCGCCTTGTCCACGCCCACGCCGTGCTCGCCGGTGATCGAGCCGCCGTGCTCGACGCACAGGTCGATGATCGCGCCCGACACCGTCTCCGCGCGCTCGCCGGCGCCCGGCTCGGCGTCGTCGAACAGCACCAGCGGGTGCAGGTTGCCGTCACCGGCGTGGAACACGTTGGCGACCCGGATGCGGTGCTCGGCCGACAGCCGGTCGATCGCGGCCAGCACGCGCGGCAGCGCGGTGCGCGGCACCACGCCGTCCTGGACGATGTAGGCCGGGCTGATGCGCCCGACGGCGGCGAACGCCGACTTGCGGCCCTTCCAGATCGCCGCCCGCTCCTCCTGGTCCGCCGCGACGCGCAGCTCGAACGCGCCCGCGCAGATCTCCTTCAGCCGCGCGAACTGGAGCTCGACCTCGGCCGCCGGGCCGTCCAGCTCGACGATCAGCACCGCGCCCGCGCCCCGCGGGTAGTCGCAGGCCACCGCCGCCTCGGCGGCCTCGATGGCCAGCGCGTCCATCATCTCGATCGCCGCCGGCACGATGCCGGAGGCGATGATGGCCGACACCGCCCTGCCGCCCTGTTCGATGTTCTCGAAGGCGGCCAGCACGGTGGTGACCGACTCGGGCGCCGGGGTCAGCCGTACCGTGATCTTGGTGGCGATGCCGAGCGTGCCCTCCGAGCCGATGAACGCGCCCAGCAGGTCGTAGCCGGGGTCCATCCGGTCGAGCGTCACCAGGTCGCCGTCGGGGGTGACGATCTCGCAGGCCTCGACGTGGTTGACGGTGAAGCCGTACTTGAGGCAGTGGGCGCCGCCGGAGTTCTCCGCCACGTTGCCGCCGATCGAGCAGATCTGCTGGCTGGAGGGGTCAGGGGCGTAGTAGAAGCCCTGGTCGCGCACCGCCTCGGTGATCGCCAGGTTGGTCACCCCCGGCTCCACCACGGCCCGCCGGTTGGGCAGGTCCACCTCCAGGACGCGGCGCATCCTGGAGGTGACGATCAGCACCCCGTCCTCGCGGGGCAGCGCGCCGCCGGACAGGCCCGTGCCCGAGCCGCGGGCCACGAAGGGCACCGCGAACTCGACGCACAGCCTGACCACGGCCGCCACCTGCTCGGCGGTGGCGGGAAGCACGACCACGCCGGGCGTGGCACGGTGATAGGTGAGGCCGTCACACTCGTAGGTACGCAGCCGCACCGGATCGGTGATCACCGAGTCGGCGGACAGCACCTCGCGCAGCGCCGCCGTCAGCGTGTCGAGCATGGCGCCTCCAGCGAGTCGGCCTTCCATCAGTGCCAATATAGGTCGGCTTTTACGGCATGCGGGCGTATGCCGGAAGGGTCAGGAACTCGGCGAAGTCGTCGTCCAGGGCGACCTCCTTGAACAGCGCCGTGGCCTGCGCGAACAGCTCCTCGTCGTAGCCCGGCTGGGCGGCGATCTTCTCCAGCTCCTCGCCGATGATCCGCTCGACCAGCTCCTTGGTGACCTGCGCCCCGGTGTCGGCCAGCGTGATGTCGTTGTGGATCCACTGCCAGATCTGGGAGCGGGAGATCTCCGCCGTGGCGGCGTCCTCCATCAGGTTGTGGATCGCCACCGCGCCCTGCCCGCCCATCCACGCGGCCAGGTAGCGCAGCGCCACGTCCACGTTGTTGCGCAGCCCCGCCTCGGTGATCTCCCCCGGCGTCTCGGAGACGGACAGCAGGTCGGCGGCCGTGACCGTGACGTCCTCGCGCAGCCGGTCGAGCTGGTTGGGCCGGTCGCCGAGCACGCCGTCGAAGACCTCGCGGCAGATCGGCACCAGGTCCGGGTGCGCGACCCAGGAGCCGTCGAAGCCGTCGCCCGACTCACGGGTCTTGTCACCGCGCACCTTCTCCAGCGCGACCGCGTTGACCTCCGGATCGCGCCGCGAGGGGATGAACGCCGCCATCCCGCCGATCGCGTGCGCGCCGCGCTTGTGGCAGCTGCGCACCAGCAGCTCGGTGTACGCGCGCATGAACGGGGCCGTCATCGTCACCGCGTTCCGCTCCGGCAGCAGGAACTCCCGGCCCCGGGTGCGGAACTTCTTGATCACGCTGAACAGGTAGTCCCAGCGGCCCGCGTTGAGCCCCGCCGAGTGCTCGCGCAGCTCGTACAGGATCTCCTCCATCTCGAACGCGGCCGGGTAGGTCTCGATGAGCACGGTCGCCCTGATCGTGCCGTGCGGGATGCCGAGCAGCTCCTGGGCGCGGGTGAACACGTCGTTCCACAGCCGCGCCTCCAGGTGGGACTCCATCTTCGGCAGGTAGAAGTAGGGGCCCTTGCCCTTGTCGAGCTGCCGCTGGGCGCAGTGGAAGAAGTAGAGGCCGAAGTCGAACAGCGATGCCGACACCGGGTCCCCGTCGACGAGCGCGTGCTTCTCGTCGAGGTGCCAGCCGCGCGGCCGCACCACGATCGTGGCCAGCTCCTCGTCGGGGCGCAGCGCGTAGGACTTGCCGCCGGACTCGAAGTCGATCGTACGGTCGAGCGCGAGGCGCAGGTTGAGCTGGCCGAGCACGCAGTTCTCCCAGAGCGGGGAGTTGGCGTCCTCGAAGTCGGCCAGCCACACCTTGGCGCCGGAGTTGAGCGCGTTGATGGTCATCTTGCGGTCCACCGGCCCGGTGATCTCGACCCGCCGGTCCTCCAGGCCGGGCGCGGGCGGCGCGACCGTCCAGTCGCCCTCCCTGACCGCCTTGGTCTCCGGCAGGAAGTCGAGCGTGCCGCCGGCGGACAGCTCCCGCTGCCTGGCCTCGCGGGCCTCCAGCAGCTCCAGCCGCCTGCCGTTGAACTCCCGCTGCAGCGTCGTGACGAACGCGAGCGCCTCGGGCGTCAGGACCTCGTCGAACCGGTCGAGCATCGGGCCGGTGATCTCCATGGTGCGATCTCTTTCCGCTTCGTGGAAATGTCGTTCTGGATAATGGAAGTGAAGGTATGTCATCCGGGTTCGGGGGGTCAAAGCCGGGGTGCCTTCCGGGGCATCCCCGATGTGCGGGCGGGCCACGCGCGCCAGGATCGGAGTCATGAACAGAATCGCGATCGCGGGCGGGCTGCTGGCGTCGGCCGCGTTGCTGACGGGGTGCGGGCTGGACAGCCTCGCCGGGCCGAGTGAGCAGGACACGGCCTCGTACGAGGTGACGGAGAAGGTCACCAAGCTGGAGGTGCGCAACGGCTCGGGCGACACCCTGATCACCGAGACCGGGGGCGGCTCGGTGAAGGTCGACGAGACCCTCCGGTGGCGCGGCGAGAAGCCCGTCACCGAGCACACGGTGAACGGCGACACGTTGCTGATCACGTTCGACTGCCGGCGGGCCTGGGGCGACTGCGGCGTCGACTACGAGATCGAGATCCCGAAGGGCCTCCAGGTCAAGGCCGAGGCCGGGTCGGGCGACGTGACGCTCAGGTCGCTGTCCGGGCCGCTCGCCGTCAACGCCGGGTCCGGCGCCGTGGACGCCGCCGGCCTGACGAGCAAGACCGTCACCGGCGAGGTGGGCTCGGGCGACATCGAGCTCGAGTACGCCGCCGCGCCCGACGACGTCCGGCTGGAGACAGGCTCGGGCAGCGTCACCGTGCGCCTCCCCGACGAGGGCTACGACGTGAAGACCGAGGTCGGCAGCGGGGAGACCACGGTCTCGGTACGCGACGACCGCGGCGCCCCGCGCAAGGTCGTCATCAGCGCCGGATCCGGTGACGTGAGCGTGCTGCCGCGATAATGGGGTGTTGACCCCGGGGATGTCGTGCCACGATCGGGGGAAGACACCGAGGTGTCCAGACGTTCCCTATAAGAGATGACACGTATGCACGAAAATCCCGCGAACCCCGCGCTCGACGACTACGCGACCGGCGAAATGGACCTTGAGGAGCGCCAGGCGCTGCGCCGCGTGGCGGGCCTCTCCACCGAACTCCAGGATGTCTCCGAGGTCGAATACCGCCAGCTGCGACTCGAGCGGGTCGTCCTGGTGGGAGTCTGGACCTCGGGCACGATCGAAGACGCCGAGAACTCGCTCCAGGAGCTCAAGCTCCTGGCCGAAACCGCGGGTTCGCAGGTGCTCGAAGGCCTGATCCAGCGGCGCAAGTCCCCCGACCCCGCCACCTACATCGGCTCCGGCAAGGCGCTGGAGCTGCGCGACGTGGTCGAGTCGACCGGCGCCGACACCGTGATCTGCGACGGCGAGCTGAGCCCCGGCCAACTCCGCCAGCTCGAAGACGTGGTCAAGGTGAAGGTCATCGACCGCACGGCGCTGATCCTCGACATCTTCGCCCAGCACGCCAAGAGCAGGGAGGGCAAGGCCCAGGTCGAGCTCGCCCAGCTCCAGTACCTCCTGCCGCGCCTGCGCGGCTGGGGCGGCAACCTGTCCCGCCAGGTCGGCGGCCGGGCGGCCGGCGGCGTCGGCATCGGCGGCCGCGGCCCCGGTGAGACCAAGATCGAGCTGGACCGGCGCCGCATCCGCGAGCGGATGGCCAAGCTGCGCCGCCAGATCAGGGGCATGTCCACCTCCCGCGAGACCATGCGGCAGGGCCGTCAGCGGCGCGAGGTGCCCGCGGTCGCCATCGCGGGCTACACCAACGCCGGCAAGTCCTCGCTGCTCAACCGGATCACCGGGGCGGGCGTGCTGGTGGAGGACGCGCTCTTCGCCACCCTCGACCCGACCGTGCGCCGTTCCCGCACGCCGGAGGGCAGGCTGTTCACGATCGCCGACACCGTCGGCTTCGTGCGCCACCTGCCGACGCAGCTCGTCGAGGCGTTCCGGTCCACGCTGGAGGAGGTCGCGGACTCCGACCTGATCCTGCACGTGGTCGACGGCTCGCACCCCGACCCCGAGGGCCAGCTCGCCGCCGTGCGCGAGGTCTTCAGGACCATCGAGGGCGCGTCCGACGTGCCCGAGATCGTGGTGATCAACAAGGCCGACGCGGCCGACCAGGAGGTGCTCGACCGCCTGACGCGGCGCGAGCGCGACAGCGTCGTGGTGTCGGCCCGCACCGGCGCCGGCATCCCCGAGCTGCTCGCCCTCGTCGAACGCCGGCTGCCGCGCCTGGACCACGAGGTCACCCTCCTGGTCCCGTACGACCGGGGCGACCTGATCTCGCGGGCCCACAAGGAGGGCGAGGTGCTCTCGGTCGACCACGTCGAGGACGGCACCATCCTGAACGCCCGCGTGCTGCCGAGCCTCTACCAGGAGCTCATCCGCGTGGGCAAGCCGGTCGAGCGGGTCGCCTAGCGGCTCGTCCGTGACCGTCAGCCAGGGCAGCTCTGGCCACAAAGTGGTACAGGGCTGCCCAAACGCGTCAGTGGTCCGGCAACGCTGGGATTGCTAGGATTAGCCAAGCCTTTCGACTGATTGACACGGGTTAACGGATGACGGCTGCTGCGCCGACGGAGCACGCAGGGGCCAGAGGTTGCGGGTGTGCCAGGGCGACGGTTGTGAAGAGTGGGCTTTCTTCCGAATAACCCTGTACAGCAAGCCCGCATGTGAAATAACGTAACTGAACTGAAATCGCCGGATCATGCGTCCGGCGATACGGTCACCGCACAGCTTTGCGGATGAGAGCAGGAGACCCCCCATGTCGTCCGGACCCGGAGCGGACTCAGTGGGCGCGGCACAGGCCGTGCGCTGCGCGCTGCTCGCGCGTGGGGCGGTGATGCGGTGACCGTTCGGCTGCTGACCAACATCGGCCGGCTGTGGACCGGCAACGAGGTCCTCAGCAACGCCGCGATCCTCGTGCACAACGACCGCATCGCGTGGGTCGGGAGAGCCCCCGACCTGCCGCAGAGCGTCCCCGGTGTCGTCGACGACATCGTCGACGTCGACCACGTCGAAAACCTGAGCGGCGCCCTCGTCACCCCCGGTCTCATCGACGCCCACACCCACCCCGTCTACGCCGGCAACCGCTACGCCGAGCTGGCCATCCGCACCGGCGGCTCGACCTCGGCCTCCATCACCGCCGCGGGCGGCGGCGTGGGCTCCACCGTCACCGTGACCCGCGGCACCGACCCGTGGACGCTCTGCAACGGCGTGCGCGAGCGGCTGCGCGGCTGGCTGCTCAACGGCACCACCACGGTCGAGGCCAAGACCGGCTACCACCTCACCCGCGACGGCGAACTGGCCGACGTGCGGCTCCTGCGCGAGCTGGAGAAGGAGCCGATGATGCCGCGGGTGCACGTCACCTTCCTCGCGGCCAACGTCGTGCCACCGGAATACTTCGGCCGGCAGCGCGAGTACGTCGAGGCCGTGGGCGCCTGGTGCGCCGACGCGGCCGCCGCCGGCGCCGACAGCGTGGACGTCTACTGCGACGAGGGCCACTTCACCACCGAGGAGTCCCGCTGGGTGCTCGCCTCGGGCCGCAACGTCGGCCTGCTGCCGCGCATCCACGCCGGCATCTTCAGCCGCCGCGGCGCCGTCCAGCTCGCCGCCGAGCTCGGCTGCGCCTCCGCCGACGGGCTGCACCACATGTCCGAAGAGGACATCGCGATCATGTCCCGCTACGGCGTGCCCGCCGTCGTCTGCCCCGCCACCGCGCTCCAGCGCGGCCACCTGCCGCCGGTCCGCCAGATGATCAAGCACGGCGTGCAGATCGCGCTCGGCAGCGACCACAACCCCGGCTACTGCGGCATCACCTCGATGTCGCTGGTGATCGCGATGGCGGTGTCGGCGTTCGGCATGAGCGTCAACGACGCGCTGCGCGCGGCCACGCTCGGCGGCGCGACCGTTCTCGGCGCCCCTGACCGCGGGGTGCTGCAGCCGGGGCGGCTCGCCGACATCGTCCAGTGGGACGCCGACCACGAGGGCGCCTTCGCCTGGTCCTTCGGCCTCAAGCCGCGCCGCGTCTGGCGGGGTGGGACGCCGGTTCAGTAGCTAAAGTCGGGATATGTCGCCCGCTGTCGCTGTAGTCACGGATTCCACCGCCTATTTGCCTGAGCTGCCGGGCGTCAGCGTCGTCCCCGTACACGTGATCTTTGGCGATCGCTCCTGGGACGAGCCCGACCTCACCCGAGCCCTGACCGCGGCGAGCCGTGGAAGACGAGACGCCCCACCCGGCGGAAGCGGATCCGCCCCGGCGACGCGAGCAGGCCTCCCGTCGGGAGCCCAGCCCGCACCGGGAGGTCTGGCCGGGGCCGGAGGAGATCTCACGCCGGGAGACCTGGCGGGGACTGGAGGAGACGCCGCACCGGGAGATCTGGCGAGGGCTGGAGGAGACGCCGCACCGCGAGACCTGGCGAGGGCTGGAGGCGATTCCACGCCGGGCAGTCTGGCGGGGGCTGGAGGAGACGCCGCGCTGGGAGATCTGGCGAAGGGTGCGGGGGAGCCCGCGTCGGCTGCGTGGGGGGATCTCGCGACGGCCACCACGTCGAGGCCCGCGCCGGAGCGCTTCGCCTCCTGCTACGCGGTGCTCGCCGCGCAGGGGGCGGCGAGCGTGGTCTCCATCCACCTCTCAGGAGAGCTGTCCGGCACTGTCGAGGCGGCCAGAGCGGCGGCGCGTGAGGCCCCGCTGCCGGTCACGGTCATCGACAGCCGCTCGATCGGCATGGGCCTGGGCTTCCCCGTCCTGGGGGGGGGCCCCCCCCCCCCCGCCGCTGCCCGGCCCCTGGAAGAAGGTGGCCCGGCGTTCCCTGGTGACGA
>NZ_JAPNNL010000234.1 GCF_027620315.1 Nonomuraea corallina | reverse complement strand
CCACCACCGCCACCTCGACAGGCCCGTCGAGCGCGGCCCTGGCCACGGCCAGCCCCCACCCGGCGAACCGGGCGTGCCTGCCGGCCAGCACCGACACCGTGCCGAGCGCGGCGTGGGCGGCGTCCCGGTGCCGCGCGGAACCCGTCAGCGCCGCGTACGACAGCAGCGCCCCCGCCGCCGCGTACTGGCCGGAGGGCGTGGCGTTGTCCGTCGGGTCCTGCGGGCGCTGGAACAGCCGCTCGGCGTCGTCGGCGGTGTCGTAGAACCCGCCGGTGCCGTCGCCGAACCGGTCGAGCACGGTGTCGAGCAGGGCTCCCGCCAGCCGGAACCAGCGCGTCTCCCCGGTCACCCCGTGCAGCGCGATGAGCCCCTCGGCCAGGTTGGCGTGGTCGTCGAGCACGCCCGCGTTGCGCCCGGCGCGCCCGTCACGGGAGGTGCGCAGCAGCCTGTCGCCCTCGACGTGCACCTCATGCAGCAGGACCGCCGCGGCGGTGGCCGCCTCCACCAGGTCGGCCCGGTCGAAGACCATGCCGGTCTCGGCCAGGGCCGCGATGGCCAGCCCGGTCCAGCTCGCCACCACCTTGTCGTCGCGACCGGGACGTACCCGCAGCTCGCGCGCGGCGAGCAGCCGCTCGCGCACCCGCGCCAGCCGCTCGGGGTCGTCCGGCTCCCGGAGGAGCTGGAGCACCGACGTGCCGTGCTCGAACGTGCCGGTCACGTCGAAGACCCGGACCGCCCAGTCGCCGTCGTCGGGGCCCAGCGCCTCGCGCAGCTGCTCGGGGGTCCAGACGTAGAACCTGCCCTCCTCGCCCTCGCTGTCGGCGTCGAGCGCGGAGGCGAAGCCGCCCTCGGGGGTGCGCAGCTCGCGCAGCAGCCAGTCGGCGGTCTCCAGCGCGACCCGCCGGGCCAGAGGCTCGCCGGTCGCCGTCCACCAGTGGGTGTAGACCCGCAGCAGCAGCGCGTTGTCGTAGAGCATCTTCTCGAAGTGCGGCACCACCCAGCCGGCGTCCACGCTGTAGCGGGCGAACCCGCCGCCGAGCTGGTCGTAGATGCCGCCGCGGGCCATCGCCTCCAGCGTCCTGCCGGACATCTCGCGCTCGCCCGAGCGCAGCAGGAACTCCAGCACCATCGACGGCGGGAACTTCGGCGCGCCGCCGAACCCGCCGCGCACCGGGTCGAACGACTCGCGCAGGTTGGCGACGGCCCGCTCCAGCGTCTCGGCCGTGGGCTGCGGGCCGCTGGGCAGGGCGGTGCCGGAGTTGAGCACCTCCACCACCTTCGCGCCCTGCTTGAGCACGGTCTCGCGGTCGTTGACCCAGGCGTGGTGCAGCCCGGTCAGGAGCCGCTGGAACTGCGCCCGCGGGAAGTAGGTGCCGCAGTAGAAGGGATGACCGTCGGGGGTGGCGAAGACGGTCATCGGCCAGCCGCCCTGCTGGGTCATGGCCTGGGTGGCGCTCATGTAGACGGCGTCCACGTCGGGCCGCTCCTCGCGGTCGACCTTGACGTTGACGAAGTGCTCGTTCATCAGCCGGGCGGTGCCGGGGTCCTCGAAGCTCTCGTGGGCCATCACGTGACACCAGTGGCAGGACGAATAGCCGATGGAGATCAGCAACGGCGCGTCGCGGCGGCGCGCCTCGCGCATGGCCTCCTCTCCCCAGGGCCACCAGTCGACCGGATTGCCGGCGTGCTGGAGCAAGTAGGGCGAAGACTCCTCGACGAGCCGGTTCACGGCACCACCCCCTGTGTCCCAACAGCCACCCTACCGCCGCGAGCGGACGTTGATCGGGTACGGGCGGGGGCGTCAGCGGACCTGGGCCGCCGCCTGCGGGCTCACGCGGACGACGCCGGCCAGATTGCGGGTGCTGACCGGGACGATCTTCACCACGTCGCCGGTGCGCGGGGCGTGCAGCATCTTCCCGTCGCCCCAGTAGATCGCCACGTGCGAGATGTAGCCGGGGTTGGTCGGGTCGTGCCGCCAGAACAGCAGGTCGCCCGGGTGCGCCTGCGAGAGCGGCACCTGCGGGCCGGTGACCCACTGCTGGTGCGTCACCCGCGGCATCTTGACCCCGGCCTGGGCGAAGGCCCACTGGACGAGCCCGGAGCAGTCGAAGCTGTCCGGTCCTTCGGCCCCCCACACGTACGGCCTGCCGAGCTTGGAGGCGGCGGCGCGCAGGGCGGCGGTGAGCTGCTCCCCGGTCATGAACGCGCCGGCGGGCCAGTCGCGGGCCCTGACCGTCGCCTGCGGCCGCACGGGGTTCACCAGGGCCGCCTGGGAGCCCTTGGGCAGCAGGCGCAGAACCCTGTCGCGGAGCCTGGCGGAGTCGGTCCTCGGGGCGCTGATGATCAGCGCGTTGTCGCGGGGCAGTCCGAGCGCCCGGCCGGTCTCCTTGGACACGATCGCGTCCACCGCGCCGAATCCGGTGGTGGCGTAGGCGCCGATGCGCAGCGGCCCGGCCGGGCCGTTGATCTTGCGGTGCAGGGTGAGCCCGCCGTCGTTGCCGAGCACGAACGAGACGGCGACGTCGCCCGCGGCCACGTTGGTCCACAGCGGGTCGGAGGTCGCCGTCACCTTCGGCGTGTAGGCGCGGAAGGTGGACGGGTCGACGGCGAGGGTCTGCACCGGTTTGCCGTCGAGCCTGACGCTGGCCGCGTCGGCCAGCTCCAGGGCGCGCACCCCGGGCAGGCGGGCGATCTTCCGTAACTGCGTCTGGGTGAACGGCTTGCGGGTGACGACGAACACGTGCGGCTTGTGGAGCTTGCCGACCGGCGCCACCGGCGGCACGGCCCTGGCGTCGGCCATCAGGCTCTGCCGGGGCGTCTGGCGGGCCCGTACGGGCTCGGTGACGGCCGGTGTCTCGGGCTCGCGGGGCTCCACGAGCAGCAGGACGTCGGCGGTGAGGACGGCGACCAGGGTCACCACGATGAACGGGATCAGGCGGCGGTGGTCACGGCGTCCGCCGGACCTCAGCAGGAAGCCGAGGTCCTGGCGGATGCCGGAACCACCGCGCATGAGTTCCGCCGGGCCTTGGGGGGCCCGGCGGCGCCGTTCAGGATGCATCAGTTGCCGATGTAGGGCACGGCCTCGAGGATCTCGACGGTGTTCTGGCGGCCGTTGGGCATGCTGTAGGTCGCCTTGTCACCGATCTTCTTGCCGTTGATCGCGGCGCCCAGCGGGGACTTGGGCGAGTAGACGTCGATCGGCGCGCCGCTCTCCTCACGCGAGGCGAGCAGGAAGGTGACCTCGTCGTCGTCGCCGACGAACCGGATGGTCACGGTCATCCCGGGCTCCACGATGCCGTCGGCCGCGGGGGCCTTGCCCACGCGCGCGTTGTCGAGGATCTGGCGCAGATGGAAGATCCGCGCCTCCATCTTGCCCTGCTCGTCCTTGGCGGCGTGGTAGCCGCCGTTCTCGCGCAGGTCGCCCTCTTCCCGGGCGGCCTCGATCTTCTTGGCGATGTCGACGCGCCCGGGCCCCGAGAGATATTCGTACTCGGCCTTCAGGCGGTCGTACGCCTCCTGCGTCAGCCATGTGACGTTCTCATCGCGAGAGTCGGCCACGGGTTCTCCTTGCTTGCCTAGGGGGCCCTGAGATCACTGAAGGTCACGTACGGTGGAATTGCGAAAGGCTAACAAGCCCGCCGCTCGAACGCTTCCCCAAATGTCTCACTATACGAGATTGCAGTATTGGATGTGGACGGAAGTCGCCTCGGCGCTGGTGCCCAGGCGTTCCTTGACCTGCTTCGTACCCTCAGCTGGGGGAATTCTTACTTCTTTGCTGCCCACTTCCACGTGATGCACGTCCATCGCCCGGACGCGGCACACCGCCTCGCGGTCGTCGGGCTTGCTCACCGTGAAGGTGATCTCGGCCTCGGACGGTCCCAGGACGGCGAAGGACACCACCTGCGGGACGGCGCCGTTGGCGCTGCCGTTCATCGACCACATGACGTAGCCCCACCCGCCTGCGACGATGGCCACGAGCACGCCGATGACGACGTGCACGACGAGGCGGCCGCCGCGTTCGGGACGGTCCGGGAAGTCGTCGGGGGTGCCGAGAACGGGTCCGTTCCCGACATCTCTGGTGGCCATGGTGGAATCTCCCTGCACTCCCTCGGCGTTATCCGAGACAATTGTCGCCCGCGGGGGTCATGCCCTCGCGACCGCCCAGCAGAAACTACCTCTCTGGGCGACTGATCGGTCCCTGTCCTGAGGAGACATCGAGCCCGTGAGTGCACCGTTGAGGTTGATGGCCGTCCATGCCCACCCCGACGACGAGTCGAGCAAGGGCGCCGCGACGATGGCGCGTTATGTCCGCGAGGGCGTTGACGTGCTGGTCTGTACTCTCACCGGCGGCGAACGCGGCTCCGTGCTCAACCCGAAGATGGACCGGCCCGAGATCGTGGCCGACATCGCCGAGGTGCGCAGGGCCGAGATGGACCGGGCGCGGGAGATCCTCGGGGTGCGGCAGCGTTTCCTGGGCTTCGTCGACTCCGGGTTGCCGGAGAGCGAGGACGAGGAGCTGCCCGAGGGCTGCTTCGGCCTGCAGAAGCTGGAGGTGGCGTCGGCGCCGCTGGTGGCGGCCGTGCGCGAGTTCAGGCCCCATGTGATCCTCACGTACGACGACGACGGCGGTTACCCGCACCCCGACCACATCATGACGAACAGGGTGTCGGTGGAGGCGTTCGAGGCCGCGGGCGACCCCGACCGCTACCCGGGCACCGGCGACCCGTGGCAGCCGCTCAAGCTCTACTACCACATGGGCTTCCACCGCGCCCGGTTCGAGGCGCTGCACGAGGCCATGCGGGCGCGCGAGATGGGCTCGCCCTACGGCGACTGGATCGCCCG
This sequence comes from Nonomuraea corallina, assembly GCF_027620315.1. Lineage (GTDB taxonomy): Bacteria > Actinomycetota > Actinomycetes > Streptosporangiales > Streptosporangiaceae > Nonomuraea > Nonomuraea corallina. Next base: position 4,620 of record NZ_JAPNNL010000234.1, on the reverse strand, counting down.
CTGGGAGGACCGGCCCGCCAAGTGGGAGGTGACGACCAGGGTGCCGTGCGGCGACTACTTCCAGATCCGCGACGAGGCGCTCATGGCGCACGCCACCCAGGTCGACCCCGACGGCTGGTGGTTCGTCTGCCCGCGCGAGCTGCAGCAGGAGATCTGGCCGACCGAGGACTACCACCTGGCCCGTTCGCTGGTCGACACCGAGCTGCCCGAGGACGACCTGTTCGCCGGCATCCACGCCGAGGAGGCGTCGCCGGCCTGCCACTGATCCGGCGACCGGAGCACGGCCCCCGGATGGCAGACTGGAGGGGTGATGGTTCTAGCAGCTGGTGAGGTCAGCCCGGGCCTGCTCGGCTTCGTCGTGGTGGCTGCCCTCGGTTTCGCTCTCTACTTCCTCGTCAAGTCGATGAACAAGCAGATGGGCAAGATCGAGGTGCCGCACGAGCGCGAGTTCGAAGACGACAAGGCCAAGTAGATGTCCGAGGACGTCGTCGACAACCCCGGCAAGAGCCGCTTCGAGATCCTGGTCGACGGCGAGGTCGTCGGGTTCGCCGACTACCTCCTGCTGCCCACCAAGGTGGTCTTCACCCACACCGAGGTGCTGCCGAGCCACAGCGGGCAGGGGCTCGCGGGCCGGCTGATCGGGCACGCGCTCGACCTCACCCGCGACACCGGCCTGAAGGTCGTGCCCCGGTGCGGCTACGTCGCCTCCTACATCGAGCGCCACCCCGACTACCAGGACCTGCTCGACTCCTCAGTCACCAGGTGACCAGGCGCGCTCCAGCGCCTGGGGCAGGCCCCACCAGCCCAGCGGCGTGAGCACGCCGCTGTCGTCCACGATGCCCAGACAGGCCCAGAGCGCGACCACCGGCTCGAAGAGGCTCTCGGTGGCGGTCAGGTCGCCGGCGTCGTGCTCGTCGACGTCGACGTCCTCCGACTCGGCGATCAGGCGGGCGATCCGCTCCGGTGAGGCCAGCACGCCCGGCCCGGTCCGGGCCAGCGCCGCGACGGCGGCGAGCCAGTCGGCGTGCTGGATGGCGCAGAGATGGGCCAGCATCTCGTCCTCCAGGCTGACCTCGCGGTCGAGGTCGGCGAATTCCTCCAGCAGGAGGGCCTCCTCCGGCAGGTCGGCGACCGGCCCGGCGATGCCGGCGGCCACCGTCAGCCACAGCTCGGCGTCGTCGTCGGGCATCGCCTCGTCGAGGCCCGCGCAGGCCCGCAGCACGTTGCCCGGGTAGCCCGCGGCGGCCAGGAGGGCGCGCAGCCGGGTGGCGGCCCGGTCCAGCTCGGCGACCGGCAGCTCGGGCTGCTTGGGCAGCCCGGCCATGACGCGGCGCAGCTCCGACAGCGCGAACGCCTCCTCCTCGTCCCAGGCGGAGAACATCTCCTCGTCCTGCTCGTCGCTCACCGAGAACCCGGGCACCCGCCCGTCGGGCAGCGGCGTGGCCAGCCAGCGTTCCTGCAGTTCCTCGTACGCCCTGCGGGCCCGCTGGTCGCCGGACGCGAGCGCGTCGGGGTCGATCTCGCCGGCCCGCACCCGCTCCTCCAGGTGGGCCACGAGCAGGTCGTGCATCTCCTGGGCCACCGGGCCGCGTTCGTCCTCCTCCGGCCAGACGAAGTAGCTCGGCGTCATGAGGATCGGCTCGGTCCCGGTGGACTCGATCCACCGCTGGACGTCGCCCACCGTGGCGGCGCCGGACTCGATGGAGGCCAGCGCTGCCCTGGTCGACTCCCAGAACGGCAGGGTCAGCGGGTTGCCGACGGACATCAGGGCCCTGCGCAGGTCGGGCAGCGCCACCAGCGCCACTCCTGAGGGCACGGCCAGCAGCGCCCGCGCCACGTCTCTGCGGGTCAGCGCGGTGGCCGGGCGGCCCGCGTGGCGGCAGACGAAATCCAGGTCCACGCTCCGTAAACTACGCCCCCGCCCGGGCTGCCGCACCTGCGCCGGTACGGCGACGGCCTCGGGGGTGCATTTCCGAAGCAACTATGTAATGGTGATTACATGGAAACAACCGATGCGACCGCGCAGGTGCGCGGCTGGTTCACCGGCCGGCTCCCCGAGGGCTGGTTCACCGGGGCGCCGGAGATCGCCAGGGACCGCGAGGAGATCGCGGTCATCGGCACCCTGCCCGATCCGCCCGGGGACATGGACGAGGCCGAGCGGGCCGCGCTCGTCGACGGCCTCATCGGCCGCTTCCGCGAGGAGACGCGGGAGCGCCGCATAGAGATCGCCAAGGAGGCCGAGCGGAGGTTCCGGCAGAAGGTCTCCTGGGGCGTCACCTGCGCCGGCCGGACTGTGATGTTCACCACACTGTCCGTGCCGGTTATGACCAGGTTGCGGCAGTCCGAGCGGCAGGTGCTCGACACCCTGGTGGCCGCCGGCGTGGCACGCAGTCGCAGCGACGCCCTCGCCTGGTGCGTCCGCTTGGTCGGGCGGAACACCGACACCTGGCTCGCCGATCTGCGCGACGCGCTGCAGCATGTCGACCGGGTCCGGGCCGAAGGGCCCGACGTCAATTCCCAGAGAATGGACTAAACCATTTGCGGGAATTGGTTTAGACCATTCCGATTGGTATATACCAGTGCTCTGAGATTCTCTTTTAAAGCCGGTCGCGGTGGGTAGGGTCCCCGGATCGTCAAGGCCGCTGCCTGCGGTGACGCCCGAGGTCGAGAGGTCTACGCCAATTGGCTTTCCGGTGTCGTCGTCGTCGATGATGAGCGAGCCCTGAGAGAGTGGAGGAGCCGCTGTCGTGTCCGTAACCGTGGAAGTTCCCGCCCCGACCAGCAATGTCGAATTGGTCACATGGGTCAATCAGATAGCCGCGCTTACCCAACCGGACCGGATCGAATGGTGTGATGGTTCTGAGGAGGAGTGGACGCGCCTGACCAACCTCCTCGTGGAGCAGGGCACGTTCACCCGGCTCGCGAAGCGGCCCAACAGCTTCTACGCCGCCTCCGACCCGAGCGACGTCGCCCGCGTGGAGGACCGTACCTTCATCTGCTCCGAGCGGGAGGAGGACGCCGGGCCGACGAACAACTGGATCGCGCCCGACGAGATGCGCGAGACGTTCGGCGAGCTCTTCAAGGGCTGCATGCGCGGCCGCACCATGTACGTGGTGCCGTTCTGCATGGGGCCGCTCGGCGGCGAGATCTCCCAGGTCGGCGTGGAGATCACCGACTCGGCGTATGTCGCCGTGTCCATGCGGATCATGACCAGGATGGGCGAGCGCGCGCTGCGGCTCATCGAGGAGCGCGGCAGCTTCGTCAAGGCCGTCCACAGCGTCGGCGCGCCGCTGGAGCCCGGTCAGGCGGACGTGCCGTGGCCGTGCAACTCCACCAAGTACATCAGCCACTTCCCCGAGACCCGCGAGATCTGGTCGTACGGGTCCGGGTACGGCGGCAACGCGCTGCTCGGCAAGAAGTGCTACGCCCTGCGGATCGCCAGCGTCATGGCCCGCGACGAGGGCTGGCTGGCCGAGCACATGCTCATCCTGAAGCTGACCCCGCCGTCCGGTGAGGTGCGCTACATCGCCGCCGCGTTCCCGAGCGCCTGCGGCAAGACCAATCTGGCCATGCTGCAGCCCACCATCCCCGGCTGGAAGGTGGAGACGATCGGCGACGACATCGCCTGGATGCGCTTCGGCGACGACGGGCGGCTGTACGCCATCAACCCCGAGGCCGGGTTCTTCGGCGTCGCGCCGGGCACCGGCGAGGTCACCAACGCCAACGCGGTCAGGACGCTCTGGGGCAACAGCATCTTCACCAACGTCGCGCTCACCGACGACGGCGACGTGTGGTGGGAAGGGCTCACCGAGGAGCCGCCCGCCCACCTGACCGACTGGAAGGGCCGGTCCTGGACGCCCGCCAGCGGCGAGCCCGCCGCCCACCCGAACGCCCGCTTCACCACCCCGGCCTCCCAGTGCCCGACCATCGCCCCCGAATGGCAGGACCCCAAGGGCGTGCCGATCTCGGCGATCCTGTTCGGCGGACGCCGCGCCACCGCGGTGCCGCTGGTCACCGAATCGCTGAGCTGGCAGCACGGCGTCTTCCTCGGAGCCAACGTCGCCTCCGAGAAGACCGCCGCCGCCGAGGGCAAGGTCGGCGAGCTGCGTCACGACCCGTTCGCCATGCTGCCGTTCTGCGGCTACAACATGGGCGACTACTTCGGCCACTGGCTGGAGCTGGGCCGGCGCGAGGACGTCGTGCTGCCGCGCATCTACTACGTGAACTGGTTCCGCAAGGACGCCGACGGCAAGTTCATCTGGCCCGGCTTCGGCGAGAACAGCCGCGTGCTCAAGTGGATCGTGGACCGGCTCAACGGCGAGGCCGAGGCCGTCCCGACGCCGATCGGGCTGCTGCCCGACACGCTCGACACCGACGGCCTCGACCTGTCCGAGGAGGACCTGCGCACCCTGCTCAGCGTCGACCCCGAGGTCTGGCGCGAGGAGGCGGCGCTGATCCCGGCCCACTTCGAGAAGTTCGGCTCCCACCTGCCCAAGGAGCTGTGGGAGGAGCACCGGGCGCTGCTCGACCGCCTCGGCTGACCTGAGACCCTCCCCGGGGGCCCCCCCGCCCCCCGGGCGCCCCCCCCCCGGCCTGTCCAACGCCATCAACAACCTGCCC
>NZ_JAPNNL010000233.1 GCF_027620315.1 Nonomuraea corallina | reverse complement strand
GCCACGTTGAGCGCGGTGACCAGGGCGAGCAGTCCCGTCAGGTACGCGACGGGCGGGATGGACACCGCGAACGCCAGCCCGGCCAGGCCGATCATCCCGACGCCGAGCAGCGTGAAGTGCACCGTGTCCCTGGCGTAACCGCCGAGCGCCCGGTGCACGGCCACGCCCAGCATGCCGCAGCCCAGGCCGACGTAGTAGGCGACGGCCAGCAGGTAGACCGTGACCGTGGAGCCGGGGCTGATCAGGAGCGCGGCGACGGCGGCCGCGGTGAACGGCAGCGGCACGTACGCGACGGCGGTCCGCAGCATGCCCGCGAGCTGGTCGCGGGTGCGGCGGGCCCGCGGGATGAGGGCGAGCGCCGCCTTCTCGGGGCCCGACTGGACCACCATGGACAGCCAGCCCACCGCTCCGACGGCGGCGGCGTACCGGTTGAAGTCCTCCCGGCTCCAGGCCGCCACCAGCACCCCGGCCGATCCGTACAGCAGGAGGCGGAAAGCGGCACGGCCGCTCAGCAGGGTGAGCAGGCGGCGCGGCCCGATGCGGTGCGCCTCGGCCGCGTCGGCCGGCGTGGTCATGTCGCGTCCAGCTCGGCCGCCACGGTCTCGCGCAGCGGGCGGGCGCCGCTCTCCAGGTACGAGCGCAGCGCCTCGTGGACGCGTTCGTCGCCGAAGCGCGCGCGGACGCCGGGGATGGACGGCCCCTTGTCCACGCCGAACAGGGCGGCGAAGAAAGCGGCGGCCTGCTCCCTGGTGAACGAGCCCTCCATGGCCAGCAGGCTCCTGACCGTCTCGGGCTCCGGTGGCGGCGCGGGGGGCGCTTCGAGCCAGGTGGTGGCGCGGCCCGCCGTGGCGAGCCAGCGGCGCAGGTGCCCGACCCGTTCGGTCACGAAGGGGTCGTCCGCGCCGCCCAGCCGTTCGCCGGCGAGGCGGGCGTCGTAGCAGGTCGCGTGGAGCGCGGCGCACACCTTGGCGAACGCGGGCAGCTTGGCGGGCAGCCGGTCGGCGGGGATCTCGCTGACCCGGCCGAGGGTGGCGCGCGCCTCCGGGTCGGAGCGGGCGGCGGCCACCAGCGCGTCCCACTCCTTGTACCAGCGGGCGAGCGTGGCCCGGTCCGGCGCGCCGGGGATGTCCGGGGCGCCGGCGGCACCGGATGTGTCGGAGGCACCGGATGTGTCGAAGGCACCGGGCGCGTCGGAGGCGCGGCCCTGTTCGCGTACCCAGCGAACCATGCGCTCGGGCATGAACGCCGCCAGCGGGTCCTCGCCGGCAGGGGCGAGGGGCTCGGGTTCGAGGAGGGGGGCGGAGCCGGCCGGGGCGGGCGGCTCGGTCCCGGGGAGCGAGCCCGGCCTGAAGACCGCGCCGCAGACGCGGCACGCGTAGCGGGGCCGCCGGAAGAGTCCGGCGATCAGGGCGGGGTGCGGGTGGCCGCACTGCACGCAGGTCATGGGCGCGTCCACGGGTCGAGGTCGGAAGAGGGGCGGAGGTCGGAAAGAGGGGCGGAGGTCGGAAGAGAGCGGGGTCAGAAGGGGTCGGGGTGGGAGAGGGCGGGTCGGAAGGGGCCGGGGTCAGAAGGGGACGGCCAGGGCGGAGGAGGGCACCAGGTCGGCGCCCAGGGAGCGTTTGACGTCCGCCTGCCCCTTGCCGAAGACGAGTCCGGCCCGGCCGGCGGCGATGGCCCACTCGACCATCCGGACGTAGCCGTCGAAGTAGAGGTGCTTGCGGCCGCCGGTCTCCGGCGGCAGGGCGCCCCAGCTCAGGCAGATGGGCCAGGCGAGGTGGTCCAGGATCAGGGAGAGCCCGATCAGCCGCCCGCCGTCGCGGTAGGCGATCGCCATCACCTCGTCCCCGCCGACCAGCGCGTCCAGGTAGGGCTGCGGCAGGGGGGCGAGCGGGAAGAGCCTGGCGCGGTGCTTGAGGTCGTTCTCGGCCCGCAGCGCGGCGGCCTCCGCCCCGGTCACCAGCTCGCGGGCGGGGCCGACGGCGACCGACAACTCGGGGTCCGCGGCGAATCCCCTGGCCCGCCTCTTCAGCGAGTCCCTGCGGGCGCGGTCGATCGTGGCGTACCACCCGTCGAGGTCGCGCCACGGGGTGGCCAGCTTGGCCAGCGGCGCGGTCGGCAGGGTCAGCTTGACCGCGCCGGGCAGCTGGGCGGGCTCCCCCGGGGACACCTCGCGCCACACCACGGCCCGCCAGCCTGGTCCCAGCTCGCGCCGGATGCCGCGGACGTAGCCGCGCAGCAGCTCCCGCCGCCGCTCCGGAGCCGGGTCGCCGGTGAACCACCAGCCTTTCTGCGAGCGGTTGCCCGGCGCGTGCACGTCCACGACTCCCGCCACGTCGCGGCGGGCAGCGTAGGACCCGCGCCGCGGGCGGACGCCGCGCAGGGACGCCGACACGGCGCCGGCGGCGGCGCCGTCCTCGTACAGCACGGTGAGCAGGACAGGGGCCTGGGCGGCCCAGGCGTAGGCGCGCAGCAGGTCGTAGCGCCAGGTCACGCACTGGCCGGCGGCGGTGCGCAGCCGCTCCCATCCGTCGGGCTCGGGGTCGTGCCGCGGGTCCAGGATCTCCAGGGTGACGCTCATCCCATCGCCCACCGGGGCACGGCGACGATCTTCATCGGCACGTAGTCGAAGCCGAGAGAGCTCTTGACCTCCACGAACCCCCTGCCGCCGTGGAGCCGCTCGGAGCCGTCGGCCAGGGCGCGCCCGACGATGCGGGCGTAGCTGTCGAAGTACAGGTCCCTGCGCCCGCCCTCCTCCGGCTGGAGCGCGGCCCACGGCCCGTACGCGGGCGAGACCGGGTGGTCGAAGACGACGGCGAAGGCGAGCAGCCGACGGGCGGCCTCATAGGAGATGACGGTCACGTCCTCGCGCCGGAGGAACTCGGCGAAGTACGCGGCGGGCAGGGGTGGCCTGGGGTCGAAGCGGGCGGCCAGCCTGGCCGTGTGCCTGCGGTTCAGCTCTGCCAGTTCGCCGGGGTCGAGGTCGGTCCTGGCCCGGCCCTCCGTCACGACGAGGTCGTCCGACCCGGCGATCTTCTTGAGCTGACGGCGCAGCGTCGACCTGCGGTTGCGGCTGAGCGAGCCGATCCACTCCGCCACGGAGGTCCAGCGCAGCGGCATGACCGTGGAGCCCGGCGACTCCCTGACGATCGCGCCCCCGCGGGCCACCGAGGGCAGGTGGGGCTCGGTCACCATGCGGTAGAGCACCCCGGTGAGCATCCAGCCGAGGCGCCGTCGCGCCGCCTGCTCGAACCGCCGGATCAGCAGGCGGCGGTCGCCGGGCGTCACGCGGTCGCTGAAGTGCCAGGTGGGCCCGTTGGAGTGGCCGGGCAGGCGGACGTCGAGCAGGAGCGGCTCGCGGCGCGGAAGCCGCCGCGCGCGCAGGGCGGTGGCGACGGCGCCCACCGCCCCCGCGACACCCTGGTCGTCGCGGAACACCGTCAGCAGCGGGCGTTCCCACGTGCCGGCGCAGGAAGCGGCGATGACGTCGTACGCCCAGATGGCGGAAAGGCCCTCCGCCTGCCGGAACTCTTCCCAGCCCGGCGGCTCGGGTTCCTCGCCGACATCGACAACATCGAGGTGCACGGCCACGGCCTTGACTCTGCTCCATCACAACATGGACACAAACGTTCTGCGGCTACCTTAGCGGGATATTTCGTCTGATGTGATCACTGATGCGTTGTCATACAACCCGACACACGCTGTAAGCATGTGCTCACATCAAGAGGTGGCATGAAGGTTGGAGTAACGGGCGGCAACGGATTCATCGGCCGCTACGTCTGCGAAGAACTCGTAGCCCGTGGCCATGTCCCGCTCGTATTCGATCACCGAGGGGCGTCCGGCGCCGACCCCTCGTGGGAAGTCATGCGGGGCGATATCCGTGACGCCACCGCCATGACGGAGCTCGCGGCGCACTGTGACGCGATCGTGCACCTGGCCGCCGTGCTCGGCACCCAGGAGACGATCTCGAACCCCCGCCCGGCGGCAGAGACCAATCTCATGGGCGGGCTCAACTTCCTGGAGGCCATCGCCCAGTACGACCTGCCCGGCGTGTACATCTGCGTGGGCAACCACTGGATGGACAACAGCTATTCCATCTCCAAGACCGCCGTCGAACGCTTCGTCCGCATGTTCAACGCGCACCGCGGCACGAGGGTCAACAACGTCCGGGTGGTGAACGCCTACGGCCCGCGCCAGCAGGCCGCGCCGCCCTTCGCCTCCGGCAAGGTCAGGAAGATCACGCCCGCCGTGATCTGCCGGGCGCTGAGCGGGATGCCGGTCGAGCTGTACGGCGGCGGCGCCCAGGTCTCGGACATGGTGTGGGTCGGGGACGTGGCGCGCGCGCTCGTGGCATCCCTGGAGAAGGCCGCCGAGGGCGTCGTGCTGGACGAGGTCGTCGAGGTCGGCCCGACCACCTCGTCGACCATCAGGGAGGTGGCCGAGCTCATCATCGACCTCTGCGTCGACCGCGGCTACCCGCGTGTGCCCATCGCCGACCTGCCGATGCGGCCCGGCGAGACGCCCGGCACCGCGGTCACCGCGCAGACCAAGACCCTGCTGTCGGTGGGCATCGAGCCGAGCTCGCTCGTCTCTCTCGAACAGGGCATGGCCAGGACGGTGGACTGGTTCATCGAGCAGCGCGACGTCCACTGGAAGTCTCCAGGGACCGACGGGTGAAGCGACTGATCATGCTGGGCGGCTCGGACGGGACGATCAGCTCGTTCCGCGCCGCCCGGCGGCTCGGCCTGGGCACCATCTGCGTCGACCTGCGCGCCGACGCCCCCGGCGCGCGGGAGGCGGACGAGTTCCTCCACCTCAGCACGCGGGACGTCGACGCGGTCACGGCGGCCCTGCGCGGCCGGGACGACCTGGTGGGCGTTCACGCCCCGGGGACCGACATCAACCTGCCGTCGCTGGTCGAGCTGGCCGGCCGGCTCGGGCTGCCCTGCGGGCTGTCCGACGCCGCGCTGCGCGTCTCGGCGGACAAGGCGTACTTCAGGGAGGTCTGCGCCCGGCTCGGCCTGGCAGGTCCCGCGTACGTGAGCGGGACCGCCGGCGAGGCGGGCCGCGACGGCGCCCGGCTGGCCTTCCCCGTCATCGTCAAACCCGTCGACTCGGGCAGCTCCCGGGGGATCGCGGTCTGCGCCTCCCCCGCCGAACTGCCGGGCGCGGCGGCGGCCGCGGCGGAGGTCTCGCCGTCGTCGACCGTGATCGTCGAGGAGCTGGTGACGGGCCGGGACCTGTGCGGCGAGGCGTTCCTGCGGGACGGGCGGGTGGCGCTGCTCGGGCTGAGCGACCGCGTCGTCGAAGCACCCCAGGTGGTCGCGATCGGGCATGACATGTCCCCGCGCGACGAGGCGCTCACCGCGGAGGTCACGCGGCAGCTGGAGCTGGTCTGCGCCGAGGTCGGCTACACCGACGGCCCGGTCAACCTCGACCTGTTCGTGGCCCGTGACGGGGTCGTGCTGATCGAGATGGGCGCGCGGCTCGGCGGCAACGGCATGGGCGAGGCGCTCGGCCTGATGTACGGGGTGGACACGGTGTCGGCCGCCGTCCAGCTCGCCGTCGGCGAGCGCCCCGACCTCACGCCCCGCTGGACCAGGCACGCCGCGGTCCGCATGATTCGCGCCGGGGCGGCGGGCACGCTGGTCGCGCTGGACGGCCTCGCCGAGGCGACGGCGCTGCCGGGGGTGGCCGACGTGGTGGTCACCGCCCAGCCGGGCGAGCCCGTTGTGCCCTACACCGAGTGCCGGGCCAAGCTGGGCTACGTGCTGGCCTCCGGCGCCACGGCCGACGAGCTCGCCGCGACGCTGACCGCCGTCGACGACCTGATCCGGGTCAGGGTCGATGCCGGCTGAGTTCTCGCCGGCGCGCTGGGAGAGGGCCTACCGGGCGACGGTCGGCAGGGCCTTCGCGCGGGTGCCGTTCTATCGCGACCAGTGGGTGGAGGCGGCGCGGGCGCTGGACGAGCCGGCGCCCACCCCGTCCGCGGCGCTGGCGGGGCAACTGCACCGGCTGTGCCCGTTCGCCCGGCCGTTCGACGCCTCGCGCGAGCCGTCCGCGTGGATCGGCGACGGCCGGGACCTGCGGGAGGCTCTCCTCATGGCCGGCGCGCCACGGCGGGCGCCCGTGCTGGAGACCCGCCCCGCCGTGCTGGACCGGCGCGCTCTCGGGCGCGGCGGCCCCCGCTACGGCGTGCTGCTCCCGCCCGGCGCGAACGTCGTCAGCGAGTCGCGCCGCCGGGCGCTGAACTCGCCCGCGCTCCGGCTCGCCAGGGACGCCGGGCAGGCGACCCTGGTGGGCGAGCCGGAGGCTCTGGACGCGTTCCTCCCGGAGCTCGACGGCGTGCGCGTGACCGCGGTGGCACGCCTGCCCATCGGCCGGGCCGTACGGGAGCAGGGCGTCGCCCACGACCCGCACCTCGGCTACCTCGCGGCGACCGCGCCGGACTGCGGCGCGACCCACCTGCTGTGGCGCCGCTTCCACGCCCGCCTGTCCGGCGGGACCCCGGCCGTCACGGCGCTGCGCCGCAGCCGGCCCTACCTGGTCGGCGTGATCCCCGAGGGCGCGGACGGGCTCACGCTCGCCACCTGCCCCGACCACGCCACCCCGATCTTCGTGACGCACTGACAGGAACTCATGCCGACTACCTCTTTCTGGCGGGCCAACCGGGTGACGCTGCTGGCCGGAGCCCTGGCCGTGGCACTGGTCATCCTGGTCCGCTTCGTCATCCCGTACGAGCAGGAGATCACCTCGATCTGGATGCTCCTGGTCAAACTGACCCCGCAGATCGCCGCCGTCGTCGCCGTCGCCTGGCTCGACGTCGAGTGGGCGCGGTGGCTGCGGCTGCACCTGGTGGCCCTGCCCGCGATCTTCCTGGCCTTCCTCCTCTACTTCGTGCCCATGACGTTCATGACGTCGATGGACATGCAGGACGGGACGGCCGTGTTCGAGGACCTGTATCTGCACGTGGTGGTCTTCGTCCCGTTCATGATCGTCGCACTCGTGCTGGCCTACCGGCTCGGCGGCGGATCACGCGAGGGCGTGCTACGGGTCGGCGCCGCCACCACGATCCTGCAGATGTCGGGTCTGGAGGACCTGATGGCGGTGCTCATGAACAGCAGGCTCGACGGGATCCCCGAGGTCTGGGACTGGGCCCACCACATGACAGTGCGGCTGGGCCATCCCGCGACCAGGAACGAGGCCTACGCCTTCATCGTGGTGCACGTGCTGCTCGCCGTCGTGGCGCTGACGCTTCCCCGGCGGGTGTTCGACCGGCTCCTGCGGCGCCGTTGACCCCGGCGGGGTCGGCGCCGGAGGGGCGGCGGGCGCCGGTCTCGGCGAGGCGGCGCAGGCCGGCCTCGGAGGCGGAGCCCGGCTCGGCGGCGAACAGGTCCATGCCATGCAGCTCCGGGTCGCCCGGCAGGGCCACCAGCTCGGCCGACAGCCGCAGCTCGCCCACCACGGGATGGTCGAGGACGTAGTCGCGGTGGGTGACGGCGGCCACGTGGTGCTCCTCCCACAGCTCGCCGAAGTCGAGGCTCAGCGCGCGGATCGCGGCCACGTGCGCCGTGATCCCGGAGTTCTCGGGGTAACAGACCCTGAGGAACCGGAGCCGGGCCACGTGCTCCTCGGCGAGCCGCCGCCAGCCGTCGCCGTGCATGCGCCTGACGTCCTCGTCGAGGAAGACCAGGTGAGAGATCGTCCGCTCCCTCTCGGGGATCGCCGCGAAGTCGGCGAAGACGGCGGCGCCGAGCGCGTTCCAGGCGATCACCTCGGCGTGCCGGCCCAGGACGAGCGCCGGGGTGAGCACCAATGAGTCGAGCAGCCGCTGCAGCCCCGGCCTGATCGGGTGCTGCGGGAAGTCGCGGCACCGATGCGCCGGGTGGGCCAGCGCGTGCAGGTAGGACCGCTCGTCGGCGGTGAGCCGCAGCACGTCGGCGATGGCGTCCAGCACCTCGGCCGAGACGTTCTGGCCGCGGCCCTGCTCCAGCCGGATGTAGTGGGCGACGCTCACCCCGGCGAGCATCGCCAGCTCCTCGCGGCGCAGTCCCTGTACCCGGCGGGTGCCGTTGGTCTTGAAGGGCAGCCCCGCGTCCTCCGGGCGCAGCCGCGCCCGCCGGGACTTCAGGAACTCGCTCAGTTCCGCCTCACGCTCCATGACCGTCCAGCCTATGCAAGATCTGCGTACGCAGGACCCGGGGCTGGCTGGGTGCCGGAGCCGCGGCGAGGCTGACCGGCATGCGAATCCTGTTTCCTCTTGTCCTGCTCGGTCTGGGCAGCATGATCACCGCCCTGGATTTCACCATCGTCTACGTCGCGCTGCCGCAGCTGGCGCGCGAGGTCGGCTTCTCCCCGCACGCGCTGCAGTGGGTGGTGAGCGGGTACGCGGTGGCGTTCGGCGGGTTCCTGCTGCTGGGGGGCAGGCTGTCCGACCTGCTCGGCAGGCGGCGGATGTTCGTGCTCGGCCTGCTCCTGTACGGGTTCGCCTCGCTGCTCGGCGGGCTGGCCGCGGACCCCGGCCCGCTGATCGCCGCCCGTGCGCTCCAGGGCCTGGGCGGGGCGGTGCTGATGCCGGCCACGCTCTCGCTGGTGGTCACCATGTTCGACGAGGGTCCCGCCCGCAACCGGGCGATGACGGTGTGGGCGGTGTCCGGAGCGAGCGGGCTGAGCCTCGGCGCGCTGCTCGGCGGGGTGCTGACCGGGGCGTTCGGCTGGCAGGCGGTGTTCTTCGTGAACGTGCCGCCGGCCGTCGCCGGGATCGTGGCCGCGTTCGCCGTGCTGACGCCGGACGGCCCCCGGCGGCCTGGCCGCTTCGACCTGCCGGGCGCCGTCACCGGCACCGCCGGGGTCACCGGGCTGGTGTTCGCCGTCGCGCACGGCCCGCAGTGGGGCTGGACCTCGCCCGGCGTGCTGGGCTGCCTGGCCGCCGCCGTCGCGCTGCTCGCCGGGTTCGTGGCGATCGAGGCGCGCAGCCGCGACCCGCTGCTGCCGCCGCGCCTGCTGGCGAACCCGCACACCCGTGCCGCTGTCGGGGCGATCCTGGTCTACGGCCTGACCCTGCAGTGCGTCCCGTACTTCCTGACCCTGCACTTCCAGGAGGTGCTCGGGTACGACGCGATGCGGTCGGGGCTGGCGTTCCTCGGGCCGACGCTGGGCATCACGGCGGGCAACCTGGCCGGCGAGCGGCTGATCCCCCGGCTCGGGCTGCGCGGCGCGCTGACGGCCGGCGTGCTCGTGGGCGCGGCCGGCACGGCGGTGCTGGCCTGGAGCCTGTCCGCGGACGGTTCCTACCCCGGGCTGCTGGCCGGGCTCGTCGGCTTCGGGCTGGGCTCGGGGCTCTGCTTCACCACCATGTTCCTCATGGCCACGACCGGGGTGCGCCCGTCCGAGCAGGGCGCGGTCTCGGGGCTGTCCTCCACGGTCCTTCAGGCGGGCAGCGGCGCCGGCCTGGCCGTCCTGGTGGCCGTCGCGGGGCAGGCCACCGGCCCGGCGGAGGGCGTCACGGTGGACGGGCTGCGTTCGGCGATCCTCGTGGCCGCGGCGGTGGCCGCCGCGGGCGTGGTGGCG
>NZ_JAPNNL010000232.1 GCF_027620315.1 Nonomuraea corallina | reverse complement strand
TGTGATGGGGCGGGAGCCGATCAGACCGGCTAGTCATGCTCTCGTTACCGAAGCGGTCCAACACGCCGGGCAACCGCAGGGCGGCAGGCGCTGCGGAAAGCGCCGACCGGGCCTGTCAAGCACGGGGAGCAGGTGGACGTCGACGTCGTCCTCAAGATGCTGCGGGAGTAACAATGGCGAGGTTGTCGCGCACGCCCCGAAGCGCACAACGGGTCGCCAATGGAAAGGCGAAAGCGAAACCTGAGGATATTGAACTCATCGCCAAAGTCCTGGAGTGGGCCGGCGAGGGAATGCGTGGCATAAAATTCTCCTGCGCCAATGACGCCGTCGACGAGCCCATCACCATAGTTCAGCCGAGAGACCATCTCTACGTGCTGCTTCGCAGGTGGCCGATCGACGTGCCTGACTATCCGGACCAGTTCGAAGTCCTCGGCCTCTTCGAATACCCGGGGGCTCCGCCGTAGTGGAGTTCAGCGCCCGGCCCTCCTGGTCCTGCGGCCTGTCGGAGAAGGCCGCTCCAGCACCTCTTTCCCAAGACATGTTGGGAAGGGTATGATCCCAACATGTCTTGGGAAAACGACGACGATCTGGTACCGCTACGAGCCCTGGCCAACCCGCTCCGCATCCGCATCGTCTCGCTGCTCACCGGCACGTCCCTGTCGGCCACCGAGGTGGCGGAGGAGCTTGGCATCGCCCACGCCTCGGCCAGCTACCATCTGCGCCAGCTCGCCGAGGCGGGTTTCCTGGAACAGGTCGACGAACAGCCGCCGCGAGGAGGCAAAGGCCGGCCCCGGAGGCGCTACCGTTACGACCCCTCCAGCGGAGCCCGGCTGGACCGGACGCAAGGGCGGCAACTGCTTCACGAGGCGCTGAGCGTCGACCTGTCACGACGCCTCACCGAGGCCCGGGCCACGCGCATGTCGATGGACGCCGAGGTATGGCTGGACCGGTCCGTGTGGGAGGAGGTCGCGGGGCTGATCGACCAGGCGGTCGCTCTGGTCCACGACAAGGCGGGGCCGCCCCGGTCCGGCGACCGGATCAAGGTGAGCATGACCGCCCTGCTGCTGGAACTCGACGACGCGCGATGACCCGCCTGCTGCTGTGCACGGGAGCGTGCTTCCTGTCGCTGGGGCTGCTCGTACCCGTCATCCCGAGGTACGTCACCGGCCCGCTGGACCAGGGCCCCGGCCTGGTCGGCGTCTGTCTGGCGGTGACCTCCGTGTCCGCCCTGCTCGCCCGGCCGGTCGCGGGCAGGCTGGCCGACCGCCGGGGTCGCAGGGCGACCGCCGGCGCCGGCGCCCTGCTGCTGGCCGCCGCCTCGTCGGCGGTGCTCGTGGCCGACTCGCTGCCGCTGTTCCTGGCCTGCCGGGCCGTCGCGGGGATCGGCGAGGCTCTGACGTACGTCGGCCTGGCCGCCGCGGCCGGCGACCACGAACGGCGCGGCGCGGCGATCACTCACTTCTCCGTCGCGGTCAACGCCGGTCTGCTCGCCGGACCGCCCCTGGCCGAGGCCGTTCGGGTCGCCGCCGGTCTGTGGGCCGTGTGGGCGTTGTCGGGAGCCATGGCCGTCGCCGCCTTCGCCGCCTGTCTGTCCCTGACCGGCCCGGCGGGCGGCGAGCCGTCCCGGGCGAGGAGGGCCGGACCGCTCGTCCACCGGGCGGGACTGGCTCCCGGGTTCGCCTACTGGGCGTCGGTGTGGGGATACACGGCCTTCAGCGCCTTCCTGCCGTTGCACGTCGCGGCACTGGGCGGCGGCGACAGCGGCGCCCACTTCCTGCTCTACGGCTGCGTGCTGCTCACGGTACGGCTGGCCGGTCATCGGCTGTCGACCCGGATCGCCCCGCGCACGATGGCTGCGGTTTCGCTCCTCCTCACCGCGGCGGGGCTGTCCGTGCTCGTCGTCTGGCCGTCCGTCACCGGGGCGCTGGTCGCGGCGGCGGTCCTGGGCGCCGGGCAGGCGCTGGGCCTTCCGGCGTTCCTGACCATGGCGGTGACCGGCCTGCCCGCCGAGCAGCGCGGCTCGGCGCTGGCCACCACGACGGCGTTCTTCGACCTGGGGTTCCTGACCGCCGCGCTCGCGCTCGGCGCCATCGTCCAGTCCCTTGGCCTGGCGTACGGGTTCGCCGCCGCGGCCGCGGTGGCGGCGCTGGCCCCCCTGCTGTTCCTCCCCTTCAGCCGCACGCCTCATAAGGCATCCCCCCAAGGAGACCTCCATGACCATTCCCGCCACTGAGCTGGCCGGGTACGCCGACGTCGTCTTCGACATCGCCGTGCCGGTCGTCCGCGACGACCGGGTTCTGATCAACGCCGAGATCGAGCATGCCCCGCTCGCCCGCGCCCTGGCGGAGGCCGCGTACGCCCGAGGCGCTCGTTATGCCGACATCTGGTACTTCGACCCGTATGCCAGACGGTCGCGGGTCCAGCACGCGGACGCGGAGACGCTGGGCGAGGTTCCGTCCTGGCTGGACGCGCGGAACGAGGAACTCGCCCGCCACTGCGGCGTCCTGGTCAACATCCGGGGCACCGCGACCCCGGATCTCCTCGTCGGGCAGGATCCGATCCGGGCGGGTCTCGATCGGATGCCCCACCTCACGTCGAGGCAGCGGCTCCAGCTCGGCAGCCTGGTCCGTTGGACCATCGTCCCCTGTCCGACGGCGGAGTGGGCTCAGGCGATCTTCGGGGAGCCGGACGAGGCCCGGTTGTGGCAGCACCTGCGCCGCATCCTCCGGCTCGACCAGTCCGATCCGCGGGCCGCCTGGGAGCGACGCATCGCCGAGCTGCTCCACCGCGCGGAGGTGCTGAAGGACCTGCGTCTCGACGCCGTACGGTTCGAAGGTCCGGGGACCGACCTGACCATCGGCCTGCTGCCCGACGCCCACTGGACCGCGGCGCGCCTCGAATCGGTCGAGGGGCACGTCTTCCAGTGCAACCTCCCTACCGAGGAGGTGTTCACCACTCCCGACCACCGCCGGGTGGAGGGCAGGGTTCGCTCGACGCGTCCGCTGGTCCTCAACGGGACCGTCATCCGCGACCTCGAACTGACCTTCACCGCGGGCGTGGTGACCGAGGTACGGGCGAGCAGCGGCGCGGACGTCGTCCGCACCCACCAGGCGACCGACGCCGGGGCCGCGCGGCTCGGTGAGCTGGCTCTCGTCGACGGCTCCTCACCGGTCGGGCAGTCGGGGATCACCTACCTCGAAACTCTGCTGGACGAGAACGCCACCTGCCATCTGGCCTGGGGCGCCGGGCTGCCTCCCGGCGTGCCCGCGCACCTGCGGGAGGCCGCCGGCCCGGACGCGGCCGGGGTCAACCGTTCCCGCGTGCACGTCGACTTCATGGTGGGGGGCCCGGACGTCACCGTCACCGGCATCGGCCACGACGGCGGCGCGGTCGAGCTCCTCCGCGACGACGAATGGCAGGTATGACCGGGCATCGAGACGCCCCAGGAGTGGCCGGTCAGGGCCCGGTGATGCTCGTGTGGAGGATGAGCCCGTCTCCGTCCGCCGGCTGGAACCCGAGTTCACGGAGTTCGGGGGTGCCGATCGCGGTGACCACGCGCAGAGCGCCGGCTTCGGTCACCGCGCGGACCGCGAAGCGCGCCAGCGCCGTCCGCACGTCCGACGGGACCCCGGGCTGGATGTGCACCAGTGCCAGCCGGGCGGTGGTGCGCGATGGGTCGTCCCAGGACGCGACCGCGTGCCCGACGTGCGGTTCTCCGCGGGAGTTGTCGACGTAGGCCTCATGCCAGCAGGCCAGCCTGTCCTCGGCGAGCAGCCGCCGGGGAAGGCTCACGTCCATCCCCTCCGCGGCCAGATGGGAGCCCGCCTCGGACGGAGGCAGCGGAACCAGCGCCTCCGGCGATGCGTACGTGAAGGAGGTCCCCTCCCGCTCGGGCCCCGAGGAGCGGGGCACGCCGACGCGGAAGACCGGCGTGACGAAGTACCCGGCGGGAAGGACGTCGGCGGGATCACGGTAGGCCAGGACGATGGAGCCGTCCCGGACCGTCCGGCGGCCCCACATGACCAGCCCGGTCGCGAGGTTCTCCTGGAGGCCGGCCATGACGTCCGCGGCCCAGGCGAAGGCCGAGGGCACCGGCAGGCCGGTCCACGGGCTGCTGGGCTCCGTCGGATACGCGACCTCGACGGCGTAGACGTTCGGATCACGGCACCAGCGGAACGTCAGGAGCATGGCGTCCGGCTTCGCGACGACGTCAAGGCCGGAGTACCCGTCCACCATCGTGGCCGAGTGCAGCGCGCACGTCCTGAGCGCTTCGAGGATCTCCGCTCGCGACCACTCCACCGCCACCGGACCAGGTTGGCACAGCCTTCCTGGCCGGATCAAGAACTGCCGCTCCCGGCCCGCCGGATCGTGCAGGCTAGGTCGGCTGCCGTGAGGCGCTTCTGTCGTGGTCGTGGTCGTGGTCGTGGTCGTGGCCGGAGGCGGGCTGCGGGTCACCGGGAGCGGCGGCACGGCGGCGCAGGCCGAAGGCGGTGATCAGGGCTCCGGCGGCCACGGCCGCGACGGGGACGAGGAGGGCGAGGCGCTGGGACTCCAGCACCGCTTCCGGCGTGCCGGCGTCGCCGAGCGCGGCGACGCTCACCGCGGTCACCGCGGACAGGCCGAGCGCGGTGCCGAACTGGATGGAGGTGTAGAGCAGACCGCCGGCCAGGCCGTGCTCGGGCTCCGCGACCCCTTCGGTGGCGGCCATGGTCAGCGGGCCGTAGGCCAGGGAGAACGCCAGGCCGAGCAGGAACATGGTCGGCAGCATGGCCGCGTACGTCCAGTCCATCCCCATCGGCAGGAAGAGCGCGTACCCGAGGACGGCGAGGACCATCCCGGCGAACAGCACGCGGGCGTTGCCGAACCGGTTGACCAGCCGGGGGGTGAGCGTCGGCGCGAGGATCACGTCGAGGCTGATCACGAGCATGGCCAGGCCGGTCTGCAGGCTGCTCCAGCCGCGCACCTCCTGCAGGTAGAGGGTGACCACGAACTGGAAGCCGGCGAACGCGGCCAGGAAGAGCAGGGCGCCCAGGTTGGCGCGTACGAGCGAGGGTGAGCGCAGGATGCCGAGCCGGACCAGGGGGTGGCGCGCCCGCCGTTCGATCAGTACGAAGACGGCCAGCAGGGCGAGGCCGGCGGCGAGCACGCCGAGGGTGAGGGCGAGGCCGTGGCCGGGCTGTTCCAGCCGGACCACGCCGTACACGAGCAGCAGCATCGCGCCGGTGATGCTGAACGCGCCGGCCAGGTCGAACCCGCCGGGCGGGCGCTCGGGGACGGGGCTCTCCTTGAGCAGGATCAGCGCCGCGACGAGGATCATCGCCGACAGGATTACCGGGGCGAAGAACACCCAGCGCCACCCGATGGAGGCCAGCAGGCCGCCGGCGACCAGGCCGAGCACGTAGCCGCCCGAGGCGGTGCCGGCGTACACGCCGAGCGCCTTGGTGCGCTGCGGCCCTTCGGGGAAGTTGCCGGTGATCAGGGAGAGCCCGGCGGGCGTCATGAACGCGGCCGCGACCCCGGTCACGAAGCGGGCCGTCAGCAGGGTCCACCCGTCGTTCGCGAAGCCTCCCAGGCCGGAGAAGATCAGGAAGACGGTCAGCCAGAACAGGAACATCCGGCGGCGTCCCAGCAGGTCGGCGGCCCGGCCGCCGAGCAGCATGAAGCCGCCGTAGCCGAGCACGTAGGCGCTGACCACGCCGCTGAGCATGCCGGTGGACAGGCCGAGATCCGCCCGGATGGCCGGCAGTGCCACGTTCAGCATGGCCACGTCGATCCCTTCCAGGAAGATCGCGCCGGCGAGCACGAAGAGCACGCCCCACGAGCGTGCGGACATCGAGGTGGGCACGGTGCGGTCCTTTCGCAAAAGCAGAACCGGCCTGCGGTTCCTCGACCGCCTGCCGGTTCCTTCTTGTAACCAGCAGCATCGTCGAGCATCATGAAATGTCATGGAAGACGGCACTTTTAAGTCACTCGGTCACTGCGGGGATACCGGCGACGACTACGACGTTCTCCAGTGGGACACGCGGGAGGACTGCGAGGTCCGGCAGATCCTCGACCGCGTGGCCGACAAGTGGTCACTGCTGGTCATCGCCCTGCTCGACCGGCGCAGCCTGCGCTTCACCGAGCTGCGCCGCCTGATCGACGGGGTCAGCCAGCGCATGCTCACCCGTACGCTGCGGCACCTGGAACGGGACGGGCTGGTCAGCAGGACCGTGCACCCGACCGTCCCGCCGCGCGTCGACTACGAGCTCACCTCGCTGGGCGTCACCCTGCACTCGACCATCCGCGAGCTGGTCGTCTGGACGGAGACGCACCAGAACGAGATCGCCGCCGCTCGCACCGCCTACGACGCCCGCGTGCTCGCCGAGCAGCGGGCCGCCGAGGCGGAGGCCGCCGAACGGGCCGAGATCGCCCGCACCGCCCTGACCGGCACCCGCTGACCCGCGACGGGTGCGGGCCGTGCGGGCGTGCTACGGGTGGGAGCGCCGGTACGCCTGCCAGACCTCCTGGCGGAGCCGTCCTCGGGGCGGGACCTCCAGGCCGTGCTCACGGGCCCAGGCGCGGACCTCGGCCGTGCCTGGCTCCGGCCGCTCCCCCGGTTCATCCGCGGCCGCGGCCGGGCCGGATGGGTGGTCGGCGGCGGCGTAGGCGGCGGCCAGGAAGCGGTAGGTCCACTCCTCGGCGAGCTTCCGGGTCTCGCAGAACACGATCGGCACGCCGGGGAAGGCCACCTGCAGCTCGGCGATCCCGTCGGCGACCACCGCCGGGCGCGCGTGTTCGAGCTTGAACACCTGGCTGTAGCGGTCCTCCACGACGACCGCGGCGTGCGGCAGCGCGGACAGCTCGGTCAGCTGGTACTTCAGCCGGCTGTTGAACAGGGACGCCACCAGGTCGGCCAGGCTCTTGCGCTCCACCGCCGCATGCAGCGCCCCGGCGACCTCCACGCCGTAGTCTCCGCAGGGCAACCGCCGTCTGACGAGCTCGACCTGCCGGCGGGGGAAGGCGTAGGCGTACCGCTCGCCGCTGTCGACGACAATCGGCAGGGCGGTGACTCCGGAGGCGCGGGCGGTAGGGGTCGTCACCTTCGGGCGGGCCTGCTTGCGCACCCGGGCCGTCTGCCAGAAGATCGCGTCCCGGCCGCGGGCCGTGGTGAAGACGATCTGCGACCGGTTCTCCCGCGCCCGGTCCAGCACCAGGTCGATCGCCGCGCCGCGCCGCGCACACGAGCGGACCGGAACCCGCTCGACCACCTCGGGCTCGGCCGGCCACTCCTCCGGGCCGACGGGGTAACAGTAGATCGCCTTCTCGCGCGGCCAGGTGCCGCCCGCGCGCAGGAAAAGGCCCTCTCCGAGCGGCAGCCGGATCAGGTAGGGCAGTCGGGACTGCTGATCCGGGTTCCGGACGATGACCAGCTCGCGCATGCTCCCAGTCTGTCCCAACTCGCGCGTACGCCCGAGGAAGGCGCGGTGCGTCGTCCCCGGCCGGGGTCCGGCGCGGGCTAGCGTCGGGTGGCATGAGGATCGACGGCGCGCGCGTCCTGATCACGGGGGCGTCCTCGGGCATAGGCGCGGCGACCGCGCGGGCGATGGCCGCCGCGGGCTCGCGACTGGTGCTGGCGGGCCGTGACGGGGAGCGGCTGCGCGCGGTGGCGGCCGAGACCGGCGGGCGGGCGGTCGTCGGCGACGTCACGACGGACGCCTCCGGGCTCGCCGGGGAGGCCGCCCCCGTCGACGTCCTGGTCTGCAACGCGGGAGAGGGCTGGGCCGGGCCGTTCGCCCGGATGCCGGCGGGGCGGGTGGACGCTCTCGTGGCGGTCAACCTGACGGCGCCGATCGAACTGGCGCGGCTGCTGCTGCCCGGCATGATCGACCGGCGCCGGGGACACCTCGTCTTCGTCGCCTCGATCGCCGGCGCCGTCGGCGTGGGAGGCGAGGCGGTCTACTCGGCCGCCAAGGCGGGGCTGGTCGTCTTCGCCGAGGCGCTGCGGGACGAGCTGTCCGGGTCGCCCGGCGTCGGGGTGTCGGTGGTGTTCCCCGGGGTGGTGGCCACGCCGTTCTTCGCCAGGCGCGGTGTCCCGTACGACCGGCGCTGGCCCGCGCCGATCCCGCCGGAGCGGGTGGCGCGGGGCATCGTGACGGCGATCCGGCGCGGCAGGTCCGAGTGCTACGTGCCGGGCTGGCTGCGCCTGCCGGCGCGGCTGCGCGGCGCCGCGCCGGGCCTGTTCCACGGGCTCGCCCGGCGGACGGGCTGAGCCGGCGGGTCCACGCGGGCCTCGCGCGCCCGGCGGGGTCAGTGGTCGCGTACGGCGCGGAGCGACTGACGGAGTGAGCCCAGCGTGGCGAAGATCGCCGTGGGTTCGTAGCCGCAGTGGGCCATGCAGTTGGCGCACCGGTCGTCACGGCCGCGGCCGTAGGCGTCCCAGTCGGTCTCCTCGATCAGCTCCCGGTAGGTGCGGGCGTATCCGTCGGACATGAGGTAGCACGGGCGCTGCCAGCCGAACAGGGAGTACGACGGGATCGCCCACGCCGTGCACGGGAAGTCGACGCGGCCTTCGAGGAAGTCGAGGAACAGGGGCGAGTGGTTGAACCGCCACCTGCGGCGGTTGCCTCCGGCGAACGCCTTACGGAACAGGGCGCGGATCTCCGCGACGCCGAGGAAGTGGTCCTGGTCCGGCGCCTTCTCGTAGGCGTACGCGGGAGAGATCATCATCTGGTCCACGCCCAGGTCGTCGTTGAGGTAGTCGAGCACCTCGATGACGGTCCGCGGGCTGTCGGTGCTGAAGAAGGTGGTGTTCGTGGTGACGCGGAACCCGCGCCGCCGGCATTCGCGGACGGCGGCGACCGCCTCCTCGAACACCCCTTCCTTGCACACGGCCGCGTCGTGGCGCTCTTTGAGCCCGTCGATGTGCACCGTCCAGGCGAAGTAGCGGGACGGCTCGAACTGGTCGATCTTCTTCGGGATGAGCAGCGCGTTGGTGCAGAGGTAGACGTACTTCTTGCGCGCGATGAGCTCCCGGACCAGTTCCCCGATCTGCGGGTGCATGAGCGGTTCGCCGCCGGCGATGGACACCATCGGGGCGCCGCACTCCTCGATCGCCGCGACCGCCTGCTCGACGGGCATCCGCCGGCGCAGCACGTCGGCCGGGTGCTGGATCTTGCCGCAGCCGCCGCAGGCGAGGTTGCAGGCGAACAGCGGTTCCAATTCGACCAGCAGCGGGAACTTGGCGCGTCGCCGCGCCTTGTTGCGCAGGATGTAGCCGGCGACACGCAGACTCTGGCGGATCGGGATCGTCATGGCTGTGCGTCCTCCGAGATGGTTTCGCCGGCGGTCCGGCGGGTGCCGGAGGTCACCGGGCCGAGGCCGCGCAGCGCGTTCTCGGCGGTGTCGACGAGGGAGGGCGGGGTGGAGCCGGTGGTGGTGAGGACGACGGTGCGGACCCCGGGGAGCCAGCCGAGTTCGATCCGCTCCGGCGCGTCGACGAGCCGGGCGGGCGGCGTGGCGTTCTCCAGCAGCCGCCGGGCCTCCGGGGAGCCGGCCGGCCCGAGCACGAGGACGAGGTCGGCCTCGCCGGGGTCGGGCGGGTCGCGCAGCACCGT
>NZ_JAPNNL010000231.1 GCF_027620315.1 Nonomuraea corallina | reverse complement strand
GTGCTCGGCGACGACGGCCTTGGCCGCGCCCCGCGCGTACAGCGACGCGGCGGCCTCGGCCCGCAGCCGGGCGCGGTCGTCCGCGTCCAGGTCGGCGAGCACGGCCTGACGTGCCGCCGGATGGCGGAACCGGCCGGCCCGTAGCACGCCCGTGGCGTTGAGCACGTCGAGACAGTGGTCGGCCGAGGCGGGGTCGACGCCGGCGAGCTGGTGGACGAGTTCCGGGATCTCGGCGGCGGGCCCGGGCGGGCCGCCGGGGACGTCGAGAGCCGCGACCGCGCGCGCGACCCGCAGCCCGGCCGGCTCGCCCCGGTGCAGGCAGGTGAGGACGGCCATCCGGTACGCCTCGCCCGGCGGGGTCTGCCCGCGCCTGGCGTCCTCGATCAGGGCCGCCACCAGGAGCGGGTTGCCCCCGCTCAGCTCGTGCAGCACGGGAGTGAGCCGCTCGGCGTCCGGGAGGGGCAGCTGCGCCGCGGCGACCGCGGCCACCTGGTCGCCGGTGAGCGGGGCCAGGCGCAGCCGATGGCAGTGGTGCTGGCGCAGCAGATCGAGGTCGGTCACGGGGTGGATGCGGCGGGGGTGGTCCCACTCGGTGAACACGAGCTGGATGCGGGCGCCGCTCAGCCTGCGCACGAAGTACAGCAGGTAGCGCAGGGAGGCCTCGTCGGCGTGCTGCGCGTCGTCGATGCCGATCAGCAGCGGCCGGTCCTGCGACCTCGCGTAGAGGGTGAGCCAGAGCTCGCGCATGATCCGGGCCTGCTCGACGGCGTCGCCGGGGGTCTCGGAGCGCACGGCGGCCATGGCGCGGTCGAGCAGCCGCCGCACGGGCGCGGCCGGATCGTCGTCCCCGGAGACGCCGGAGACGCCGGTGAAGAGCTGGCCCAGCACGCCCAGCGGCAGGGCCTGCTCCGCGGGCGACCCGGAGGCGGTCAGGACCGCGATCCCGCGCGCGGCGGCACGGGCGGCGAACTCGTGCAGGAGCGCCGTCTTTCCGCATCCGACGATGCCCCTGATCGTGACCGCGTTGCCCGCTCCGCGGACGGCCTCGTCGAGTAACTCGTGCAGCCGCGTCAACTCTTCCGTACGCCCCGCCAAAGCCAACGACGTCTCCCTGGGATATCGCTTTCAGCCGATGCCCGGAAATGATACGCAGCGCTTCCGCGCAGCGCTCTTCATGCCGTTTCTGTCTCGCTGGCGAGACAGCGGACCGGCGCGTCGTCGCAGCTCGGCCGGGCTCGACGTCCGGCCTGACGGCGGCGGCTGTACGGGCGCCCGGCCTTCTGCTCTGATGAGTCGGAGTATCGCAGGACGCCGCTTCCGGGAGTGGACATGCCGACCGCACCTGTTTCCAGCCGAAGAATCGAACTCACCGAGCTGCGCCCGGCCCAGGACGCGGCCGGAATACGCGCGGCCGCCTCCCGCGTCGAGGCGGACGGGGACGACCTGGCGGTTTTCCTGGGGACGTTGCCGGCCGCGGCCGGCGATATTCTCACGCGATTCACGGTGCGCCGCCCGGATATCGGCGCCGACGTCGGCCTGGCGTGCCTGAGCGGCGCGGACCCGGCGGCCGCCATTCAGGCGAATTTACTGCTGGACGCAGGGGCGACACCGCACGGAATGGGCCTGGAAACGACCATGCTGGTGCTGGACCACGCGTTCGCCTCGTGGCCCGCGCGGCTGGTCAGGTTTCCCGTCGCGGCGGCCCGGGCCAGGAACTTCAGCCTGCCCGCGATAATCAGCGAGGAGACCGCTCCGCCTGATCGACAGGAATTGCCGTGCGAGTTTAGGGTCTTCAGCATCCACCGGGCGCCGTGGGAGAAATTCGGCACCAAGCTGCTCACCCGGCTCCGGCGCGGTCCGTTCGATCAGTGAATTCCTGGAGAGGAGACCGTCGTGGCGCCCGAGGTCGACCGAGACGAGCTGGTGACCCAGATCAAGGTCCAGGCGATGACCATCATGATGTTCACGGCGAGCGAGCCCGAGGCCGAGCTGCCGGAGCCGTCCGGGATGCGGGACCTCGACTCGTTCTCCGTCGTCCAGCTCATCCTCTCGCTGGAGGAGATCTACGACGTGCAGCTGCTGGAGGAGATGCCGTCCTTCACCGGGGAGACCTTCGAAGAGCTCGCGGACATGGTGGCCGGCTTCATCCGGGCCAAGGAGTTCATCCGGGCCAAGGAGAACGCCGGGGGAAGCCTCGCCCAGGCGGACACGTAGCCGAAAAGACGCTCAGCCGAAACCAGGCTCAGCCGAACGGAGGCGTGGCCGAAACGACGCTTAGCCGAGCGAACGCGTGGCCCAACGGAGGCGTGGCCGAGCGGACGTTCAGCCGACAGGGCGCGCGGTCAGGACCGGTGCTCCGCCACCCGGCGGGCCAGCTCCGCCGCCACCTCGGTGGGGGCGGGCATGGCCCGCATCTCGGCGCCGATCCGCGCGGCGGCCTCCCGGAAGCCCGGCTCCCCGAGCAGCCGGCCGAGCCCGTCGCGGACCGCCCGCGGGGTCGCCTCGTCCGGGCGCAGGGCCAGCCCGGCGCCCAGCTCGGTCAGCCGCTCGCCCCACAGGGGCTCGTCGAAGTAGTGGTCGGTGACGAGCAGCTGCGGCACCCCGTACAGCAGTCCCGTGCAGACCGTGCTGGCCCCGCCGTGGTTGACGAAGGCGGCGCAGGTGGGCGCGAGGGCGTGCAGCGGGACGAACCCGGTCACGCGCACGTTGCCCGGCACGGCGCCCGGCACGGCGCCGAGCGCCGCCCGGCCGGCCTCCGGGAGGGGGAGCACGACCTCGGCGTCCACCTCGGCCAGCGCCTCCAGCAGGCGCGGGATCGGCACCGCGTAGCCGCCGGTGCGCTCGGGGGCGGTGGTGCCGAGGGTCAGGCAGACGCGGGGTCGCTCGGGCTCGCGGCGCAGCCAGCCGGGGAGCACCGCCCGGCCGTTGTAGTCCACGAACCTCATCGCCAGGCGCTCATGCTCCGGGTATTCGCGCTCCGGGTAGGAGCCGGGCCGCACCGACGGCGGCATCGCGTCGATCGTGAAGCGGCCGAGCGTCAGGGCCTCGGAGAACTCCACGCCGCGGGCCGCCGCCCGCGCGCCGAGCCAGCGGGCCAGCGGGTCCTCGGCCGACCGGGACGGGTCCTCGGCGACCAGGCGCAGCCAGCGCGCCCGCAGCCGGGCGGTGAGGTCGAGCGCGAACGGCACCCGGGCGTGCAGGGCGCCGCAGGCCTCGGCGGCGAGGGCGCCGGCGTAGGTGAGCGGCTCCCAGAGCACCAGGTCGGGCCGCCACCACTGGCAGAACTCGGTCAGCTCGGCGATCATGGGCTCGTTGATCGGCTTCCACCAGAGCGGGACCAGCGTCTCGGCGTACCCCTTGCGAAGCTGGTCCCAGTCCAGCTCCCCCGGATCGGCCGCCAGGTCGAAGGCGGGGCCGGCAGCTCCGAGTCTCCTGGCCGAGCCGAGGATCGCGGTGAGCAGGTGGTCCCGGCCGACGGGGACGGCGGTGAGCCCGCTCTCGGCCACGACTCCGGTCAGCGCGGGCTGGCTGGCGACCCGTACCTCGTGACCCGCCGCGCGCAGCGCCCAGGCGAGCGGCACCATTCCTATGAAATGCGTCCGCTCCGCGAAAGTGGCGATGAGGATTCGCACGGTCGACCCCTTTCCGCAGCCGTCACGAATGAGGCTAATAGCAGGCGAGTATCTCACGCCATAACGTGCCGATAGGGGTTCGATGAAGGGGTGCCTCCTATCCGGGCAGAGTTATGCTGGCATCTCCTGTACGGCTCGTGGAAAGGGCGTGGAGTGCGGGTTCTCATTGCGACCTACTCGGAGAAGACGCATTTTCTGGGAATGGTCCCGATGGCTTGGGCGTTGGCGACCGCCGGGCACGAGGTCCGGGTCGCCACGCAGCCCGAGTCCGCCGCGTTCTTCGCGGGCACAGGGCTGGCCACCGTCTCGGTCGGCAGGGACCACTCCCTCTACCGGCGCCACCAGCTCGCCAGGCTGCTCGGCCAGGAGGAGGCCGACGGCTTCCTCGACATCGGCGACCGGTGGCCGCCGGAGCACACGTGGGAGCAGCTGCGGTGGGGGTTCCGGGAGGTCGTCTCCTGGTGGTGGAAGGTGATCAACGAGCCGATGATCGGCGAGCTGACCGACTTCTGCCGGTGGTGGCGGCCCGACCTGGTGATCTGGGAGCCGGGCACGTTCGCCGCGGCCATCGCCGCCGACGCGTGCGGCGCCGTCCACGGCCGGCTGCTGTGGAGCCTGGACCTCTTCGCCCAGATGCGCCACCGCTACCTCACGCTGATGCGCGTCCAGCCGCCCGACGAGCGCGAGGACGTGCTCATGCAGTGGCTCGGCGCACGCGCCGCCGCCCACGGCGGGACGTTCCGCGAGGAAATGGTCACCGGCCACTTCACCATCGACCACCTGCCCCCCTCGCTGCGCCTGGGGCCGCCGCTCGACCAGCGCGGCTTCTCCCTGCGCTACATCCCCTACAACGGCCGCGCGGTGCTGCCCGGCTGGCTGCGCGAGCCGCCGGACCGGCCGCGGGTGTGCCTGAGCCTCGGCACCTCGGCCACCGAACGGCTGGGAGGCTACGCGGTGCCGGTGGCCGAGCTGCTGGAGGCGCTGGAGGACCTGGACGTCGAGGTGGTCGCCACGATCCCGGAGCCGGAGCAGGCCAGGCTGGGCCGGGTGCCCGGCAACGCGCGCCTGGTCGGCTTCGTCCCGCTGCACGCCCTGGCCGCCACCTGCACCGCCATGATCAACCACGGCGGGCCGGGCACCGTCTGCACCGGACTCGCCTACGGCGTCCCCCAGCTCGTGCTGCCCGTCGACCATCTGGACGCGCCGCTGCTGGCCAAGGCCCTGGCCGCGCAGGGCGCGGGGCTGTCGATCCCCAGCGGCCAGGTGACGCCCTCCGCGGTACGGGACGCGCTCGGCCACCTGCTGGCCGAGTCCTCGTTCGAGGACAACGCCATGCGGCTGCGCGAGGAGATGCTCGCCATGCGCACGCCGAACGAGCTGGCCGTCGACCTGGAGGACCTCGTGGCGGGACTGCGGGGCCGCTGATGCGCGTCCTGATCGTCACCCACGCGGAGAAGACGCACTTCCTCGGCATGACGCCGCTGGCCTGGGCGCTGCGCACGGCGGGGCACGAGGTGCGGGTGGCGAGCCAGCCCGCCCTGGCGGACGTCGTCACGGCGGCGGGGCTGGACGCCGTCCCGGTCGGCGCCGACCACAGCCACTGGCGGCTGATGCGCTCCTACGACCTGTTCGGCCGGCTCACCAGCCCGCAGCCGCCGTTCGGCAGGGCCGCCGACCCTCTGGCCGACGTCGGCTGGGAGTACGTGCGCGACGGCTACCGCAGGGTGGTGCCCTGGTGGTGGCGGCTGATCAACGATCCGATGGTGGACGACCTGGTCGCCTTCTGCCGCGCCTGGCGGCCCCGGCTGGTGATCTGGGGCGCCATCAGCTACGCGGGCGCCCTGGCGGCGCGGGCCTGCGGCGCGGCGCACGCCCGCATGCCGTGGGGCGCCGACATCTTCGGGCGGATGCGGGCGCACGCCCTGCGTCTCATGGCCGGGCGGCCCCCGGCCGAGCGCGAGGACCCGCTCGCCGCGTGGCTGGGCGCCCGCGCGAGGGCGTACGGGATGGAGTTCCGAGAGGAGCTGACGGAGGGGCAGTTCACGATCGACTGCATCCCGCCCTCGATGCAGGTCGAGGTCGATCCGCCGCTGGAGCGGGTCCGGCTGCGCTACGTGCCCTACAACGGCCGCGCCGTCGTCCCGGACTGGCTGCGCCGGCCGCCGGAGCGCCCGCGCGTCTGCCTGAGCTGGGGGGTTTCGAGCCACGAACGGCACGGCACGTTCGCGGTGCCGGCCGGGGACGTCCTGGACGCGCTGGCCGATCTCGACGTGGAGGTGGTGGTGCTGGGCCCGCGCGACCCCGCCGACGCGCGGCCGCTGCCCGCCAACGCCCGGGCGCGGGCGTTCGCCCCTCTCGCCGTGCTGTTGCCAACCTGTGCGGCGGTGATCAATCATGGGGGCTGGGGAACGGTCAACACCGCCGCCTACCACGGCGTCCCTCAACTGGTCGTGCCCAGCTGGTTCGACACGCCGCTCACCGCCAGACGGCTCGCGGACGGCGGCGCGTCGCTGACGCTGCCCGCCCACGAGGCGGAGCCCGGCGTCATCCGGGAAATGGTGCGGCGTCTGGTCGAGGAGCCGGGTTTCCGTCGCGCGGCGGGCCGGCTCCGTGATGAGATGCACGCCATGCCGTCGCCCAATGAGGCGGGCGCGGCGATAATCGCGCGCGCCCTCGCGTCAGGTCCTTGACAACGGATTTGACAACGGCCGAGGAAAGATCGCGCACGGCGCGCATTCGTCGGATACGTTCGGCATCATAGACACTGCGTACTTCCCCGTGCGAAAGGCCTCGCATGATAGAAGTCTCCGGGCTCACCAAAACGTATGGGTCGACGCGCGCCGTGAACGATTTATCGTTCGAAGTCCGGCCGGGAGTGGTGACCGGCTTTCTCGGACCGAACGGCGCGGGCAAGACCACCACCATGCGGCTGATTCTCGGGCTGGACCGCCCGACCGCCGGCGCCGCCACCATCGGCGGCAAGCCCTACCGCCGGCTCGGCGCCCCGCTGCACACGGTCGGCAGCATGCTCGACGCCAAGGCAGTCCACCCGGGCCGCACCGCCTACAACCACCTGCTCTCCCTGGCCCTCGGCAACGGCATCCCCCGCCGCCGGGTGGACGAGGTCATCGAGCAGGTCGGGCTGGGCAGCGTCGCGCGCAGGCGGACGGGCGGCTTCTCCCTGGGCATGAGCCAGCGACTGGGCATCGCGGGCGCGCTCCTCGGAGATCCGCAGGTGCTGCTGTTCGACGAGCCGGTCAACGGGCTCGACCCGGAGGGCATCCACTGGGTGCGCTCACTGATGCGGGACCTGGCGGCGCGGGGCCGCACCGTGTTCGTCTCCAGCCACCTGCTCAGCGAGATGAGCCAGACCGCGGAGCGGCTCATCGTCATCGGCCGCGGCGAGCTGATCGCCGACACCACGACGGAGGAGTTCATCGAGCGGGCCTCCACCGGGTACGTGCGCGTGCGCGGGCCGGAGCCCGGCCGCGTCAAGGAGGTCCTGGAGGCGGCCGGCGCCACGGTCGCCGAGTCCGGCCACGCCCTCCACGTCACCGGCATGACCGTCGAGCGGATCAGCGACCTGGCCGCCGAGCACGGGCTGCGCCTGCACGAGGTGGCGCCCCAGCACGCCTCTCTGGAGGAGGCGTTCCTGACGTTGACCAGGCAGAGCGTCGAGTACCACGCCAGGAGCGAAGGAGAGCGATGACCGTGCCCGCCACCGACGACAAGGTCCGGCGTGATGTGACCACGCCCCTCCGGCTCTCCGGGGTGGTGCACGCGGAATGGGTGAAGATCCGTTCCGTCCGCTCGACGTACGCCCTGCTCATCGCGGCCGTCGTGGTCAGCGTCGCGCTGAGCGGGCTGATCGCCTGGGCCACGATGGCGACCTGGGAGGACCGGGCGGAGGGTTTCGAGCCGGTCTCCGGTTCGCTGATCGGGCTGTTCTTCGGCCAGATCGCCATCATGGTGTTCAGCATCCTGGTGATCAGCGCCGAATACACCACCGGCTCGATCCGCGGCACGCTGATCGCGGTGCCCGACCGCACCCGGCTGCTGCTCGCCAAGGTGATCATCACCGCCGCGCTCGCCCTGGCCGCCGGGCTGGTCATGAGCTTCGGCTCGTTCTTCGTCGGCCAGGCCGTCTACACCACCCGCGGGGTGGAGACCACGATCGGCGCCGACGGGGTGCTCGTGGCGCTGCTGCGGGGCGGGCTGCTCATCTGCATGACCGGCGTCATCGCTCTCGGCGTGGGCTTCCTGGCGCGGCAGAGCTCCGCCGCGATCGGCGTCACGTTCGGCATCTACTTCCTGCCGATCCTGTTCAGCGGGTTCCTGCCGGAGTGGTTCCAGAAGAACGTCATCAAGTACATGCCCAACACCAGCAGCGCCGTCATGCTCTATCCCGACCCGGCCGTGCCGGACGTCGGGGTCACCCCGATGTCGGGGTTCCTGACCCTGAGCGCGTGGGCACTGGCGATGCTCATCCCCGCCGCGCTCCTGTTCCACCGCCGAGACTCCTGACGCCAGAAAGGGCGCTCCCGTGCCAGACCCCGCCCCCCGACCGGACACGCCCGCGCTCGAAGTCCTCGGCCTGCGCAAGGTCTTCGCCGAGACCGTCGCGGCCGACGACGTCTTCCTCACGGTGCCGAGCGGCTCGCTCTTCGGCCTGGTCGGCCCGAACGGAGCCGGCAAGACCACCACGCTGTCCATGGCCGTGGGACTGCTGCGGCCCGACGGCGGCTCGGCCCGGGTGTTCGGCCACGACGTGTGGACCGACCCGGTCAAGGCCAAATCCCTGCTGGGCGTGCTCCCCGACGGCCTGCACCTGCCCCTGCGGCTCAGCGGCAGGGAGGTGCTCCACTACCTCGGCCCGCTGTGGGGGCTGGACCGCGAGACCGTCGCCCAGCGCACCGAGGAACTGCTGACGGTGCTGGAGCTCGACGACGCGGGGCGCACGCTGGTGGTCGACTACTCGACGGGCATGCGCAAGAAGCTCGCCCTCGCCACCGCGATGCTGCACGCGCCCAAGCTGCTGGTGCTGGACGAGCCGTTCGAGTCGGTCGACCCGGTCGCGGCCCACACGATCCGGGTCATCCTGCGCCGCTTCACCGCCGGCGGCGGCTCGGTCATCCTGTCCAGCCACGTGATGCCGCTGGTGGAGTCGATGTGCGACCACGTCGCGGTGATCGCCTCAGGACGGGTGGTGGCCTCGGGCCCCCTGGAGGAGGTACGCGGCGCGCAGAGCCTCGACGAGGCGTTCGTCGAGCTCGTCGGCGGGCGCACCAGCGGCGAGGAGGGGCTGGCGTGGCTGGTGTCCTGATCCGGATGAAGCTCGCCCTCATCAGGAACCAGATGACCGGGCTGCGCGGCTTCCGCATGCTCCTCGGCGGGCTGCTCGGGGCACTGGGCCTGCTGGCCACCGTGCGGCTGGCCACCACCTGGCCGGACCAGCCGCAGCTGGCCGCGCTGGCGTTCGCGATCTGGACGGCGGGCTGGCTGGTGGCTCCGTTCTTCGGGGGCGGGACCGACGAGACGCTGCGGCCGGAGTACTTCAGGATGGCGCCGGTGCCCGCGCGGCGGCTGGCCGCGGCGCTGCTGGCCGGCTCGGCGGTGAGCATCCCGGCGCTGGTCACGCTGCTCGCCTTCGCCACGCTGGTGCCGATGGCGGGCGCGTACGGGCCCGCCGCGGTCGCGGTGGCGGTGCCGGCCGCGCTGGCGCACGCGTTCATGGCGCTGCTGCTGGCCCGCGTGGTGATCGACGGCCTCGGCGCGGTCCTGCGCTCCCGCCTGGGCATGGACATCCTGGTGATGGTCGTCAGCGTGATCGTGGCGGGCGGCATCGTCGCCGCCCTGGCGCTGGCCCGGCCGCTCTGGGACCTGGCGACCATGCTCGCCCGCGGCGAGATGCCCGAGGTGCCGGTGTCGTGGCTGCTCGGCCTGCCGTCCGGCTGGGGCGTGGCGGCCGTGCGCGCCGCGGGCGACGGCGACTGGGCGGTGGCGCTGCCGGCCCTGGCCGGGCTGGTCG
>NZ_JAPNNL010000230.1 GCF_027620315.1 Nonomuraea corallina | reverse complement strand
GACGTACGGGCCCGCGCCCGCGAGCGGATCGCCGAGGCGCGGCGGCGCCCCTCACCGGAGGCGTCCCCCGCGTTTCTCCTATGCGGAGAGCGCTCTCTGAATGCGCCGGTGACCGCTCACCACTGCGCCCCCCTCGTGGTGCGGATTGTTGACAACGGGTAATGGAGTGTGTTTTCGTTCGGCGTGAGAGCGCTCTCTCCATCGGTCTCCCTTCCCCCCAGGAGCAGTGATGACTTCACCACCGTCCCGGACGCGCCGCCGGGTCGCGGCGGTCGCCGCGGCGCTGGCCGTCCTCGGCGGACTGCTGGTCCAGACCGCCACCACCGCCGCCGCCTCCGTCCCCGCCACCCCCTCCGGCTGGTCGCTGGTCTGGGCCGACGACTTCAACGGCTCGTCGGGCTCACTCCCCTCGTCCAACAACTGGATCATCGACACCGGCCACGGCTATCCGGGCGGCCCCGCCAACTGGGGCACCGGTGAGATCCAGAACTACACGTCCAACCCGGCCAACCTGAGCCTCGACGGCTCCGGCAACCTGCGCATCACCCCGCTGCGCGCCTCCAACGGCGAGTGGACCTCCGCCCGCATCGAGACCCGCCGCGCCGACTTCAAGCCCGCCGACGGGCGCATCCTGCGCATCGAGGGCCGCATCCAGATGCCGAACGTCACCGGCGACGCCGCCCTCGGCTACTGGCCGGCGTTCTGGGCGCTCGGCTCCCCCTACCGGGGCAACTACTGGAACTGGCCGGCGATCGGCGAGTTCGACATCATGGAGAACGTCAACGGCCTCAACAGCGTCTGGGCCGTGCTCCACTGCGGCGTCAACCCCGGCGGCCCGTGCAACGAGACCCAGGGACTGGGCGCCAGCCGCGCCTGCCCCGGCTCGACCTGCCAGTCGTCCTTCCACACCTACCGCTTCGAGTGGGACCGCAGCGTCAGCCCCAACCAGCTGCGCTGGTACGTCGACGGCCAGCAGTTCTTCAGCCTGAGCCAGTCGCAGTTCGACGCCACCACGTGGAGCAACATGACCGGCCACGCCGGCTACTTCCTGCTGCTGAACGTGGCCATGGGCGGCGCCTTCCCGAACGGCGTGGCGGGCTTCGGCACGCCGACCGCCGCCACCGTGCCCGGCCGCCCGATGCTGGTCGACTACGTGGCGGTGTGGCAGAGCGGCACCGTCACCCAGCCGACCGACCCGCCGACCGACCCGCCGGGTGACGGGTTCGACGCGCGCTCCACCATCCAGGCCGAGCGCTACAGCGCCCAGTCCGGCACCATCACCGAAACCACCACCGACACCGGCGGCGGGCAGAACGTGGGCGCCATCCGCAACGGCGACTGGCTCCGCTTCGACAACGTCGACTTCGGCTCCACGCCCGCGGGGCAGTTCAAGGCCAGGGTCGCGTCCGGGGCGGCGGCCGGCGTGAGCGGACTCGTCCAGGTGCGGCTCGGCAGCCCGACCGCGACGCCGATCGGCGACTTCGCGCTGGCCAACACCGGCGGCTGGCAGAGCTGGCGGACGATCCCGGCCAACATCACGCCGACGACCGGCAAGCACACCGTCTACCTGACGTTCAGCAGCGGCCAGCCGGCCGACTTCGTGAACGTCAACTGGTTCACCTTCTCCACGAACTAGCACCCCCCGCCGAGGCCCGTCCTGCCGCGGGACGGGCCTCGACCATGCCCGGCCGGGAGCCGGTCAGGCGCTGGAGCGCGTCACCAGCCTGGCCGGCAGCACCACCGGCGTGGTGTGCCGGCCTTCCAGGCGCGACAGCATCAGCCGGGCCACCGCCATGGCCTGCTCGGTCGGCGACGTCCGCACGGTGGTCAGCGCGGGCGTGGTGTACGCGGCCGCCTCGATGTCGCCGAAGCCCACGACCGCCAGGTCGTCCGGCACCCGGCGGCCGGCCTCCGCCGCGCCCCTGAGCGCGCCGATCGCCAGGTGGTCGGAGGTCGCGAGGACGGCGTCCAGCCGGCGCTCGTCGGCCAGCAGCCGGGCCAGGGCCGCCGCGCCGGACCCGGCGGTGTCGTCCGCCAGCGAGACGTGCGGCAGCAGCCCGGCCCGCTGGAGCGCGTCGCGGTGCCCGGCCATCCGGTCCTGGACGGCGACCAGATGGGTGGGGCCGCAGATGAGGCCGATGCGCCGCCTCCCCTGCCGCAGCAGGTGCTCGGTGGCCGCGGCGGCGCCGCCGGCGTTGTCGGCGTCCACGTACGGCACGAGCGAGTTGATCGCGGGCCGGCCGAGCAGGACGAGCGGCGCGTCGGTGCGGGCGAGCCGCTCGGCGAGCGGGTCGGCCCCGTCCGTCGGGAGCAGCACCACCCCGTCGGCCAGCCGGGCCTCGACGTGCCCGGCGATGCGGCGGTGGCTCTCGGAGGTGTCGGCGAGCATGAGGATGATCCGCTTGCCGGCCCCTTCCAGGACGCTGGTGACGTACTGGACGACGGCGGCGGTGAGCGCGTCGTCCTGGCGCGGGATGGACAGGACGAGCGCGACCGTGTCGGTGCGGCGGGTGGCGAGGCTGCGGGCGGCCGCGTTGGGCACGTAGCCGAGCTCCTTGACGGCGCGCAGGACGCTCTCGCGGACCTCGGGGCTGACCGCGGCGTCGCCGTTGACGACGCGGGACACGGTGGCCCGGGAGACCTTGGCCCGGGCGGCGACCGTCTCCAGCGTGGGCCGCCTGGGCCGGGTGTCGGCCAGGCCGTTGCGGCGCACCACGTCGCGGTACCACAGCGCGCTGTCCTTCAGCCGCCGCCGCTGGGTGGCGAAGTCGACGTGCACGATGCCGAACTTGCGCTGGTAGCCGTCGGCCCACTCGTGGCAGTCGAGCAGCGACCACAGCAGGTAGCCGCGGACCTTTGCGCCCTCGCCGACGGCGGCGAGCAGGGCCCGCAGGTGCTCTTCGAGGAAGCTGACGCGGTCCACGTCGTGGATGCCGTCGCCGGTCACGGTGTCGACGAAGTCGGCCCCGTTCTCGGTGATCATCAGCTCCTGCTCCGGGTACTCGTGGGCCAGGCGGCGCAGCAGCACGGTGAGCGCGCCGGGCACGATGGGCCAGCCCATCGCGGTCACCGCGGTGGGCACGGTGCAGAACAGCACCCCGTCGCTGCCCGGGTAGGCCGGGTCGGCGGGCTGGCCCGGCTGGGCGCGCACCACGCTGGGCGCGTAGTAGTTGACGCCGAGCAGGTCGAGCGGCTGGGCGATGGCGGCCAGGTCGCCGTCGCGGACGTGGCCGAGCCCGGCGGCGGACTCCACGACCTTGAGCAGCCGCCCGGGGTAGCGGCCGCGCAGCATGGGCTCCAGGAACTGCCCGTGGACCAGGTCGTCGATCCTGGCGACCGCGTCGGCGTCCTCCTGCGACAGCTGCCGGCCCGGGTCGGTGACCTGGCCGGGGGTCATCACGGGCGCGAAGTTGAGCACCGCGCCGACCCTGGCCGCGCCGGCCGAGCGCAGCGCCGAGGCAGCCAGGCCGTGCCCGAGCAGCAGGTGGTGGGCGGCGCGGAAGGCGTCGGCGGGCGACCGCCTGCCGGGCGCGTGCACCCCGGCGCCGTACCCCAGGAACGCGGCCACCCACGGCTCGTTCAGCGTGAACCAGGTGTGCACCCGGTCGCCCAGCCGCTCGTGCACGGTCCGGGCGTAGTCGGCGAAGCGGAGCGCGGTGTCGCGCTCCGGCCAGCCGCCCCCGTCCTCCAGCGCCTGCGGCAGGTCCCAGTGGTAGAGGGTCGCGTACGGGGTGACGCCGGCCGCGAGCAGCTCGTCGACCAGTCGCTCGTAGAAGTCGAGCCCGGCGGTGTTCACCCGGCCGGAGCCCGTGGGCAGCACCCGCGGCCAGCTGACCGAGAACCGGTAGGCGCTCACGCCGAGGTCCTTCATCAGGCGCACGTCGCCGGGGTAGCGGTGGTAGTGGTCGCAGGCGTCCTGCGCGTCGGAGAAGGCGTCCCAGATGGACGGCCCCCGCCCGTCCTCGGCGTGCGCGCCCTCGATCTGGTACGCGGACGTCGACACGCCCCACACGAACCGGTCAGGGAACGTCCCTTTGCTCATCACTCGCCCACTCCCCGTGCCTGACTGAAGTGGCCAGTCTGCCGCGATCAGATCGTCGCGCGCCACACGGTGCAGGCGGTATACAGAGCCCGTGGAACTCGACCGGCTGGATCGTGACATCATCGCCGCGCTCGTCGACGACGCCCGGGCGACCTACGCCGAGATCGGGCAGGACGTCGGCCTGAGCGCGTCGGCGGTGAAGCGCCGGGTCGACCGGCTGCGCGAGAGCGGCGCGATCACCGGGTTCAGCGCCATGGTCGCGCCCGCCGCGCTGGGCTGGACCACCGAGGCGTACGTCGAGCTGTTCTGCCAGGGCAAGACGAAGCCGTCCGACATCGCGCTGGCCGTGGCCCGCCATCCGGAGGTGGTGGGCGCGGCGACGATCACCGGCGAGGCGGACGCGCTGCTGCACATCAGGGCGACCGACGTGCGGCACGTGGAGCGGGTGATCGAGCGCATCGCCGCGGAGCCGTTCGTGGTGCGGACGAAGAGTGCGATCGTGCTGTCGAGGCTGGTCGACAGCCCGCCCGGCGCCAATCTGCCGGAGCCACGCAATGGATCGCCTGTCCTGGGCTGATAGTCGCAACGAATCCGCGCGTCCGCGCAACCACGCCCCCTTCCGGCTGCGCGCGGGGCGTTCCTAGGCTGTGCTTCGTCCCCTGACATGGGGAAATCCCCCGCTCGAAGACGACGGAGTCGTGCATGCCCAAACGCTTTCTCATGTGCCCCCCGGAGCACTTCGCGGTCGAGTACGCGATCAATCCGTGGATGGATCCCGCGGCGGGCGCCGACCGCGCCGTGGCGATGCGGCAGTGGGAGAGCCTCAAGGCGGCGTACGAGAGCCTCGGCCACGAGGTGTGCCTGATCGAGCCGGTCGAGGGCCTGCCCGACATGGTATTCGCGGCCAACGGCGCGCTGGTCGTGGGCGGCCGCGTGTACGGCGCCCGCTTCGCGTTCCCGCAGCGGGCCGCGGAGGGGCCGGCCTACCTGCGCTGGTTCGCCGAGCGCGGCTACCCCACGCTGACGCCCGAGCACGTCAACGAGGGCGAGGGCGACTTCCTCGCCATGGACGAGCTGATCCTGGCCGGCACCGGCTTCCGCACCCGGGTGGGGGCCCACCACGAGGCGCAGGAGTTCCTGGGCCGCCCGGTGATCTCGCTGCGGCTGGTGGATCCGCGCTTCTATCACCTCGACACCGCGCTGTTCCCGCTCGACGGCCGCAACGTCGCCTACTACCCCGAGGCCTTCTCGGAGGGCAGTCGCGAGGTGCTGAGGCGGCTGTTCCCCGACGCGGTGCTCGCCACCGGGGCCGACGCCGGCGTGCTCGGGCTCAACGCGGTCAGCGACGGCGTCAACGTGGTGATCAACGCCGAGGCGGGCGACCTCCAGCTTGAGCTCAAGAGGCGAGGGTACGAGGTGGTTTCGGTCGACCTGTCGGAACTGCGCAAGGCGGGTGGCGGCCCCAAGTGCTGCACACTCGAGATCAGGGGGGAGAACTGACATGACCACCAGCGCAGAGCTGATCGAGACAAGCGAACTCCGCAGCGCCCACAACTACCATCCGCTGCCCGTGGTGCTCCACGAGGCGCACGGCGCCTGGGTCACCGACGTCGAGGGCAGACGCTACCTGGACTTCCTGTCCGGCTACTCCTCGCTCAACTTCGGCCACGGCAACGAGAAGATCCTCGCGGCGGCGCAGGAGCAGCTGAGGAACCTGACGCTGACCAGCCGGGCCTTCTACCACGACCAGTTCGCGCGGTTCTGTGCCGGGCTGGGCGACCTGACCGGCAAGGACATGATCCTGCCGATGAACACCGGCGCCGAGGCCGTGGAGACCGCGATCAAGGTCGCCCGCAAGTGGGGCTATCTGGTCAAGGGCGTCGAGCGCGACAAGGCCAACATCGTGGTGATGGAGGACAACTTCCACGGCCGCACCACCACGATCATCAGCTTCTCCACCGACCCCGACGCCCGCGCCGACTACGGCCCCTACACCCCGGGCTTCACCGTGGTGAAGTACGGCTCCGCCGACGCGGTCCGCTCGGCCATCGACGACAACACGGTCGCGGTGCTGGTCGAGCCCATCCAGGGCGAGGCCGGGGTGCTGGTGCCGCCGGACGGCTACCTCACCCAGGTGCGCGAGATCTGCACCGAGCGGAACGTGCTGATGATCGCCGACGAGATCCAGTCGGGGCTGGGCCGCACCGGCGAGACGTTCGCCTGCGACCACGAGGGCGTGGTGCCCGACATGTACGTGCTGGGCAAGGCGCTCGGCGGCGGCGTGGTGCCGGTGTCGGCGGTCGCGGCGAACCGGGACGTGCTGGGCGTGGTCAGGCCGGGACAGCACGGGTCCACGTTCGGCGGCAACCCGCTCGCCTGCGCGGTCGGCAACGCGGTCGTGGAGATCCTCCGGACCGGCGAGTTCCAGGCCAGGGCGGCCGAGCTGGGCGCGATCATGCACGCGCGGCTGCGTGAGCTGGTCGGCCACGGCGTGGTGACGGTGCGCGGACGCGGTCTGTGGGCCGGTGTCGACATCGACCCGTCGCTGGCCGGCGGCCGGCAGGTGTCGGAGGCGCTGATGGCGCGGGGCGTGCTGGCCAAGGACACGCACGGGTCGACGATCCGGCTCGCGCCGCCGATCGTCATCTCCGAGGAGGACCTCCACTGGGCCCTCGACCGGCTCGCCGAGACGATCGGAGCCCTGCGCTGACCATGGGCGCCGGCGTGCCCGGCCGGCGGAGACGCCGGCGCGCCGGGGACGCGGCGCCCCCTGTCATTCGAGCCGTACGGTGTCGACCTTCCGCACGTCGTCGCCCGTGGACTCGTACCAGGTGGCCTCGGTGCCGGGGAAGGTGAGCTCCGCCATCGCGTTCTGGAACCACGGCCCCTTGATGATCTTCCAGCGGAAGGGCGGCCTGGGCAGCTTGGCCGAGCGGGCCAGCAGGCCGCCGATCAGCGTGGCGATGCCGAACTGGGTGAACACGTTGGCCCAGCGCAGCAGGCGGCTGAGCGGGTTGCGGATGGGTGAGCAGACGATCTGGTAGATCGGGCTGGTGCGGGCCTTGGCGACGTAGGAGTAGTGGACGTCGCCGGAGAGGATCAGCACCGGCTTGTCCAGCTCGACGAGCAGCTTGGACAGGTCCTCGAACGAGCGCCGGAAGGCCGCCCAGTGCTCCAGGTCGACGGCCTGGCGGAAGTTCTCGGACAGGCGGGCCACGGTCGGGCCCCAGGCGCCGTCGCACAGGGCCTCGTTCCAGTTCTGCACGCCGTGCACGCCCTCGGGGAGCAGGAACGGGATCGACGAGCCGATGATCAGGCGCTCGGCGGGCTTGGCGACCTCCTCCTCCAGCCAGGCCCATTCGAGGGGGTCGAGCATGCGCCGGTCGCCCGGCGTCAGCTGCCTGGCGCACCTGGTGTCGATCATGATGAGCCGGGCGTGGCCGAGGTCGCGGGAGTAGCTCCACCGGTTGCTGCTCGGCTCGGCGTCGGCCTGCGCGGCGAAGGCGTCGAGCTCGGCCGCGCCGTCGCCGCCGCCGTCGACCAGCTTGCTCAGCAGGGGGTCGGCGGCGCGCTCCTCCGGGGACAGGTTGCCCAGGTGCTGGTAGATCCAGTAGGCGCCGAGCCCGGCGACCACCCTGCGGCTCCACCAGCCGGTCTGCGCGATCTGCTCGCGCCAGGTCTGCGAGGTGTTCCAGTCGTCACGCAGGTCGTGGTCATCGAAGATCATCGCGCTGGAGACGGTGGACAGCAGCCACTGGATGTCCGGGTCGGTCCAGGCCCTGCGGTAGAGCTCGGCGTACTCCTCGAAGTCGGCGATCTCGTTCTTCGGCTCGGTGTCGCGGCGCTCGCGGATGAACTCCAGCATGTCGGCCGAAGGGCTGTCGGCGTAGACCTGGTCGCCGAGCAGCAGCAGCAGGTCGGGCCACTCCTCCTCGCCGGCCTCGGTCAGATGGCAGCCGTAGGAGCGCAGCACGTCGTAGCCGTGGATGAGGACGCTCGCGGTCTCGTGCGGCGCGGTCGTGCGGCAGGAGCCGAACATCATGCGCGACGGGCCCTCCGGCGGGATGAGCCGGATCCGGCTGGGCGGACGGCCTTCCAGCGGCCACACCCGCGCGCCGTCGAGGGTGACGGCATAGGAGTCGACATTCTGGGAAAGCTCTGTCATGTCGACGATCGCGTAATGATGGCCGTGCACCGTGAAGGTCGCGGACTCAAAAGACCTGCCGGATGCCTCGACGGCGACCGTGCACGGCTCATCGGTCTCCACGAAGATCGAGGCGCTGGCAGAATCGACGTACCGCAACATCGGCCCGACCACCAGTGCGGGCATTACACCCTCCGCTTCGACAGTTCGGCACACTCCGGGCCACAAGCCTGCCAGAGTGGCACTTTCCAGGCATCTGGATCAGCAGCTTGGATCTTACGGGGATCACACAATTTTCGTGGCCTCATTCTACGATAATCCGTACAACAACGCCCAAAAGGGTTAAAGGCAACGACGCCTTTACCCCGTTCAGGGCGTACGTAACAGGAGGAAGCTCTCCCATGAGTGTCATGGTGCCGTCAACGACGCCGGCACAGATCACCGCGGGCCGCGAGGCCCTGGCATCCGCGCTCTTCCAGCTCGACGGCGCGGCCGAGCGGCTGGGGCTCGACGACGGGCTCCGCGCCATGCTCGCCACCCCGCGCCGGTCGCTGACCGTCGCCGTGCCCGTCCGCCGCGAGGACGGCGGCATGGACGTCGTCCAAGGCTACCGGGTCCAGCACAATGTCTCGCGCGGTCCGGCCAAGGGCGGCATCCGCTTCCATCCGGCCACCGACATCCACGAGGTCACCGCCCTCGCCATGTGGATGACATGGAAGTGCGCGCTGGTCGGCATCCCGTACGGCGGCGCCAAGGGCGGCGTGGCCGTGGACCC
Organism: Nonomuraea corallina; assembly: GCF_027620315.1. GTDB lineage: Bacteria > Actinomycetota > Actinomycetes > Streptosporangiales > Streptosporangiaceae > Nonomuraea > Nonomuraea corallina. The sequence continues at coordinate 947 of NZ_JAPNNL010000230.1, read as the reverse complement.
GGCCCGCTACACCACCAACGAGCTCGAACGGCTCACCCGCCGCTACGTCAACGAGATCCTGCCGCTGATCGGCCCGGAGAAGGACATCCCGGCCCCCGACGTCGGCACCGACGAGCAGACCATGGCCTGGATCATGGACACCTACAGCGTGAACGCCGGATACGCGGTGCCCGGCGTGGTCACCGGCAAGCCGATGCCGCTCGGCGGCTCGCTCGGCCGGGCCGGCGCCACCTCGCGCGGCGTGCAGATCGCCGCCCTGTGCGCGCTCGGCCGCTCGCCGGAGGGCGTGACGGTGGCCGTGCAGGGCTTCGGCAAGGTCGGCGCGGCGGCCGCGCAGTACCTCGCCGACGCCGGCTGCAAGGTCGTCGCGGTCTCCGACGTGACCGGGGCCGTGTACGCGCCGGGCGGGCTCGACGTGCCCGCGCTGGCGGCCCACGTCGCCGAGACCGGCCAGGTGCTCGGCTACCGCCACGCCGACGCGCTCGGCCTGGACGAGCTGCTGGAGCTGGACGTCGACCTGCTGGTCCCGGCCGCCCTGGAGGGCGCGATCACCGAGGCGAACGCGCCGCGGGTGCGGGCCCGGATGATCGTGGAGGGGGCCAACGGCCCGACCACGCCGGAGGCCGACCGCATCCTGGGCGCGAACGGCACGCTGATCGTGCCCGACATCCTGGCCAACGCCGGCGGCGTCATCGTGTCGTACCTGGAGTGGGTGCAGAACATCCAGTCCTGCTCGTGGACCGAGAGCCAGATCGAGCGCAAGCTGCGCGATCTGATGGAGAGCGCGTTCGGGGAGGTCAAGTCCGTGGCCGCGGAACGCGACCTCACCCTGCGCGAGGCGGCGCACGTCATCGGCGTCGGCCGCGTCGCCGAGGCCCACCGCATGCGCGGCCTCTACCCGTAGCGCGGGCGGCGGCCACCTCCCCGGAACCGGCCGGCGGAGGTGG
>NZ_JAPNNL010000023.1 GCF_027620315.1 Nonomuraea corallina | reverse complement strand
CCTCGGCGCTCCCCGCTCCTCGTCGCGCTCCCCCTGACCCTGCCCGGTCCAGCGCCCTCCGCGCTCCCCGCTCCCGTCGGGCTCGCCCTGACCCCTCCCACGCCGGCGCCCGTGCGTCCGGGTGTCCTTCAGGGGACAGTTTCGCGCGCACGACCTCGGACATTACTGTCCGCTGGCTACCGTTGACGCGTGGCGCACGTACGGAAAGCCAACAGAGGGCCCAGCGCGGCGGCCGCGAACCGGGCGGCGCTCGTCACAGCGGCCCGCGAGCTGTTCGCGACGACCGGGTTCGACGCCCCGCTCAGCGCGGTCGCGCGACGGGCCGGTGTCGGGCAGGGCAGCCTCTACCGTCACTTCCCCGACCGGGCGAGCCTGGCGCTGGCCGTGTTCGAGGGGAACGTCGCCGAGCTGGAGTCGCTCGCCGCCGAGCCGGCGACCACGCTCGACGACCTGTTCGCGCGGATCATCGAGCAGACCGTCGCCTCCGTCGCGTTCCTCGACATGGTGACCTCGGCCGACGAGCGCATGGCGGCCGTGCGGCACCGGGTGACCGGGCTGCTGGCGGCCAAACTCGACCAGGCCAGGCGGGACGGCGCCGTGCGCGCCGACGTCACGACCGGCGACCTCCTGCTCGTCATCGGCATGCTGGCCGGGATGCTGAAGCGGACCCCGGCGACCGACCTGGCGGCCGTGGCCGCGCGGGCCTGGACCCTGCTGCGCCGCGCGATCTGACCTCCGGCCTTACCCGAGTTGCCAGTGAACTCCCAGCCTGAGGCATTAGCCTCTGTCCACATAACGGGACGGCCCGGGACGCCACCCGGCTGACATGGCTCGGAGACGAAAGACATGAAGATCCGGTACATGCTGTTGCACGCCTACGGCATGGGCGGGACCATCCGCACCGTCGTCAACCAGGCGAACGCGATGGCGGCGGCGGGTCACGACGTGGAGATCGTCAGCGTGGTCCGCCGCCGGACCAAGCCCCAGTTCGCCATCGACGCGAGGGTGAAGGTGTGGGCGCTGGTGGACCAGCGATCGGCGGTCGAGGAGGACTCGCTGGTCCGCAAGGTGTGGCGCCGGGCGCGGGGCAAGATCGTGCCCGCGGGCGAGTTCGCCGCCGGTTACTTCACCGAGCGCGTCGAGCGCGCGGTCATCGAGTACGTCTCCCCGCTGAGCGACGGCATCCTGGTGACCACCCGCCCGGCGCTGAACCTCATCGCCGCCCGCCGCGCCACCTCCGGCGTGATCCGGGTGGCGCAGGACCACATGAACCTGGGCTCGTACCGCAAGCCGGTACGCGAGCAGATCAGCCGCCACTACAGCCGCTTCGACGCGGTGGTGGTGCTGACCGAGACCAGCCGGGCCGAGTACGTCGCCGCGCTTCCCGGCACCCCCGTCGTCCGCATCCCGAACGGGATCCCGATGGCCGGGCGCGAGCCCTCCGACCACACGGCCCCGGTCGTGATCGCCGTCGGCCGGCTGGTGCGGCAGAAGGGCTTCGACTACCTCATCCAGGCGTTCGCCTCGATCGCGGGCGAGCACCCGGACTGGGAGGTGCGGGTCTTCGGCACCGGCCCGTCCGAGGACAAGCTGCGCGAGCGCATCGAGGAGGCGGGCCTGACCGGCCGGTTCCGGCTGATGGGCCGCACCGAGAAGATCCACGAGGAGATGGCCGCGGCGTCGATCTACGCGCTCAGCTCCCGCATCGAGGGCCTGCCGATGGCGATGATCGAGGCGATGGGCCACGCGCTGCCCGTGGTGGCCTTCGACTGCCCGACGGGCCCGGCGGACGTGCTGACGAACGGCGTGGACGGCGTGCTGGTGCCGCCGCGCGACCCGGCGGCGCTGGGCGCGGAGCTGTCGCGGCTGATGGGCGACCTCGACACCCGGCGGCGGCTGGGCACCGCCGCGGCGGAGACCGCCAGGAGCTACTCGCCGGAGGTGGTGATGCCGCTGTGGGAGCGGCTGTTCACCGCGCTGGCCAACGGGGAGCGGCTCGACGGCCCGCCCTGGACGTGACGCGGGTCCGCCCCGCGGGAAAACCGGGTCTTCCGCGTCCTGCGGGTGCAGGCGGCCGGCACACCGAGGTGGACGCGGCGGTCCCGCGCCTTGGGGCGGCCCTGAAGGAAACGTGAAGCGTCCCGTAAGAGGGTGCCCGCATGCTGGGACATGAGAACGGCGGGCCGCTCCCGGCCCGCCGCCCGTCGAGAAGGAGTACGAGATGGCCGGCAAGCTGGTGGTTTCCGCTTTCGTGTCGTTGGACGGTGTCATGCAGGCGCCCGGCGGGCCGGGCGAGGACGACGACAACGGCTTCAAGCAAGGAGGGTGGCTGGCGCCGCACGTGGACGAGACGTTCGGCCAGATCATGGGCACCCAGCTCGACCAGGCGAGCGGCATGCTGCTGGGCCGCAGGTCGTACGACATCCTCTCCGCGCACTGGCCACACGTCTCGGACGAGGAGGGCGGCGAGCGGATCAACGGCATGCCGAAGTACGTCGCCACCCGGTCGCCGATGACGGCCACGTGGAACAACACCGAGGTGCTGACGGGCGAGGCGGCCCAGACGGTCGCCGAACTCAAGCGGCGCACCGACGGCGAGATCATGACCCAGGGCAGCACCGGCCTCATCCACGCCCTGCAGCGGGCCGAGCTGGTCGACGAGTACCGCCTGCTGGTGTTCCCCGTCGTGCTGGGCGAGGGCAAGCGGCTGTTCGCCGAGGGCACGGTGCCGGCCGGGCTGAAGCTCACCGGGTCCACCGTCACCGAGGCGGGGGTGGTCTACCTGACCTACGCCTGGACGGGCGCGCCCGTCTACGGCTCCGTGGAGTAGCCCGCGGCGTCGCCGGGTGATTCCTACGCCGGACCCGCAGTGCGCCCAGGGTGATGAGAGCAGCTCACGTTTGGGCCTTGCCGGGTCCGGCAGGACGTCGGATGCTGAGGACACCCCCGACAAGTGAGGTGTCCGTGAAGAGCCTCAGATCCCTCGCCCGCGCCGCCTCGGCCCTCGCCCTCCTGGCCGGCTCCCTGGTCGCGCAGAGCGCGGCGCCCGCCACCGCGAAGCCCGTGACCGCCGCCACGACGGTCACCACGAGCGCCACCACGAGCGCCACTGCGAGCGCCGCTGCGGGTGCCGCCGCTGCCGCCGCCGAGGCGCGCGGATTCGTCGACGCCCACAGCCACCTGTTCTCGTACGAGGCGTTCGGCGGCATGCTCATCTGCGGCAAGCCGTTCGACCCCGACGGCATCGCCGCCGCGCTGCGCGACTGCCCCGACCACTACCCCAACGGCGAGCTGGCCTGGTTCGAGAACTTCACCCGCACCGGCTCGCCCACCGGCACCCACGACCCCATCGGTTGGCCCACGTTCCGCGACTGGCCGGCGCACGACTCGCTGACCCACCAGCAGGCCTACTACACCTGGGTGGAGCGGGCCTGGCGCGGCGGGCTGCGGGTGCTGGTCAACCACCTGGTGGCCAACCGCCAGCTGTGCGCCATCTACCCGCTGCGCCGCCACGGCTGCGACGAGATGGACTCGATCAGGCTGCAGGCCCAGCGCGCCCGCCAGATGCAGGACCACATCGACGCCGAGCACGGCGGTCCCGGCCGGGGCTGGTTCCGGATCGTCGACAACACCGCACAGGCGCGGCAGGTGATCGAGGCGGGCAAGCTGGCCGTGGTGCTCGGCGTGGAGACGTCCGAGCCGTTCGGCTGCCGCCAGATCCTCGGCATCCCCCGCTGCACCCGGGCCCAGATCGACCGCGGCCTGGACGAGATGTACGCGCTGGGCGTGCGCAGCATGTTCGTCTGCCACAAGTACGACAACGCGCTGTGCGGGGTGCGGTTCGACTCCGGCACCCAGGGCGTGATCGTGAACGTCGGCAACCTGCTCGGCACCGGCTCCTTCTGGCAGGCCCGCACCTGCACGACGGCCGAGCACGACAACACCATCGACCCGGCGGGCGTGCTGCCCGACCAGATCGCCCGCCTGCTGCCGCCGGGCGTCTCGCTGCCCGCCTATCCCCCGGCCCCGCACTGCAACACCCGCGGCCTGACCGCGCTCGGCCGGCACATGGTCGAGGGCATGATGCGGCGCGGCATGATGATCGAGGTCGACCACATGAGCGTCAAGGCCGCCGACAGCACGCTCGACCTGCTCGAAGCCGCCGGCTACCCGGGCGTCATCTCCTCCCACAGCTGGACCGACCCGCGCTACCTGGAGCGCATCTACGCGCTCGGCGGCATGGTCGCGCAGTACGGCCACGACGCCGAGCACTTCGTGGACGAGTGGCGGCGCACCGAGCCGCTCCGCGACGCCCACCAGGTGCCGGGTTACGGGTACGGGCTGGACGCCAACGGCATCGGCCAGCTGCCCGGGCCCCGGGCCGGCAACGCCGGGAACCCGGTGAGCTACCCGTTCACGTCACTCAACGGCGTCACCCTGGACCGCCAGCAGACCGGCCAGCGGGTGTGGGACGTCAACGTGGACGGCGTCGCGAACTACGGCCTGGTGCCCGACTGGATCGAGGACATGCGGATCATCGCCGGCCCGGAGATCGTCGAGGACATGGCCGCCGGGGCGGAATCGTACCTGCGCACCTGGGAATCGGCGGCCCAGCACGCGGCCACCCACTGACCGCACCGACCACCGCCGCGAGCCGGGCGGTGGTCAGGTCCAGGTCACGGCCCGGCAGGCGCCGCGAGGCGGGGCGTGGTCAGGTCCAGGTGACGACCTGGCCACCGCCGCGAGGCGGGGCGTGGTCAGGTCCAGGTGACGACCCAGTAGGCGACGCCGAACGGGTCCTCCTCGTACAGGACCCGGGAGCGCCACGTCCCGTCTGCGCAGGCGGCGGCCATGACCTGCCAGGCGGCGCGCCCGGCGACCATGGCGCGCTCGCAGCCGGCCGGGTCCAGGGTCAGCAGCGCCCCGGGGTCGGCCGCCGCGAGCGCGGCGCCGATCCGGGCGTCGAGGTCGATCGCGTACGGGTCGACGTAGCCGGGCGCCTTCTCGCCGCGCCGGGCGCTGCCGTCGGCGACCACGAGCAGCCCCACAGGCCGCTCGCCTGCGCCCAGCTCGCGGCCGAGCTCAAGACAACGGTCGCGCGGCTCGTCGCCGCCGACGCCCTGGAGCGTCCACGGCACCGGGCACCCCGCCAGCAGGGATCGCCCGACGGCCAGCGAGACCGGAAGGACGTCGTCCGCACCGACCCTCCGCGACCCCGGCGCCGCCGCACGGGCCCGGTCGGCCGCCCGGGACCCCGGCGCGGCGCTTTCCTCGGGTCTCCGGGGTCGGGCGGGCGGGGTGGGTGCGAGCCGGGACTCGGGGCCCGACGCGTCGGCGGGGAACGGCCGGGTGGCGGACGCGCCGCCCACGACGACGATCTCCTCCGCCCCCTGGCCGAGCAGCGCGGTGACGGCGGCGGCCATCGCCTCGCGCGCCCGCTCGGCCTCCCGTACGGGACCGCCGGTGACGCCGGGCAGCAGCAGCGGCGCGCCGGGGACGGTCGCCGCCGCGACGATCACGCGAGCCCCCGCACGGTGCGCGCGGGCGGCCGGACGCCTCGGGTCACCGCGACCATGTCGAGCACCTGCCGCGTCTCCGGCACGTTGTGCGCGCGGAACACCAGCGCCCCCTGCCAGGCGCAGAGCGCGGTCACCGCGAGCGTGCCCATCAGCCGCTCGCCCACGGGCAGGTCGAGCGACTCGCCGACGAAGTCCTTGTTGGACAGCGACACCAGCACGGGCCAGCCGGTGGCCACCAGCTCGTCGACGCGCCGGGTCACCTCCAGGGAGTGCCAGGTGTTCTTGCCGAAGTCGTGGGCCGGGTCGATGAGCACGCGCTCGCGCGGCACCCCGGCGGCGACGGCCCGTTCGGCCAGCGCCACGGTCCGCTCGATCACGTCGGCCACCACGTCGGCGTACTCCACCCGGTGGGGCCGCGTGCGCGGTTCGACGCCGCCGGTGTGGGCGCACACCAGTCCCGCCCCGAACTCGGCGGCCACCTCGGCCAGTTTGGGGTCGGCCCCGCCCCAGGCGTCGTTGAGCAGGTCGGCTCCGGCGCGGCAGACCTCGCGGCCGACCTCGTGCCGCCAGGTGTCGACGCTGATCACCAGGTCGGGGTGGCGTTCGCGCACCTCGGCCACGAACGGGGCGGTGCGCTCGATCTCCTCACGCACGTCCACCTCGACGCCGGGCGCGGCCTTCACCCCGCCGATGTCGACGATGTCGGCCCCTTCGGCCACGACCTGGTCGACCCGGCGCAGCGCCTCCTCGCGGGCGAAGGTGGCGCCGCGGTCGTAGAAGGAGTCGGGGGTGCGGTTGACGATCGCCATCAGCAGCGGCGCCTCGCCGAACGTCCGGGAGCCGAGTGTGAGCCTCATCCGTCTCTCTCCGGCGCGACGCGCGCGACCCGCGCGACGCCGTCCCTGACGCAACAGAACATCGCTCCATTCTACGCCAGCCCCTCGGGAACCGGCCTGCGCGGGGACGATCAACGCGCGTACGGGATCCGGGGCGTCGCGGACGAAGGCCGGCGGCCCCAAGCGGGGACCGCCGGCCCAGGCCGGCTACGGGGTGGTCACCGGGCTGCCGGTGACCGCGGCCGACCAGTAGAGCGCCCGGGCGACCTGCGGGAACAGGCCCTTCGGGTGGTTGCGGAACAGCGGCTCGGTGCCGAAGAGCACCACCGCCGCGCCCCGCTCGTCCCGCCCGCTCACCACGGCGGCCTGGCCCCTGGCCGCGTCCGGTCCGCCGGTGCCGTCCGGGTTGGGACGCCAGTGGCCGGACACGAGCGGGCCGTCGGTCGCGTACGACTGCTCGACCGTGACCTCGGGCCCGAGGCCGGTGAACCAGCGCGGCGAGTACACGAACGCGTGGGCCGGTCCGTCGCCGGCCACCTGGCCGTCGCCGTTCGTCACCCGCACGACGCCGTTGGCGTCGCTCCGGCCGGCCACGGATGTGGCGGTGAGCAGCCCGGCGGCGGCGTTGAAGGCCGCGCCGGTGCCGCCGCGGGTGACCACGCCGCCCGTGGTCAGGAACGCGTCGAGCGCGGCCCTGGCCTGCGGGTTGAGCGCGGTGTAGCTGAGCCCGCTGGAGACGGCCAGCACGTCGGTGCCGCTCCAGTCGAAGCCGGCGTTGAGCACCGCGGTGGAGACCGGGGTGACGGCGAAGCCCAGCTCCCGCAGCGTGAACAGCTCGTCGGCGGAGACGGCGGCCGCGACGCGGACCGGCGCCAGCGGGGCGCCGGATGCCGAGCGGGCCTTGGTGAAGGTCACGCCGTACCGTCCGGCCACGGCCCTGGCGGCGTCCCTGGCGCTGTCCGGGACGATCGCCGATCCGTCCGCCCAGGTCAGCTGCACGCCCCGGTCGAGCAGGTCGTTGACCGCGCGCACCTCCTTGGCGTCGCGTACGGCCAGCGCCAGCGGCCCGCGGCCCTTCGGCACGGACCCGGTGGGGGCGGCCGCGACGACCGGCACGCCGAGCACGTGCGGCGAGCCGGAGGTGACGGTGTCCACGGTGGCGCCCCAGAGCAGGGCGTGGCTCCAGCCGGAGATGTCGTACATGGCGTCCACCCGCGGGGAGATGTCGTGCCCCGGCTCCAGCATCACGTTGGCCAGGCCGCGCTTGGGCTGGCGCATGTCGACCACGTACGAGCCGGCCGGGTAGAGCTTCCCGCCGGCCCGGAAGGGCAGCTTCGCCCGTGTCACCCGGACGTCGTTGGCGACCAGGTGGTCCACCAGGCGGGCCGCCGCGGTGGCCGAGCGCTGCCCGTCGCCTTCGGGGATGACGTACGCGCGCGGGTAGGTGGTGGTGTAGACGTCCTCGGGCCCGAACCCGGGCACGATGCCGAGCGGCACCTCCTTGGCCGGCTCGCCCGCCGCGCCGCGCCGGAACACCTCGATCTGGTCGGCGATGATCCGGTCGTGCCGGGAGTCGACGAAGCCGTAGGTGGCCCTGACGGCGGCGGCGGCGATGTCGACGTTGATGGCCGAGCGGCGGCGCAGCTCTTCGACGGGCTGGTTGGTGTAGTCGGCGCCGTTCACCCGCATCGGGAACTCGATCGTGTGCGTGGCGACCGCGCCCTGGAACGGCGCGTACTGCGGGGTGAAGATCGGCGGCCAGTCGTCCCAGCCCTCGGCCGAGTCCCGGAACGGGATCTGCGGCGGGAACACCCCGTCCTTCTCCGGCGTGTAGCCGAGCGCCAGGATGGCCGCCTCGATGCCCAGGCCGTTGGCGTAGGTGTTGGTGATGAACAGGTCGTACTCGTAGTTCGCGCCGTGCGGCGGGGTGGTGGGCTCGACGAGCGTGCCGTTGACGTACCCGTGCAGGTCGAGCATGGCCACCGGCTGCTTGTCGATCATGATCTGGCGCATCGCCCTCGTCTCCGGCTGGGAGGCGGTGACGAAGTCGCGGTTCAGGTCGAACCCGGCGCCGTTCTGCCGGGTGCCGGCGATCCGGCCGTCGGGGTTGGCCGTCACGTTGAAGTACAGGCGGGTCCGCTTGAGCAGGGCGGCGACGGCGGGGTCGGTGCTGGTGGCGAGCTCCTCGATGACCCGCAGCGCAGCGTCGGTGCCCTCCCACTCGTTGCCGTGGATGTTGCCGTTGATGAAGATCGGCGCCTTGTACTTCCTCGGGAGCGACCGGTCGCGGGCCGCCCCGGCCGGGTCGTCGAGGATGCGCTCGCGGATCCGGTCCTGCTCGCGCGCCTCGGCGCGGCTCTCGGGCGCGGTGACGGTCACCAGGTACAGGTCGTGGCCGTTGTGGCTGCGGCCGGTGATCTCCGCGCTCACCCGGTCACTGCGCCGTTGCAGGTCGTTGAGCTTGGGGGCGATCCCGTGGTACGGGACGAGGCCGAGCTTGATGGCGGCGTCGGCGGGGTTCTGCGCGGGCACCGGCAGCGTGGTCCGCCGCGGGTAGCCGCGGTCGTGGCCTGGAGCGGGGCGGGCGGACCCGGCGGTCCCGGCGGACTCCTCGGGCGCGGCGCGCAGCGCGGTGACCTGCTCGCCGGCTCCCGCGGCCTCCTCGTTGCGCTCCGGCCCGTTGCCGAAGTCGCGGGACGGCGGCGTGGGCTGCTGGACAGGTTCGGCGACGGCCACTCCTGGTGTCAGGAGCGCGGCGGATACGGCGACGGCCGCCAGGGAGACGAGTAAGCGCACGGGGCCTCCACGGATGTAGTGCGACTCGCGTAGATAACGATCAGATCTCCCCTCGCCACAAGGGGTGTGATGATAGCGACGCTCAATCCATGCCAAACCGTCATCGAACGCCCAAGTCGCCCAAGAGGGGGCACGAGGGTGGTCCCCGCGGCCCGCGCAGGACGCGGACCGCGGGGACCGGCGGTCAGTGCGAGCCGGCGGTCAGTGCGAGCCGGGGGTCAGTGCGAGCCGGGGGTCAGTGCGAGAACGCCTGGAACTCGGCGGCCCTGACCTGATCGCGGGCCGGGCTGGCCGTGCCGCAGTCGGTCGCCGAGTTGGGATCCGCGTCCTGCTCGCCCGCGTACAGCGGGTTGCCCGTGCACTGGGTGGTCAGCGCGCGGACCATCAGGTGGGTGGCGTCGGTCGCGGGCACGCGGAACGACTTGATGAGCAGGTCGGCTCCGCGGGGCCGGGGCAGCGCCGTGTCGAAGGCGTCCGACCGGCTGGTGTAGATCTTCCTGAACCGGGCCGGGTCCGCGCAGTCCCCGGAGCACGCCAGCACCTCGAACGAGCGCAGCGCCGAGAAGCGGTTCTGCCCGCCGGGGTCGGCCGGGTCGTTGACGTTGGGCCTGAGCATGGCGCTCACCTGGACCCTGCGGATCTTGACGGGCCGGTCGCCCGCCAGGTCCACGGTCACCGACTTGCCGGCCGGGGCGCCGGTGAGCGAGGCCCAGTTCGTGGCCTCGGTCTCGTCGATGAGCCTGGCGTGGTTGACGCCGTCGCCCGCGGCCGTGGCGCCCGCCGTGGCGGAGGCGTGGTTGCGGGTCAGGGCCAGCGGGAGCGGCAGGGTGACCCCCGGCGCCACCACGCCCTTGAGCCTGGTGTGCCCGAAGCCGTTGCCGGTGACCACGAAGTCGTACACGCCGGGCGTCATCTCGACGGTGTCGCCGAGCTCGGTGGCCGGGTCGGTGTCGGCGACCGGCACCACGCGGCCCTCGTAGTCGCCCACGTACAGCCGCAGCGCCGCGTCCCCGGCCTCGCCCAGCGGCTTCATCCTCAGCGAGCCGTTGCGGCCCTCCGGGTCGACGAAGCTCGGCGTCGGGTCGGGGTCGTTGGGACCGTTGCTGGCCGCCCCCTCGCCCAGGCCGTGCTGGGCGAACGCGCGCCACATGATGTCCTGGTTCCTGCCGCCGAAGCGGATGGCGTCGGCGGCGAGCAGCGCGTCGCGGTGGTCGACGTAGCTGACCGCGCCGGAGGCCATGAGCAGCAGCGCGTCGAACGAGAGCTGCGCCCAGCGCCGGTTGCCGGGGCACCTGTCCACCGGCCGCTTGCCGTCGGCGCACTCCCGCTGCTGCTTCGCGGTGCCGTCGCCGTACCGCTTGACGAACGCCGCGCGCACGTCGAACTGGGTGGCCGTCCAGATCTCGCCGTCGGCGTGCACCTGCTGGCCCACCAGGTCGTAGGCGATGTCGCTGTAGTTCAGCGGCGACTTGGACATGTCGTAGTTGCGGATGCCGCGTGCCTTGTCGCCGGTGACGTACCCGCCGGTCACGTACCGGGTGTCGCCCGCGGGGCGGAAGCCGTACTCGAACAGGTACTCCATGGCGAACAGGTCGGAGGTGCTCTCGTTCATGGCGCCCGCCTGGGCGCCGCTCCAGCCGGCGTTGGGGCCGCCGATCATGCGGCCGGAGATCGCGTGGCTGTACTCGTGCCCGATGACCGACATGTCGTAGTCGCCGTCGACGCACGGCGCGTAGAACGCGCCCGCGATCGGCTGCCACAGGTACATGTTGGTGATCGGCGCGACCCCGTCGGGGCCGGTGATCTGGTTGGCGTTGTCGCGCACGGTCAGGTCGCGGGCGCCGGCCTGGGCGTTGCCCAGTTCGGGGTCGCCGCCGAGCCCGCCGCGGTCGCCGTTGTCCTGCTGCATGTTCCAGGCGGTCTCGGTGAAGCCGAGGCGGTAGGACCAGTCGTGCATGCGGTTGTGCTGCACGTGCAGGTTGGCGATGGCGGCCTCGAGGTCGGCCTCACCCGGCTGGTCGAACACGGCCGGGTTGCACCTGGCGTTGAACCAGGTGTTGCGCCACGGGTACTGGTAGTTCCGGCTCGGCGTGAGCACGTTGCTGCGGGTGCCGACCGTGAACGGGTCGCCGCTGGCGCGGTTCTCGTACGTGCGCGCGGCGTTGCCGATGCTGGTGCCGGTGGGCTGGCCGGTGGCGTGGTCCACGTCCCAGGCCAGGCCCGTCGCCGGGTCGCCGCCGGGGACGTGGTCGCAGCCGCGCTCGCCCTCGTGGCACCAGGTCTCGCGGGTGTCGCGGGTGGAGTAGTCCCCCGGCGGGTTGGCCGGGAACACGTCCCACTTCGGGTTGTCCGGGTCGTGGTGGTGGTCGACGAGGTTCTCGCGGACCAGGATCTGGCCGCTGACCGCGTCCACGTGCGTGGTGTACGCGGCCGGCTCACCGTCGCCGCCGCCGATCAGGACCACCTCGTAGGCGCTGTGCACGCCGTCGGGGGCCGGCACCGCGACCTTGGTGACCCGCTTGGTGACGGCGGTGGCCAGGTCGACGCCGCCGTCCCTGGCGGCGAGCTCCAGCGCCCGCTGCTCGTCGATCGCGGCGGCCGGCGGCGCGGCGGTCTCGCGCGACAGCGTCGAGGTGACGTGCCGTACGGCGCCGTCGCGCACGCCGACGGCGACCATGCCGTCCACCCCGGCGGGCAGGTCGCCGAACCGCTGGCGCAGCAGCACGGCGTGGCCGTCGCCGATCGGGTTCACGGCGACCTTCTCCAGCGCGTCGACCGCCTCGGCGGACAGGCCGAACAGCCGCTCGTTGCTCTTGAGGTACGCGCGCGCGGCCTGCTCGGGGTCGGCGCCGAGGCCCTCGGCGAGCGGCTGGGCGGCGGTGACGACGGCCGGGGTGCCGAGAGCGTTCCATCGGATGGTGGCCTGGGGCGCGGCGGTCCGCGCGTCGGCCCCGACGGGCGGCGGGACCGTTCCCTGCCGGTTGTCGACGTCGGGCTTGCCGTGCTGCTCGGCCTGGAAGTCGTGGACGATGGGGTCGTTGCCGGCGGACGCGGTCTGCGCGCTCATGGCCGGCGTGGCGAGGGGCAGGACTAACGCCGCGGTGGCGGCTGCGATCACGGTGGTGCGTAACCAGGATGTGGTCGGCACGGTTGCCTCCTGTGGTGCCCGGGACGCGCGGTTTCACCCGCATCCGCAAGAGGTAGCACCGGCCGGATACTCTGACAATATCTTGTAAAGACCAAAAAAACGGCGTATAAGCTGATGCGCTCCCTATCTGGTCTTTTCTCATGTCCACATGTGGACACAGGTCCTTTGTTGGCAGTTCTTCGTCTTGGAGAATGCCGTGCCTGTTGAGAGCCTGGGTTGAGTCGTTCCCGTTCCCAGAGGCAGGTGGGTGAGTGGCGGAAACTCGCCTCGAGGGAGGCAACGACGGGGGCGCGGTCCGCATCGGCGCGACGGTGCGGAGGGCCGTCAGAGCGTGGACCCCGGCCGTCCACGAGCTGCTGAGACACCTGGAGCGCGCCGGCTTCGACGGCGCGCCGCGCGTGCTCGGCGTCGACGACCAGGGGCGCGAGGTCCTCACCTTCCTCGAAGGCGAGACGCTGGGCACGTGCCAGGTCTGGCCGGAGTGGACCCGCACCGAGGACGCGCTGCGGCAGGTGGCCCGGTGGCTGCGCGACTACCACGCGGCCGTGGCCGGCTTCCGGCCGCCCGCCGACACCGTCTGGCGCGGCGGCGGCCGCTGGCGGCCCGGCCTGATCATCGCGCACAACGACGCCAGCGCGTTCAACGCCGCCTGGCACGACGGCCGCCTGACCGGGTTCTTCGACTGGGACTTCGCCGGCCCGGTCTCGGTGGAGTCGGACGTGGCGTGGATGGCGCTGAGCTGGGTGCCGCTGCACTCGCGGCACGTGGCCGCCGCTGAGGGCTTCACCGCGTTCGACGCCCGGCCCAGGCGGCTGCGGCTGTTCCTGTCCGAGTACGGCTGGCGCGGCGACCCGCAGGTGATCGTCAAGGAGATCCAGGCGCGGATGACCGCCCGCGCGCTGGCCATCCGCCGGGGCGCCGCCGCGGGCGACATCCTCTACACCAAGCTGCTGAACCTCGGCACCGCCGACGACATGGACCGCGCCGTGCGCGAGCTGAAGGACTTCAGCCCGGTCCGGTAGCCGTCAGCGGCAGCGCCCGGCCATCCAGCGGCGGTACTGCCCCGGATAGTTGGTCATGACGCTGAGCGGGCGGAGCTTGAGTATGCTCTGCCAGCGGCTCACGTTGCCCGTCCAGCCGGGCGGCGGCTCGTCCCACACGACGCTGTCGGTCCAGCGCGCGTGCGAGCCCTTGAGCAGCGACGGGAGTCGCCGGGCCAGCTCATGCTGGATCCACGCGTCCCGCGAGTAGACCATGATCGGCTGGGCGTTCCGCCGCTTCAGGATCGGGCCGGAGATCTCCCGCCATCCGGCCGCGGCGTGCCTGCCGGCCAGGATGCGCCGGGCCTCCGCCTTGATCTCCAGCAGCGCGACCGTACGCGTCGACGCCGCGTACGACAGCCACTCGTTCAGCGTGTAGACCCGCTCGCCCCGGTACGGGCCGCGCGCGATCCGCCGGTTCTTGAGGCTGTCGGGGCCGTTGCTCCACCACAGGTCGGTGATCGCACGCGGGCGGCCGGTCAGGCCGTTGGTCGTGGTGTTGTGCCACATGACGGCCTTGGTGCCGTTCCTGGTGAGCTGGACGTCGGCCTCGACGCCGTCGGAGCCCGCGCGCCGCAGGTCCCTGACGGCGCTGGGGTTGTTGGCCTGGCGGATGCGGTCCTTGCGGGTGGCGCCCGGGTCCTTCGGATAGCCGCCGTGGCCGAAGATCAGCGGACAGCGCCACCGCGGCGCGGCCGCCGCCGGGACCGTCGAGGCGGACGCGGCCAGGACGGCCACCACCGTCACCGCCACCCCGCTGTGCATCCATGTCATGAAGGCCCCCCCGGCCGAACACGTGCGCCCCCCGCGGAAAAGAGGCTACGAGGTGCGCATTCGCACGATCAAGGCACCGACGGACACGGCGTGGCGAGGCCCCACAATCAGGCGAAGCGCCGGTGATGCTCTGACAAGCTGGGGCCATGCGCCTGGCGACGTGGAACGTGAACTCGGTGAAGGCCCGGCTGCCGCGGCTGCTCGGCTGGCTGGCCGAGAAGGAGCCGGACGTCGTCTGCCTGCAGGAGACGAAGTGCCCGGCGGACGCCTTCCCCGCCGAGGAGGTGGCCGCGCTCGGGTACGCGACGGCCGCCCACGGCGACGGCCGGTGGAACGGGGTGGCGCTGCTGTCCCGGGTGGGGCTGGAGGAGGTGTCGGCCGGGTTCCCCGGCGAGCCGGGGTTCGACTCGGCGCGGGGCACGGTCACGGCCACGCCGGAACCCCGGGCCGTCGGGGCGACCTGCGGCGGGCTGCGGATGTGGTCGATCTACGCGCCCAACGGGCGGGCCCTCGGCTCCCCCCACTACGCCTACAAGCTGGCCTGGTTCGCGGCGTTCGGCGAGGCGGTGCGGGCCGAGCTGCGGGCCGGACGGGCGGTGGTGGCGTGCGGCGACTTCAACGTCGCGCCGACGGACGCCGACGTGTGGGACCCGGCCGTGTTCGCCGGGTCCACCCACGTGACGCCGGCCGAGCGGGAGGCGCTGGCCGGGCTGCGCGCGCTCGGGCTCAGGGACGTGGTGCCCACGCCGATGAAGGGGCCGCACCCGTTCACGTACTGGGACTACCGGGCGGGCATGTTCCACAAGGACATGGGGATGCGCATCGACCTGGTGTACGCCGCCGCGGGCGTCGCCGAACGGGTGCGTTCGGCCTACGTGGACCGTGAGGCGCGCAAGGGCAAGGGCCCGTCGGATCACGCGCCCGTCGTGGTGGAGCTGACCTGAGCGGGCACCCGCACGCCTTCGAGGACGACGCCGCTGCGCGGCCGGGCGGGGATGCGCCGCAGCGAGATCGTCAGGTCCTGCGGCGGCACCGTGTACTCCAGGGCCGCCAGCCGCACCGACAGGTCCTGCAGCAGCGCGACGGTGACCGCCTCGCCGGGGCAGCGGTGACCGGTGTGCGGGTCGCCGCCGCCCTGCGGCACCAGGTCGTCGCGGCCGACGGTCGCGCCGACGAACCGGCCGGGGTCGAAGCTGTAGGGGTTCCGCCACAGGGTCGCGTCGTGGTTCTGGCCGTACAGGTCGAGCAGGACGAGCGAGCCTTCCGGGATGACGGTGCCGCGCCACGTCAGGTCGCTCACCGCCCGCCCGCCGACGAACGGCGCGAACGGGTAGAAGCGCCTGACCTCCTGCGCGAACGCCTCGGCGTAGGCGTGGTCGCCGTCGCGCAGCGCCTGCCTGGTCTCCGGCCGGCGGTGCAGCGCATGACCGGCGAAGGCGACGAACCAGGCGACGGCGACGGTCGGGCGGATGAAGTTGAGCAGCTCGACCGCGGCGACCTGCGGCGGCAGCGGCTGCCCGGCCGCGTCGCGGTGCCGCTCGACCAGGTCCGCCGGTGATCCGGCGGGCAGGCTGACCGAGCCCGCGCGGACGTCCTCGAACAGCCGGGTGAGCCACCGTTCACGGCGGCCCCGGGCGCGCCTGGCCCGCCAGTGGCGCGGCCCGAGCGTGGCGAAGCCGTCGACCATGGCCACCATGTCGGCCGCGACGGCCTTCACGCCGGCCTCGGCGACGGGCACGCCCGCCCAGCGGCACACGCCCCTGGCGATGATCTCGGCGGCCTCGTCGAAGAGCACCACGGGCGAGCGTCCCGGCCAGGTCGCCACCGTCTCGTCCCAGGCGTCGCCGACGTGCCGGACCAGACGGCCGATGGAGTCGGGATCGGCCAGCACGGACAGGAACAGGCCCTTGCGGGCCCGGTGGGCGGGGCCGTCGAGGGAGTGGACGGTGTCCTTGCCGAGCAGGGTGCCCTTGACCGGCTCGGGGAGCGCGTCGTGCCGCCGCACGTGGCGCTCGTCGTAGAAGAACCGCACCGCCTCCGGCCCGCGCAGACCGGTGGCCCGGCTGCCCAGCACCCGGGTCACCACGTCACCCCGGGCCCGTCGCCGCAGGTCCGGCAGCCAGGCGTAGCCGCGGGTGAGCAGGGCGGGCGTGCTGTCACGTAGGGAGAATCCGCGTAGGGAGAAGCGTCGTCTTGTCATCCGAGCGCACTGCCCTGGGTCCACCCGGCCGAAACCGGCCCGGCGGGCCTCGGGCGTCGCCCGCGGCTGCGTGGGTAGCGGGACGGGACGACGGATCCCTGGAGGGAAGATGCGCTCGACGATCCCGCTCGGCCGGATCTACGGGATCCAGGTCGGGATGAACATCAGCGTGCTGGTCATCGTCGCCATCCTGGTGTTCGGGCTGGCCTTCGGCCGGTTCCCGCTCGCCTTCCCCGACCTGCCGGTCGCCGCCTACCTGACGGCCGGGGTGGTGGCCGCGCTGCTGTTCATGGCCTCCCTGCTGGCGCACGAGGTGGCCCACGCGCTGATGGCCAGGCGGCACGGCATCGAGGTGGCGCGGATCACGCTGTGGCTGCTCGGCGGGCTGGCGGAGCTGCGCGGCGAGCCCCGGAGCCCGCGCGCCGACCTGCGGATCGCGGTGGTGGGGCCGCTGACGAGCGTGGCGGCCGGCCTGGTGTTCGGGGCGGTGGCGGCGCTGGTCCGGGCTCTCGGGGGCCCGCCGCTCGTCGTGGGCCTGTTCGTCTACCTGGCCGCCGTGAACGTGCTGCTGGCCGTCTTCAACCTGATCCCGGCCGCGCCGCTGGACGGCGGCCGGGTGCTGCGCGCCGCGCTGTGGTGGCGGTGGGGCGACCGCGGCCGGGCCGCCGTCGCCGCCTCCCGCGCCGGCCGGGTGTTCGGGTACGCGCTGATCGCGATCGGCTTCGCGCAGATCGTGTTCGGCGCGAGCTTCAACGGCCTCTGGCTGGCCCTGATCGGCCTGTTCCTGGTCAACGCCGCCAGCGCCGAGGAGCAGCAGGCGCGGCTGGGGTCCGCGCTGCACGGGGTACGGGTCGGCGACGTGATGTCCGGCGACCCGGTCGTGGCGCGTCCGGACGAGACCGTGGCCGGGCTGATCGAGGAGGTGGTGCTCAGCCGCCGCCTGTCCACGTACCCGCTGGTGGACCGGGACGGCGGCTTCGCGGGGCTGGTCACGCTCAACCGCGTCCGGCAGGTGCCGCCGGTGGCGCGGGCGGCCACCCGCCTGGCCGAGATCGCCTGCCCGCCGGGCGAGGTGCCCGCGGCCACGCCGGAGGAGCCGCTGGTGGACCTGCTGCCCCGGATGGCGGGCTGCGCCGACGGGCGCGCCGTGGTGCTGGACCCCGGCGGCCGGCTGGTGGGCCTGCTGACGCCGACCGACGTCAGCCGCGTGATCCAGACCGCCGGCCTGCACTCCGCCGCGGACCCGTACCACCCGGCGCGCGGCGCCGACCTGGCCGCGCCGCCGCACGACCACCGAGGTCGGGACGCCGCCTGACCTGGCTGTAGCGTTGATCGACACGCCGTCCCGGACCGCCGAAGGGGCCATCATGACCGTCAGCACCGCCGACCTGTACGACGAGCGCGGCGACGAGCTCGACTCGTGCGACCTGCAACTGCGCCAGTACGGAGGACGCCGCGCCTTCCACGGCCGGATCGCGACGGTGCGGTGTCACCAGGACAACGCCCTGGTCAAGGCGGCCCTGGCGGAGCCCGGCGAGGGGCGGGTGCTGGTGGTCGACGGCGGCGGGTCGGTGCGCACGGCGCTGATGGGCGACGTGATCGCGGGGTCCGCGGTGGCCGGAGGCTGGGCCGGGGTGGTGATCAACGGCGCGGTGCGCGACGTGGCGGCGCTGCGCGAGCTGGACCTGGGCGTCAAGGCGCTGGGCTCCAACCCGCGCAAGAGCGCCAAGGACGGCGTGGGCGAGCGTGACGTGCCGGTGTCGTTCGGCGGCGTCACCTTCCACCCGGGCGCCGAGCTGTGGAGCGACGACGACGGGATCCTGGTCACCCGGCTGCCGTGACGCCCCCGCGGCGGCGCGCCGCCAGCGGCGCCGCGAACAGCGGCATGCGGACGCGAGGCCCGCGGGCCCCGCGTCTCCCGTGTCCTCAGTCCCCCTTCGCCTTGGCGTAGTCGGCGGCGCCGCCCGCGAAGTCGTAGACGAGCACCTGCTCGTCA
Organism: Nonomuraea corallina; assembly: GCF_027620315.1. Taxonomy (GTDB): domain Bacteria; phylum Actinomycetota; class Actinomycetes; order Streptosporangiales; family Streptosporangiaceae; genus Nonomuraea; species Nonomuraea corallina. Next base: position 40,799 of record NZ_JAPNNL010000023.1, on the reverse strand, counting down.
CCGACGACCCAGGCGTCGTGTCCGGGCGGGCAGACGAAGAGCTCTCCCGGGCCGACCTCCGTCTCCATGCCCTCGTCCATCTTGATGGCCAGCCGGCCGTGGACCACGAGCCCGTTGTGGTGCACCTGGCAGGACTCGGTGCCGGCGATCGGCTTGACCGACTCCGACCAGCGCCATCCCGGCTCGAACGTGGCCACGCCGAAGCTGAGGCCGCTCATCTCGAGCACCTCCAGATGCCCCCTCGGGAAGTCGCGGCGCTCGTCCGGCTTGTCGAGACTCTTGACCTCGATCATGACGGTCCCCCTCCGTCGTCTTTCCAGTCTCCGCCTCGTCGCCGGGTCGCCACAAGAGGCGGACGCCCTGGTCAGCCGGCGAACCGGGGCGGGAACCCGCCGGTCGAGATCGGGCCCCAGCGCTCGATGCGGACGCGGATGAGCGACTTGCCCTGGCGGTGCATGGCCTCGCGGTACTCGTCCCAGTCGGGGTGCTCGCCGGAGATGCACCGGAAGTACTCGACCAGCCCTTCCAGGGCCTCGGGCATGTCGAGCACCTCGGCCCGCCCGTCCACCTGCACGTACGGGCCGTCCCAGTCGTCGGAGAGCACGCAGACGGACACCCGGTCGTCGCGGCGGGCGTTGCGCGTCTTGGCCCGCTCTGGGTACGTGGAGATCACGATCCGGCCGTCACCGTCGACGCCGCAGGCGACGGGTGACAGCTGGGGGCGTCCGTCGGCCCGTGTCGTGGAGAGCAGCCCGTGGTGCCGGGTACGGAGGAAGTCGAGCAGTTCGGGAAGGTCGACGCGCCGCGCCGTCGCGATCTTCGGAGCCATGCCGAACACCTTATGACGAGGCACGGGACCGCCGGGCACCGTGGGCGGCACGGGTGGCGGACGGGAAATCCCGCGGGTCCGTTCTGACTCCGTGATGGAACAGATGCTTCTCCATCTCTTCCATGACGGCCTAAATTCTCAATAAATTCGGGGAACGCGCGATTTTGATCCGGGTCATCCCCCCTTGTTCCAAGGAGCAATCATGCGTTCCCGCCTGCGTACGTGCGTGGCCGGCGTGGTCGCCGCCGCAGTGGCGCTCTCCACGGTCGCCGCCGCCGGACCGGCCCAAGCCCATCCCCGCAACGACAACGTTCGTAAGATCGTCAAGGCTGTCTCAGGCAAGAACGTCAAGAACCACCTGCGGGTGTTCCAGGCGATCGCCGACCGCTTCGACGGCACCCGCGTGTCGGGCACCAGAGGCTACGACGCCTCGCGCGACTACGTGTCCCTGCTGCTGCGCCTGGCCGGGTACAAGGTCACGGTCCAGCCGTTCGAGTTCCTCTTCGAGGGCTACCGGACGCCGCCCCTGCTCAAGCGCACCGCGCCGCAGGAGGAGACCTACCGCTACGGGTTCTTCAGCGACTACATCGCCATGGGCGACTCCCCGGCCGGCTCGGTCAGCGGACCGATCCAGCCGGTGGACCTGACGCTGCCGCCCGGCGAGCCCAACAGCTCCACCTCGGGCTGCGAGGCGAGCGACTTCGCGGGCTTCACCCCCGGCGGCATCGCGCTCATGCAGCGCGGCACGTGCAACTTCCGGGTCAAGGTGGAGAACGCGATCGCCGCGGGCGCGTCCGGCGCCATCGTGTTCAACGAGGGCCAGGAGGGCCGCACCGAGATCGACCTGAACCCGGTGCTCGGCGGTCCCGGCATCACCATCCCCTCGTTCTTCACCAGCTTCGCCGTCGGCGAGGAGCTCGCGGCCGCCGGCACGTCCGTCACGATGAACTGGGACCCGGTCTCCGAGATGCGGACCACGTACAACGTGATCGCGGAGAGCCGGAAGGGCGACCCGGGCAACGTCGTCATGCTCGGCGCGCACCTGGACAGCGTCCAGGAGGGTCCCGGCATCAACGACAACGGCTCGGGCAGCGCCGGCGTCCTGGAGGTCGCGCTCCAGATGGCCAAGCTGAAGCCGAAGAACAAGATGCGGTTCGCGTTCTGGGGGGCCGAGGAGTTCGGCCTGCTCGGCTCGGCGCACTACGTGGCCAACCTCCCCGAGGAGGAGCGGGCCAAGATCGCTCTTTACCTGAACTTCGACATGATCGCCTCGACGAACTACACCTTCGGCATCTACGACGGTGACGGCGACGCCTTCGGCACCGCCGGGCCTCCCGGATCCGACCAGATCGAGGCGGACTTCGAGAAGTACTTCGCCGACCGCGGCGAGCCGTTCACCGCGACGGCCTTCACCGGCCGGTCGGACTACGGGCCGTTCATCGAGGTCGGCATCCCGTCCGGTGGCCTGTTCACCGGCGCCGAGGTGCTCAAGACCCCCGAGGAGGCCGCGATCTTCGGCGGCACGGCGGGCGTCCCGCTCGACCCGTGCTACCACCAGGCCTGCGACACGATCAAGAACATCAGTGACAAGGCGCTGGACGTGAACGCGGACGCGATCGCCACCCTGGCGGCCACGTACGCCTTCGACACCGGCGGCATCGGCGGCGCGGGGACGGCGGCGAGCCAGGCGCGCGGTCAGGCCGCGCACCGGCACGGCCCCGCGGAGTCGCTGAACTAGGCGATCCCCCGCCCCTTTACGCGGCGCCCGCTCCCTCCGGGGGCGGGCGTCCGGCTGTCCGCTCGGTCGAGCGGGGGCAGGTCGAGCAGGTCCATCAGGCGGCGCATCTGGGCCGGGACGTCGCGGAGGACGGCGGCGGCGTCCTCGGTGAAGTCGAGCAGCGCGCGCAGCCCCGCGACGTCGATGAAGCGCACGCCGCCGACGTCCACGATCAGGCGATCCCCGAGGGGCCGCGCCCGTCTCAGCGCCCGTCTCAGCGCGGACAGCGCCCGTGTGCGGTTGGTGACGTCGAGGTCGCCCTCCAACCGGACCAGGGCCCACCCCGGCGTCACCGTGCGGGTGACGCGGAGCATGCCGTCGGCGTACAACTGCTCTTCGGCACGCGGCTCTTCGGCACGCGGCTCTTCGGACAACGGCACCTGGGTGTGCCGGACGTTGCTCATCACCATCGTGACTCCCCGCGACGCGACCTCCGCGTCACACCATACCGGAAGAAGTTTTCGGTATAAAATGTTCCGGTGAACAAAGATGGGCCCAGGAGGGTGGCGATGGGATGAGCGATGTCGTCGACCGAAAGTCCGGGTGGACGTTCCTGACCAACCACGCGCGCGTGCTGATCGCCGTGGCCACCGATCCGCAGACGCGGCTCCGCGACATCGCCGCGACGATCGGCATCACCGAACGAGCCGCTCAGGGGATCGTCTCCGACCTGGAGGAAGCCGGCTATCTGGAGCGGATCCGGATCGGGCGCCGCAACCACTACCAGATCGACCCGAGCGCCGAGCTGCGCCACCACACCGAGGCCGGCATCCCGGTCCAGGCGCTGATCGACATGTTCCGGCACCGCGACCTGGGCGCCGACCGGGCCGGCGACCCCGGCTGATCAGCGCCATCCCGAGCCGGTCCGGCGCAGCGTGAGGACCGCCAGGTCGTCGCCGAAGTCGGCGCGGGTGAAGGCGTGCAGGTCCGACAGCAGCGCGTCGGCCAGGCCCTGGGGAGGATGCCTGGCCCAGGCGCGCAGCCGGGCCTCCAGCGGGTAGAAGACGCCGTCAGGGGCGCGCGCCTCGGTGACGCCGTCCGTGCAGAGCAGCATCTTGGCCTTCCGGGGGAACAGGAAGCGCGCCGACGCGCGCGGCCTGCTCCCCCGCCTGGCCAGTCCGCTCAGGCCGAGCGGGAGCTCCGGCTCGCCGAGATCGGCCTGCCACGCCCGGGAGTCGGCGATCAGGTACGGCGGGATGTGCCCGCAGTTGACCGCCTCCGCCTCCGGCCGGTCGTCGATGTGCAGGACGAGGGCGGTGACGAACCGCTCCGGCTCGCCCGCGCGCCGCTCGCCCTCGTTGTACCTGGCCACCGCGGTCTCCAGGGCCTCCACCACGCCGATCAGGCTCTCCTCGCGATGGGCCGCCTCCCGGAACGCGCCCAGCAGCGCGATGGCCGCCCCGATCGCGTGCAGGCCCTTGCCCTGCACATCGGCGATCATCACCCGGGTGCCGTGATCGGTGTCGGCGACCTCGTACATGTCGCCGCCGACCGTGGAGTCCTCCTCCACCGGCTCGTAGGCCCCGTCGACCACCACGTGGGGGGTGCGCAGCGGCAGCGGGCGGACGAGCTGCCGCTGCAGCGCCGCACCGGCCGAGCGCAGCCGGTGGACCTCCTGGTCGCGGGTGATCCGGTAACGGCAGCCGACCACGCTCCCCACGCCGAACAGGGCCGCGAAGACCACCGCGCTCACGTCGAGGCCGGCGCCCTCGCCCGCGGGGTACAGCGCCGCGCCCATCACCACGACCACCCACACCGACGCGACGGTGGTCTGCGCGACGCTGCCGATCCCGGAGATGATCGCGGGCAGGAAGATGAGCAGCGGCGCCAGCCGGTCGACGGCCCCGAGCAGCAGGCCGAGCCCGAGCACCGCCACGGTGACGACGATCAGCATGGCCGAGAACATCCACTGCGTCAGGTGGTTCCTCTCGCGCCGCGGCCGCAGCGAACGTCTCACGCCTCCCCCGATACCCCTAGCGCTCACCTGCCCCTTACCCCTCGTCCGGTCACGAAAGCATCGCGTGACGACCACGGTTGTCGCTGTCAGGAAATTTCAGGTTTGACTGCGGATATATAGGTGCATCCTGCCTGTATGGGGGATTTCTGGGGATTTATGGCTATCGGGGCCGGGAAGGGCTAGCGACGTGCGGCGAGAGCCCCAGGCCGCCGCGGGCCCCGGCCGGGACGCGCGGCACCTCCATGGCCTCCTGCTGGACGCCGTCGACGCGAGCGGGGCGCACATCGGCGCCCTCTACCTGCTCGGCGAGGACGGCCAGGTGCTGTTCATGGAAGCCGAGCACGGATTCCCCGCCGCGATCGCCCGAGCCTGGTCCAGGGTCCGCCTCAGCGGGCCGGTCCCGGTCGCGGTGGCGGTGCGCGAACGCCGCCTGGTCTGGCTTGCCGACCAGGAGGACCTGGCCCGCAGCTTCCCCGGCGCCGCACTGGCGCTGCCGTACCACTTCGCGCTGGCCGCGGCGCCCGTCCACACCGGCGACGCCGACTGGGGCGGCCTGCTGCTGGCGTGGCCGTCGGGCCAGGCGGAGCTCACCGAGGAACAGCGGCGGGTGATCGAGGAGACGTGCCGCGAGATGGGCACGGTGCTGCGCGAGGCCGCGCTGATCGGGCAGCCGGTGCAGGCGCGGGCCCGGCCGCGCGTCGTCTCCCGCGCTCGGGGGCGGCACCTCGACCCCGATGCCGGCCTGGCCGCCCTGGACTGCCTCAACGGGCTGCCGGAAGGCTATCTGGCGCTGGACCTGGAGGGCCGGATCACCTTCCTCACCGCACCGGCCGCCGAACTGCTCGGCGAGTCGCCGTCCCGCCTGCTCGGCGAGCGCCCCTGGGAGGTGCTGCCGTGGCTGAAAACCCCCCAGTACGAGGACCGCTACCGGGCGGCGGTGATCAGCCAGGAGCCCGCCTCCTTCACCGCCCGGCGTCCCGGCGGGCAGCAGTGGCTGGCCTTCCAGCTCTACCCGGCTCCGCTCGGCCTCAGCGTCCGGATCACGCCCAGCACCATGGCGCGCGACCCCGGCCATCTCATGCCCGACCCGATGCCGCCCGGCGGGGTGACGGCGGACGCCACCACCCTGTACGGCATGCTGCAGCTGGCCACCACACTCAGCCAGGCGGCCACCGTGCAGGAGGTCGTCGACCAGGTGGCCGACCACGTGCTGCCCTTCTTCAACGCGCAGTCCCTGTCCATCGTCACCATGGAGAGCGGCCGCATGATCCTGCTCGGCAGCCACGGCACGGTCCAGGCGAGCATCGAGCAGTTCAACGAGTGGTCGATGTCCGAGCCCGACGCCCCCAGCGCCCCCGGCGCCCCGGCCGGGCCGGTGTTCTACGCCACCCCCAGAGAGCTGCGCGAGATCTATCCCCCGTCGGCCGACGACGGCATCGCGGCCTGCGCGGTGCTGCCGCTCAACACGCCGGTACGGACGCTCGGCACGCTCGTGATCGGCTACGAGCGCCCGCACCACTTCACCGCCGACGAGCGCGCCACCCTCACCTCGCTCGCCGGGCTGGTCGCGCAGGCGCTGGAACGGGCCACGCTCTACGACACCAAGCACCAGCTCGCGCAGAGCCTCCAGGCCAGCCTGCTCCCCCACCGACTGCCACGGGTCGACGGGCTGGAGATGGCGTCCCGTTACGTGACCGCCACCCGCGGCATGGACATCGGCGGCGACTTCTACGACCTGATCCGGCTCGGCGACACCTGCGCGGCCGCGGTCATCGGCGACGTGCAGGGCCACGACCCGACGGCGGCGGCGCTGATGGGGCAGGTGCGCACCGCGATCCACGCCTACGCCGCCTCGGGGGCCGACCCCGGCCAGGTGCTCACGCACGCCAACCGGCTGCTCATCGACCTGACGCCGAACCGGTTCACCAGCTGCCTCTACGTCAACCTCGACCTGAGCCGGGAGCTGCTGGACGTGGCCAGCGCCGGGCACCTCCCCGCACTGCTGCACCACGACGGGGACGTCCGGCTGATCGAGCCGCCGCCGGGGCTCCTGCTGGGCATCGACCCGGACGCCGCGTACGAGGCGGCGCGGATGGCGCTGCCCCCTGGCGGCATGCTCGTGCTCTACACCGACGGGCTGGTCGAGGCGCCCGGCGTGACGCTCGACGACGGCATCGAGGACCTGTGCCGGCGGCTGGGCCGCTTCGCCCGGCGGCCGCTGCAGGAGATCGCGGACGCCCTGCTGGAGCAGGCCCAGAGCGCCGGCCAGCGCGACGACGACATCGCCCTGCTGCTGCTGCGCTCAGCGGGGTGACGGCCCCGGGTCTTCGGAAGCCTCGGGGAAGGCCTCGGCGCGGGCGGCGCGGCAGGACGGGTCCTCTTCCGCGACCCGTTCCAGCCGGGCCGACAGCAGGGCCGCCGTCTCCGCCAGCTGGGCCAGCCGGTCGGGTCCGAGCGCTTCGAGCACGGTGCGGCGGACGGAGTGCTCGCGCACCAGCCGGGCCCGCGCGCCGGCCTCGCGTCCCTCGGGGGTGAGCGTGATGTCCCAGCCCCGGGCGTCCTCGGCGCACGACTCGCGCCCGAGCAGGCCGCGCCTGGCCATCCGGCCCACCTGGTGGGACAGCCGGCTCTTCTCCCACTGCAGCACCCAGCGCAGCTCCAGGGCCCGCATCCGCCCGCCGGGGGCGTCGAGCAGCGCGTCGAGGATCCGGTAGTCGGCCTCGGACAGCCCGGTGGCCCGGGCCAGCTCGCGGGACAGGTGGGCGGTCAGCTGGTCGTGCGCGGTGCTGTAGGCCCGCCACGCGGCCAGCTCGGAGGCGGTCGTGGCTGTCATGCCGCCAGCCTATGCCACCGAGGTTGACATGTCACCTAAGCTGATTAAGGTTGACATATCTACCTATTGGAGGATGCGATGCCCGACTACGGCCACGACCTGCGTTTCGGGTCGTTCATCACCCCGCAGGCCGCCCGGCCCGAGCGGGCCGTCGAGCTGGCACGGCTGAGCGAGGAGGCCGGCCTCGACCTGGTGACCTTCCAGGACCACCCGTACCAACCGGCCTTCCTGGACACCTGGACGCTGCTGACCTGGGTGGCGGCGCGCACGGAGCGGATCCACCTGTCGGGCAACGTGCTCAACCTGCCGCTGCGGCCGCCCGCCGTGCTGGCCCGATCGGTCGCGAGCCTGGACCTGCTGTCGGGCGGCCGGGTGGAGCTGGGCCTGGGCGCGGGCGCGTTCTGGGACGCGGTGGCGGCGATGGGCGGCCGGCGGCTGACCCCCGGGCAGGCGGTGGACGCGCTCAGCGAGGCCATCGACGTGATCCGCGGCGTGTGGGACGCCGGCGAGCGCCGCCCGCTCAAGGCCGGCGGCGCCTACCACCGGGTCGACGGCGCCAAGCGGGGTCCCGCGCCGGCCCACCACGTGCCGATCTGGCTCGGCGCGTACAAGCCGAGGATGCTGCGGCTCGTCGGCGAGAAGGCGGACGGCTGGCTGCCCAGCCTCGGCTACGCCACGCCGGAGGACATCACCGCGGGCAACAAGATCATCGATGAGGCGGCGGCCGGGGCGGGCCGCGACCCACGGGAGATCCGCCGCCTGCTCAACCTCATGGACGGGTTCGCCGGCGGCCCCGCCGGGGAGTGGGTGGAGCGGCTGCTGCCGCTGGTCGTCGAGGACGGGATCAGCACGTTCATCCTCGCCGGGGACGACCCCGGCGCCGTCGAGCGGCTCGGCCGGGAGCTGGCGCCCGCGCTGCGCGAGGCCGTCGCCGCCGAACGCGCCACCCGCGGCGCCGCCACCGGTCCCGCGCGACCGCCCCGGGCGCTCTCCCTGCGCCGTCCCGGCATCGACTACGACGCGCTGCCCGCCTCACTGGCGGACCGCGCCGTCGAGCCCGGCGACCGCGAGTACGAGCGCGTGCGCTCCACCTACGTGTGGCCCGGCTCCCCCGGCCTGGTGCTCCGCCCCGCCACGGCCGCGCAAGTGGCCGAGGCGGTGGCGTACGCGCGCGGCCAGGACGTGCCGCTGGCCGTGCGCAGCGGCGGCCACGGCATCAGCGGGCGGTCCACCAACGACGGCGGGATCGTCGTCGACGTCGGCGCGCTCGACACGGTCGAGGTGCTCGACCGCGGGCGCGGGCTGGTGCGCGTCGGCGCCGGCGCCCGCTGGGGCGACGTGGCGCAGGCCCTCACCCCGCACGGGCTGGCGATCAGCTCGGGCGACTACGGCGACGTCGGCGTGGGCGGGCTGGCCACGGCCGGCGGGCAGGGGTTCCTGGCCCGCTCCTACGGGCTCACGCTCGACCACGTGGTGGGCGCCGACGTGGTGCTGGCCGACGGCCGGACCGTGCGGGCGGACGCCGGGCACCACCCGGACCTGTTCTGGGGGCTGCGCGGCGCGGGCGGCAACCTGGGCGTCGTCACCTCGTTCGACATCGAGGCGGCCGAGCTGGCCGACGTGGTGTTCGCCGTGTTCGTGCACGACGCCTCCGACACTGCCGCGTACCTGGAGAGCTGGGGGCGCACGGTGGAGGCGAGCCCGCGCAGGCTGACCCCGTTCACCACGATCTTCCAGGGCGGCCCGGGTCAGGGCCCGCTCGCCCAGACGCTCGCCGTGTGGGCCGGCGACGACACCGATGAGGCGGTGGCGGCGCTGGAGCCGTTCCTGGAGGTGGCGCCGGTGCTGCGGCAGGAGGCGCGGCTCGCCCCGTACGCGGCGGTCGTCGCGCCGCACCGCAACCGGCACACCGGGCAGGCCGGCGGCCTGCACGGCCATTCCGCGCTGGTGGACCACCTCGACGCGGCCACCACGGGACGGCTCGCGCAGATGTTCGGCGACGGGCTGCTCGGCATGCTCCAGGTGCGCTCGGTCGGCGGCGCGGTCAACGACGTCGACCCCGCCGCCACCGCCTACGCCCACCGCACCCAGAACTTCTCGATCACCGGCGTGGTCCTCCCGGGCGCGGTGGAGCGCGCGGAGCGGGCGTGGGACGGGCTGAACGTGACGGCCGCCTACCTCAGCTTCGAGCCGCACTTCGACGACAAGCTGCTGACCCGGGTGTTCCCGCCGCCGACGCTGGAGCGCCTGCGGCGGGTCAAGGCCGCCTACGACCCGGGCAACGTCTTCCGGCACAACTTCCCGATCACCCCCGCCTGAGTCACCAGGCGACGTGCAGGGAGGTCAGCCCATAGACGATGTGCTGACCGCGGAAGACCGGGGCCGGCTCCGCCTCCCTGAGCGCGGGGAAGCGCTCCAGCAGCGCCGGGAGCGCGATGCGCAGCTCCATCCGGGCCAGCGGCGCGCCCAGGCAGTGATGGACGCCGTGCCCGAAGGCCAGATGGCCGGGCTCGCCCCTCGACAGGTCCAGGCGGCCGGGATCGTCCACCAGCTCCGGATCGTGGTTGCCGGCGGGCAGGGCGCACACCACCAGCTCGCCCGGCCCGATCCGCTGCCCGGCGATCTCGACCTCGGCGCCGGTCACCTTGAACGTGCCGGAGTGGACGATGCTCAGGAAGCGCAGCAGCTCCTCGACCGCGGCCTCCACCAGGCCCGGCTCCTCGCGCAGCAGGGCGAGCTGGCCGGGGTGGCGCAGCAGGGCGAGGGTGCCCAGCGCGAGCATGTTGGAGGTGGTCTCGTGCCCCGCGAGCAGCAGCAGCCCGCCGATGCCGATCAGCTCGTCGGTGGACAGGTCGTCGCCGTGCTCGCGCACCAGCGTGCCGATCAGCTCCTCGCCGGGGTCGGCCTGCTGACGGGCGACCAGCTCGGCCATGTACGCGCGCGACTCCAGTTGGAGCCGGACCGCCTCGTCGGGCGGGGTGCGCATGTCGAGCATGCGGCCGGTGCGCCGCTGGAAGTCCTCCCGATCCTCGTACGGGACCCCGAGAAGCTCGCAGATGACCAGCGACGGGACGGGCAGCGCGAACGCGCTCACCAGGTCGGCGGGCGGGCCGGCCGCCTCCATGGCGTCCAGGTGCTCGCCGACGATGCGGGCGACGCGCGGCTCCAGGCGGCGCATCCGGCGGACGGTGAACTCGGCCGCCAGGGCGCGGCGCACCCGGGTGTGGTCGGGCGGGTTCATCTGGAGCAGATTGCCGGCGCGCAGGACGGCGAGCTGCTCCTCGGTCAGCTCCGGCGCGCCCGGCAACTGCGCCAGGCCGCGCATGGCGATCGGGAAACGCTCGGCGTCGCCCAGCACCTCGCGGATGTCGGCGTGGCGGGTGACCATCCAGGCGTCGGCGCCGAACGGGGTGGCGACCCGGCTGACCCGCTCCGCGGCGGACAGCTCGGGCGCAGGGCCGAAACCGTTCCTGCGCATCCACATCGGCAGCTGTGGCGACTCGCTCACTCGTCCCCCTGAGGGTGAGAACCGTCAGGTCTCCACTGTGAGCGATGCCGCGCCGACCCGCCAGGGGGCTCAGGAGTCCTGCGGGACGACCACGCGGCTCAGGAGTCCTGCGGGACGACCACGCGGCTCAGGAGTCCTGCGGGACGACCACGCGGCTCAGGAGTCCTGCGGGACGACCACGCGGCTCAGGAGTCCTGCGGAACGATCACCCGCCAGGCGGCGCGGCGGACCGTCCAGGCGCGGCGGGTCGCCGGGGGGAAGAGCTCGCCGTCGGCGTTGGCCGGGACCGGCTCGCCCTCCACGGTGACGTCCCGGCCCCTGACCGTCACCACGTCGGCGCGCTCCGGATGCCTGCCGCGACGCAGCAGAACACCGAAGGACAGCCGGGCCAGCGGCGAGACCGCGTACGAGATCACCACATCGGCCAGGCCGTCGTCGGGGCGGGCGTGCGGCGCGAGCGGGGTGCCGCCGCCGATCGAGACGCCGTTGCCGATCCCCACCATGAGCACCCGCCGCCGCCCGTCCGTGACCGGCTCGCCGTCCACCTTCACCCGCAGCCGCCACCCCTTGCTGCGCACCCCCGCCACCAGCGCGCCCACCGCGTACGCGGCCCGGCGCAGCAGCGGCTTGAGGGCGACCGCGTGCTCGGAGGCGTGCGCGCCGACGCCGACGTGCACGGCGTTCACCACGATGCCGCCCTCGTCGTCGACCAGCAGGTCCAGCGTCCGCTCCCGGCCACCGTCCAGCGCGCGGGCCGCCTCCCGCGGGTCGAGCGGGATGCCCAGGGCGCGCGCCAGGTCGTTGCCGGTGCCCAGCGGCACCAGCCCGATCGGGCGCTCGGCCAGCTCTCCCCTGGCCAGCAGCGCCGCCACCACCGCGTGAACGGTCCCGTCGCCGCCCAGCACGACAGGGACGCGTGCGGGATGGTCGGCCAGGGCGCGTTCGATGTCGCCAGGCCGCTCGACGTCGAAGGTCGCCACGTCCCCCGACAACTCCTCCAGCACCGTCGCGCGCGCCGTCTCGTCGACCCCGCCTGCCGCCGCGTTGCCGATCACCAGGAACCCGTGCTCCGCCATGGCCGATGAGGTGCCCGGGTACGCCGGGATCTAACCGTTCCTAGCCTCCGGCTGGGTACTTCGCGAGCACCTTGCCCGTCGGATCGGCCGCCAGGTAGCCCGTCGCGTGGTATTCGTCGGAGACGTAGACCCGGATCGAGCCGTTCTCGTAGAAGGCGGCGTCGACGATGACGTAGCGGGTCGTGGGCTTCTTGATGCCGAGCTCCTTGTCGGCCCTGCGGATCAGGCCGGGGAGCGCGTTCCAGTTGTAGGCCCGCAGGTTCACGGTGGGGTTGGTGACGGGACCGCCGGGGCCGTCCTTGGTGGCCACGCCGCCCCGGTAGGTGTAGCGGTCGTAGACCGCCTTGCGGCCCTTGACCGGGGCCCCGGCGATCGCGTACGTCGGATAGACGACCAGCTCGACGACCTCCGTGCCCCCCATGACCGTCCGCAGGTCGGCGACCAGGCGGCGCATCCCCGCCGGGGTGAGCAGGTCGGCTGGCTCCTCCGGCGGCCCCTGAGTCTCCTCCGTGGCCGCCTCCCGGGTCTTCTCCGGGGTCGTCTCCGGGGGCCTCCCGGAGGCGGGCGGCGCGCTCGTCCGGTCGCCCGCGGACGGGGCTGCGGTGACGCCGCCGCGCTGGAACCCCGGCAGCGCCCACACCACGGCCGCCGCGACCACGACCGCCGCCACGCCGAGGACGATCGACGTCGTCACTCCCCTGCGGCGGCCCGATCTGCGGCCGTGCGGCGGCAGGGTGCTCCAGGACGCCCCCTGCGGGCCTGACGGCTGCCCGCCGCCCGGCCCGTACGCGGGAGAACCGGCGTACGCGGGCCCGCCGTGAGACCCCGGGTACGACCCGGCCGACCCGGACGGCGGGCCTTGCCCCGGCAGGCCATGCGGACCGGACGAGAACGGGCCGTGAAGCGGCGGGCCGGCGTGGGACGAGCCCGCATGGGACGGGCCGGGATGGGACGGACCCGCATGAGACGGGCCGTGGAGCGGGTGGGGGCCGGAGTAGGGCGGCGGCCCCGGGTCCTGGGCCGCGGCGGTGAGCATGCGGTCCAGCGTGCCGGGGTCCGGTCTGGCCGCCGGGTCGCGGTTGAGCAGCGCGAACAGCACCGGCGCCAGCGCGCCCGCCCGCTCCGGCGGCGGCGCCTCCTGGTTGAGCACCGCCGCCAGGGTGGCCAGCGGCGTGGCCCGCCGCAGCGGGTGACGGCCCTCCACGGCCACGTACAGGAGCATGCCGAGCGACCACAGGTCGGAGGCCGGATCGCCCTCGTGGCCGTTGATGCGCTCGGGCGCCATGTACTCGGGCGAGCCGATGAACGAGCCGGTCGCCGTCAGTCCCGGCGACTCCTGGACGGCGGCGATGCCGAAGTCGGTGAGCACCCAGCGCCCGTCCGGGCGTAACAGGACGTTGCCGGGCTTGACGTCACGGTGCAGGATGCCGACGGCGTGCGCGGCGCGTAACGCGGACAGCACCTCCCGCCCCAGCCGGGCCGCCTCGGCCGGGGACAGCGGCCCGTCGGACAGCCGGTCCTGGAGGGTCCCCCCGGTCACCAGCTCCATGACCAGCCAGGGGAAGGCGTCCTCGCCGGTGTCGACGATGTGGTGGATGGTGACGACGTGCGGGTGGTTGAGCCGGGCCAGGGCCCGCGCCTCGCGCAGCACCCTGGCGCGCAGCTCACGGGCCTGGGCGGGGTCGTGCTCCCCCAGGGCGGGATCGGGCGGCCGCACCTCCTTGAGCGCGACCTCCCGGTGCAGCGCCTGGTCCCACGCCCGCCACACCAGTCCCATGCCGCCGCCGCCGAGCCGGGCCACGAGCTCGAAGCGGCCGTCGATCACCCGGTTCGCCATGCGCAGCAGCGTAGGGCCTCGGCGGGCGCGGCACCGCGCACCCGGCACGTGACCTGTCGCTCTGACGGCCCGGCAGGCGGGTGTCAGGATCGTCCCGGCCGTCCCGCCGGGGCGGCCGGGCTCCGGCGGGCGGGTTACGGCTCGACGGCCGTGGTGCTGGGTCGCCGCTCCGGGGTGGCGGACCGGCCGCCGACGCACACCGAGGCGGTGCCGGACGACCGCTCGACGATTCTCCTGATGCCCAGTTCGTCGAGCATCGGCCAGTTCGGCGACCAGCCCGGACCGACGTGGCGCTTGACGCAGCGCTCGTCCTCGGCGGTCGCCGGGCCGCCTGCCAGCAGCACGCCGGCGGTGGCGGCGGTGATGACTGCGATCATGGTGCGCTTGCGCATGGATCCCCCCTGCGAACGGTGATCTGATCATCCGACTGGATCAGTACCCTGCGTGAGGGATCGACTACGTAAGGGTTGGGCCCGTTGGCCTTTACTCGGGGTTCCTGCGGACGAGCTCCGCGTTCAGCACCGTGGCGAAGGCCGTCCACGACGCGTACGGGACCAGGAGCAGCCCCGCGGTGCGGTCGGCGCGCAGGGCCTTGCGCACGAGCAGCAGGTTGGCGGCGTTGAGCGCGAAGATCTCGGCGAGCGCCAGCCGGGGCGAGCGGCGGCCGAAGAAGAGCGCCGGCCAGGCGGCGTTCAGCGCCAGGTTGGCCGCCAGCGTGCGGCCGAGCGCGCCGCGCCCGTCACCCGCCCGGTCCAGCGCGCGGGCGCCGCCGTAGGCGATGAGCGCGTACAGCGGGTTCCACACCAGAGGGAAGGCGACCGGCGGCGGCTGCCATGAGGGCTTGTCGAGTTTTTGGAACCAGGGCATCCCGGATCGGGTGGCGGCGGCGCCCAGAGCGGCCGCCGCGGCGGTGCCGAGCGTCGTGGCCAGCAGTGTCTTCTTCATGCCCCCTGCCCTGCCCTCTCCGCGCGTCCGCTCACCCCGGGCGTGACACGCGGAAGGGGGCGGTCCTGTCCGCGTGAGCTGGACCAGGAGCGCGACGCGACCGCCGATCACCCGGCCCGCGACGCGCTCCTGGGACGACCGGCGCGGGTCAGTGGTCTCCGCGTTTGATGGCGGCCAGGAAGAGCCCGTAGCTCTCGGGCTCCAGGACGAGGGGCGGAGCCGTCAGGTCCTTGCTGTCCCGGATGGCCACCCGGCCGTCGGCCAGCCCTGCCACCTCGACGCAGTTCTTGTCCGTACCGCAGGCGCGCTTCCAGATCTCGCTGCCGGTCAGCCCGGCGTGCGGCATCCCGCCCCTATGTATCATTTGTCCGCCTTGTGACTCTCTAGCTAGATCGACCTAGCGTTCAGGTAAGTCACATGATCACATGATCACGCCCGGGATCGGGCGGCATTCGCCGGTTCGCTGTTGCCCGATGTGGAAATTTTAGGCTTCAGTGGCCGCTCCATGAGGGGAGGCAACTCGGGTCGTCCGGAGGGAGATGGCCTCGGAGGAGGTCGTCAAAGCCGTCGTCGACGTCCCGATAGCAGCGGTAGGAGGGAGGGTAGCCGCCCCAGAACGTCTGGGACGCCTGCCACGGCCACCTCCGCCGCAGGTGCCGCCTGAGCAGCGTGACGACGGTGTCGGCCACCTCGGCGGGATCGGGCAGCACGGCTCCGCAGATGTACTCCTGGCGGCGGAGCAGGGTGGGGCATCGTTCGTCACCCTGGACGAACACTCCCAGACGCCAGCCGCTCTCCTCGTCCCAGGCGAGAGCGAACTCCGTGGCGCCGTTCGAGGCGGTCTCAGCCAGCAGGATGGTCGCGGATCGCGGCACGAACTCGCTGATCCAGTGGGCGCTGAGCTGGACCTCTCGCCGTATCAGGGCCAGGTAGACGTCGTGCAGGTACCCCAGTTGCAGTCGGTGCCATGGCACCGGCCATGGGCCGCGGGAGCTCATCACCAGGGCCCCCTGGGCTACAAGGCGGTGCGCCGTGACCGCCCGGCGCTGTGTCCGGCCGGTCGTGAGGTAACAGAAACCATCGGACGTGACGGCCTCCTTCTCCGGGGACCGGCCGGGGTGGTGGCCGATCGCGAGGTGGTGAACAGGCACATGCGCACGGTGTCGCCGTTGGCCTCGTGCCTCGCACCCTGCCCAGGGTCAGTCGGAGACTTGTGATCGAAGAGCCAGGTGTGGCCGAGCGAGGATCACCTTCTCCTCCTCTTATTACGGTGACAGAGAGAAGGTTTTCGTGCAATATTTCCTGAAAGGGTTACTTCTCTGCCTCCCCTCAAGGGACTAATAGCAACAAAGCGGGGTATATCAAGAGATTGGCGCCAGTGGAGTGAACGACCGCAAGCCGACACCTGTCCCCCGCTTGATGATGGCCGCCGAGCTCCGCAGACTCCGCGATCGGGCCGGCATGACCGGCGACGACGTGAAGGAACGACTCGGCTGGTCCACCGCCAAGCTGAGCAAGATAGAGAACGCCCGCATCGGCATTTCCCCGACCGACGCGGAAGCCCTTCTCGATCTGTACGATCCCGGCCTCTCCCCCGACCACCGGCGGCGACTGCTTGCGCTGACGGCCCATGATCGGCCACGAGGCTGGTGGCGGGCGTACGCGGGGTCATCTCCCCAGGAGGGTTTCGCCGCTTTCCTCGACATCGAGGCGGTGGCCAGGGCGGCGTGTCTCTGGGAAGCCGACGTGGTGCCGGGTCTGTTGCAGACCGAGGCCTACGCGCGCGAACTCATCCAGAACTGGCAATTGATCGACACCGCGCTCACCCCCGAGCAGATCGAGTATCGCATCGCCATCCGGATGAAACGTCAGCAGCTCCTCGAAGCGCCTTCACCCCTGCACCTGCATATCGTCCTGGACGAGTCCGTACTGATGAGGCACTTCGGATCACCAGCCATCATGCGCGCACAGCTCCGGAAGCTCCTCGAGATTCTGGATATGCCGAACGTCCACATGCAGCTGAGCCTTCTCGGCAGGCCGCGGCAGATCGCCGAGTCTTCCTTCACCCTGCTGATGCTCTCGGAGCCTGGCGACGATGCCGGGCAACGGCTGGTCTGGATGGACATGGGCCGTGACGGGGTGCTCTATCTGGACCAGGCGGCCACGCACCAGTACGGCCTGATCTTCAATCAGCTCGCCCGGCAGAGTATCGACGACATAGCCCTCATACGGGACACGATCGTCTCGCACCTGCCGCCCTGATGCCCGGCCGGGCGGTGTCGCCGCCTACCCGCCCGCCGACACTCTTTCGGGATCGTACGGGCTCGCCCAGGAGTACGGCCCGCGTCGGTCCAGGAGCCGGTCGGTGAAAGCCCGTTGTCTTTGGGCGTTGTTTGCCCGTCTTTGAATAGGGCTTGGGACGGAGGGTAGCGGCAGGCGCTCTGGACGACACGAGCCCTTGGAGGGCATCGATGACCGAGTATCCAGCCGGAACCTCCCCCCAGCCGCCCCGCGTACAGCAGGAGGGGACGTTCCAGCAAGGCAAGGAGGCGGCCCGTGAGGTGGCCGCGACGGCGCGGGAGCAGACGGGGGTCGTCGCTGGAGAGGCCCGCGAGCAGACTCGCCAGGCCGTCGAGCAGATCCGTGAACAGGCCAGGGCGCAGGCCAGGCACCAGAGTGAGCGGGCCGCGCAGGGCATCCGCCAGTGGGCGGACGAGCTGGCCGCGATGAACGACGGCGCCAAGCCGGACTCGCAGGTGGCCGGGGTGGTGCGGCAGGTCGCCGACGGGGGACGGCGAGCGGCCGACTACCTGGAGCAGCACGGCCTCGCCGGGGTGGTGAGCGAGGTGCAGGACTTCGCCCGGCGCAAGCCGGCGGTGTTCCTGGCCGGGGCGCTGGCCGCCGGGTTCCTGGTGGGCCGGATCGCCAAGGCCACCAGCGGCCCGCAGCAGGACGAGCGGCGGTCCCCGGAGCCGGCGCCGAACGCGTTCACCGGCGGCACGTACCCCGCGGGGCCCACCCCGTACGCCGAGCCGGGCTCCACGACCTACACCGAGACCGGCTCCGCGCCGTACGCCGCGCCGGGCTCCGCGCCCTACACCGAGCCGGGCGCTCCCGGGACCGGGCCGTACGGCGAGCCTGACCTGGAGGGCAGCGGGGATCCGACCCGGCCGGTACCCCCTCCCGGCACCGCGACCCCGCCCCCCGGCAGGGCCGGTGACCTGCCATGACCACCCCCGACCAGGAACAGCAGTCGCTCGGCCAGCTCGTCGCCGAAATAGGCGAGGACGTCTCCAAACTGTTCCGCCAGGAAGTGGAGCTGGCCAAGGCGGAGATCCGCCAGGAGGCGGTCAAGGCCGGCAAGGCCGCGGGGATGCTCGGCGGCGCCGGGTTCGCCGGCTACATGGTGGCCGTGCTGCTGACGCTGGCCGTGATGTTCGGCCTGGGCAACGTCATGGACCTGGGCTGGGCGGCGCTGATCGTCGCGGCGATCTGGGCGGCGGCCGGGGCGGCGCTGTTCGTGTCCGGACGCGCCCGGCTGCGCCGGGTGAACCCGAAGCCGGAGCAGACCATCGAAACCCTCAAGGAGGACGCGGCATGGGCACGCGACCTGAGGAAGTGAGAAGCCAGATCGCCGTCACCCGGGCCGAGCTCGCCGCCGACGTCGACCGGCTGGCGGACCGTACCAGCCCGAAGCGGATCGTGCGACGCCGGACCGACCGCGCGCGCGACGCAGCGCGTACGACATGGGAGCGCATCATGGGAACCTCGTCCCGCACCACCGACCAGATCCGCCACGGCGCGGCGCAGACGGCGGGCACCGTCTCGCACGGCGCGCACCAGGCGGGCGAGGCCGTCAGGGAAGGCGCGGAGCAGGCCGCGGGCGCGGTCCGCCAGGGGGCCGAGCACGCGGCGGGCGCCGTGCGGGCGGCTCCCGAGCAGGCGATGCGCGGCACGCAGGGCAACCCGCTGGCCGCCGGCCTGATCGCGTTCGGCGTCGGGCTGCTGGCGGCCGCGCTCATCCCCCGCACCGAGGCGGAGCAGCGGGCCGGTGAGCAGCTCAGGGAGCAGGCCGGAGACCTGGTGGAGCCGATCAAGGAGAGCGTGCGCGAGTCGGCCGCGAGCCTCGGCCATGACGTCAAGGACGTCGCCGGGCAGGCGGCCCAGCAGGTGCGCGAGTCGGCCTCGGAGGCGGCCAGGACGACCACGGACCACGCCGGCGACCAGGTCCGGCACGTGAGCGACCGCCACTGACCCCAGCGGAGGGCTCCCCACCGGGCGCCCTCCGCTCCCACCCCGTCCCCGGGAACGGAACGGGAACGGCCCTCCGTAGCGCGGGGTTGAAAGTTACATCCCCTTTCTGGCGGTCCGCGCAGGTCACGGCCCTTCGGGGAGGCGGCCGTCTTTGCGAGTTCCCGGCCCCTTCCTACGATCTGCGGAGACGACGACGGGAGCGGGCGATGGCGAGGGTACGGGTCATCCTGGTGGCGGTGCTGGCTCTCCTGGCGGGGACGCTGGTCGCCGCGAACGGGACCGCCGCGGGCGCCGCCGCCATCCGCGTCATGCCGCTCGGCGACTCCATCACCGGCTCCCCCGGCTGCTGGCGGGCCCTGCTCTGGAACCGGCTGCGGGACACCGGCCACACCGACGTCGACTTCGTCGGCACCCTCCCGCCCCAGGGCTGCTCGGTCGCGTACGACGGAGACAACGAGGGGCACGGCGGCGCGCTCGTCACGAACGTGGCCCGCCAGAACCAGCTTCCCGGCTGGCTGGCGGCCACCAGGCCGGACGTCGTGCTGATGCACTTCGGCACCAACGACGTGTGGAGTGACATCCCGCCCGCAGCCATCCTGGACGCGTACACCACGCTGGTGGGTCAGATGCGGGCGAGCAACCCGGCGATGCGCGTCCTGGTCGCGCAGATCATCCCGATGACCCCGGCCACGTGCGGGGCGTGCGCCCAGCGGGTGGTGGCCTTGAACAACGCCATCCCGGCCTGGGCCGCGGGCATCTCCACCGCGCAGTCGCCGGTGGTGGTGGTCGACCAGTGGACGGGGTTCAGCACCGCCGCGGACACCTACGACGGGGTGCACCCGAACGCCTCGGGTGACCGGAAGATCGCCGACCGGTGGTACCCGGCGCTGGCCGACGCCCTTTCCGGCCCGCACCCGACCGTCACTCCCACGGTCACCCCCACCGTCACCCCCACGGTGACGCCCACGGTGACGCCCACGGTGACGCCCACGGTGACGCCCACGGTGACGCCCACGGTGACGCCGCCGGGCGGGTGCACGGCCGCCTACCGCAACACCAGTCAGTGGCACGGCGGGTTCCAGGGTGAGGTGACGGTGACCAACACGGGCGCCACCGCGACGAGCGGGTGGCGGGTGTCGTGGACGTTCGCCGACGGGCAGCGCGTCAGTCAGATCTGGAACGGCGCCCTGACCTCCGACGGCGCCCACGTGACCGTGACGCATCTCGGCTGGAACGCCCTGCTGACTCCCGGATCGTCCACTAGTTTCGGTTTTCTCGCCTCATGGAGTGGTACGAATACCTCACCTACCCTTTCATGCACAATTCTCTGACATTTACCTAAAACTTGCCCGGCCTGCTTTCGTATAACTTTCAACGTTGCGGAATCGTGACGGCCCCTCCTCGGCAAACCTCCGCTGACCTGCGTCAGAACACGTGAAAACCGTCGCTTACGGAAAGCCGAGACGCAGTTCCATGTCGAAGAATCGCAAGAACAGAGCGAGAAAGCTTTTCACCACCGTCCTGGCCTCGGTCGGGCTGGTCTATCTGGGCGTCACCATCGTCGCCGAAGGCACGAGCGCCGCCGACGAGGCCGCCGGCATCATCGGCGGTTTCGCCCTGATCCTGACCGCCCTCGGTCTGTTCAGGGCCCGGGGCGAGCCGCCGCCGGGCCGCGCCGGGAAGGACGTCCCCGGCGGGCGGCCGGAGGCCATGGCAGGATCTCCGATCAGCCTGACCACGACGGGCGCCCACGCCCTGGCCGCCGCGCTCGGGCTGCCCGTCCGTCCTACGTGCGAGCCGCAGCCCGGCTCTCCGGAATGCCCGCGCCTGACCGGCCCTCACGCGTCCGGTGCGGCGGCTCCGTGCCCCCGGAGGAACGGCTCCCTGGTGGTGGTCGTCCTCGGCCGCCCGGGATGCCGCGCCCACCCCTGACGACCGCGCCGCCGGACTGCCCAGGGAGCAGGGCGCGCGCCATCATGGGGGCTGACGGGGCGCGCCCAGCCGTCAGCCCCACACCTCCCGGGCGGTCTCCACGATCAGCGCCAGCTTGGCGAACTGCTGGTCGGCGGTGAGCACGTTGCCCTCCACCGTCGAGGAGAAGCCGCACTGCGGGGAGAGGCAGATCTGGTCGAGGTCGACGAACTTGGCGGCCTCGTCGATGCGGCGCTTGAGCGTGTCCTTCGACTCCAGCTCGCCGCGCTTGGTGGTGACCAGCCCGAGCACCACCATCTTGCCGGGCGGCACGAACCGCAGCGGCTCGAACCCGCCCGAGCGCTCGTCGTCGAACTCCAGGAAGAACCCGTCGACGGCCAGCTCGGAGAAGAGCGCCTCGGCGACGAAGTCGTAGCCGCCGGCGGCGGCCCACGAGGAGCGGAAGTTGCCGCGGCACATGTGGGTGGTGATGGTCATGCCGTCGGGCTTGGCGGCGATCGCGGCGTTGATCTGCTTGATGTAGCGCAGGTGCATGTGGTCGGCGTCGTCGCCGCGTTCGGCCAGCTCGGCGCGCTGGGCGGGGTCGTTCAGGTAGGCCAGGCTGGTGTCGTCGAACTGCAGGTACGCGCAGCCGAGCTCGCCGATGCGGCGCACCTGCTCGGCGTAGGCGGCACTGAGGTCGGACCAGAACTCCTCCACGTCCGGGTAGACGTCCCGGTCGATGGCGGCGGGGCCGCCGCGGTAGTGGACCATGCTGGGCGACGGGATGGTGAGCTTGGGCACCGCCGTGGTGACGGTGTCGCGCAGGAACGTGAAGTCGTCGGCGAAGATGGGCTCGGCGAGCCGGATCCTGTCGTGGACCCGCAGCGCGGCCGGGGTGAACTCGATGTCGCCCCGCTCGTTGTGGAAGCGGACGGTGATGTGCTCGTCGGTGGCCTGGCCGATGCCGCCGAGCCGGTAGATGAAGTCCATGTGCCAGGAGGCCCGCCGGAACTCGCCGTCGGTGGCCGACTGCAGGCCGATCGCCTCCTGTCGGCGCACCACCTCGCGGACGGCCTGGTCCTCGGCCTCGCGCAGTTCCTCCCCGGACAGGGTCTGCCTGGCCTGAAGGAGCCGTTGGGGCCGCAGCAGGCTGCCGACGTGGTCGGCGCGGAACGGCGGTGAGGTGCGCATGGGTCATCTCCTCGGGTCGCGGGTGGGCGCGGCGGCGGGCGGGCCGGTCAATGGCCGCCCTGGCCGTGGCGGTCGCGGAGCCGGGCCTTGAGCAGCTTGCCGGCCGCGTTCCTCGGCAGCTCGGGCACGAACTCCACGTGTTTCGGGATCTTGTAGCGGGCCAGCCTGCCGTACAGGTGGGCGATCAGTTCGGCGGGTTCGGCGGCGGCGGCGGGGCGGAGCACGACCAGGGCCTTGCCGACCTCGCCCCACTTGTCGTCGGGGACGCCGATCACGGCGACCTCCGCCACCGCCGGATGGCTGTAGAGCGCGCTCTCGACCTCGGCCGGGTAGACGTTCTCGCCGCCGGAGATGTACATGTCGCCGATCCGGTCGGAGATGCGTACGTACCCGTCCTCGTCGGCGATGCCCACGTCGCCGGAGCGGAACCAGCCGTCGGCGGAGAGCACCTCGGCGGTCTCCTCGGGACGCCTCCAGTAGCCGGGCGTGACGTTCGGGCCCTGCACGTACACCTCGCCGGGCCGGCCGGGAGGGGCGGGCGAGCCGTCGGCGGCGACCAGCTTGACGTCGGAGAAGAAGCACGGGACGCCGGCCGATCCGGCCTTGGCGATCGACTGCTCGGCGGCCAGGAACAGCGCGCCGGGCGCGGTCTCGGTCATGCCGTAGCCCTGCAGGAAGGTCAGCCCGCGGTCCTGGTAGAGGCGGATGAGCGGCTCGGGCACCGGGGCGCCGCCGCACAGCAGGTGGCGCAGGCTCGTCAGGTCGGCGCCGGGCCAGCGGGGTGACTGGGCGAGGAAGAGGAACATGGCGGGCACGCCGAACATGACCGTGACCCGCTCGTTCTCGACCAGGTCGAAGGTGCGGTCCACGTCGAAGGACGGCTCCAGGACGGCCCGGCCGCCCTTGAGCACCGTGGGGACGAGGGTCTGGGCGAGCGCGGCGATGTGGAACAGCGGGGCGCTGATCAGCGTCACCTCGTCGTGCCGTAAGGGCACGTCCACGAGCAGGTTGAAGGTGTTCCAGACGAGGTTGGCATGGGTGAGCACGGCGCCCTTGGGCCGCCCGGTGGTGCCCGAGGTGTACATGATCAGGCAGGGGTCGTCCAGGGCCACGGGCTCGTCGAGCGGCGCGGGGTCGCCGGAGGCCACCAGGTCCTCGTACTCGTCCGCCCGGACGTGCCGCCCCGGCAGGCCGGCCCCGTCGTGCCCGGCGCCGAGCAGCAGGATCTCCGCGCCCGCGTCCCGCAGGATGTGGTCCAGCTCGGGCGCGGCCAGGCGGGTGTTGAGCGGCACGAACACCGCGCCCAGCGCCCCGGCCGCGAAGAAGGTCTCGACCAGCGCCGGGTGGTTGGGGCCCAGGTAGGCGATCCGGTCGCCGGCCCGCGCGCCGAGCCCGCGCAGCGCCGACGCGAGCCGGTCCACGCGCGTGGTCAGCTCGCGGTAGGTGCGGTGGTCCTCCCGGTACGTGAGAGCCACCCGTTCGGGCGTCATCCGGGTCCTGCGTGCCGGCCACGAGCCCAGCCCCTGATTCCGCATCGCCCTCCTTGAGGTTCTCCGCCCTCAAGTTAGGCCACTATGCGACGGCTGTCACGGTTGTGCCCAACATAGATCGGGAACGGTGTCGAGGAGCCCTTCGACGATGGCGGCCGCCTCCGGCCTGAACCGCTCGTGCAGCCGGTGGCAGACCTTCTGGGCCTTCTCGGCCGGCCAGTCGCGCGGCAGGTGGCGCAGCGGCAGGCGGGGGTCGGTCCTGATGATCTGCAGCCACTCGGTGAGCAGCAGCAGTGAGCGGGCCAGGTCGTCGGGCGCGGCCGGCACCGGGTCCGGCCGGTCCCAGCGGCACAGGAAAGCCTCGTAGCGCCGGCCCAGCCCGGCCAGGTCGTAGGCGTCGGCGACCAGCGCCTGCATGTCGGTGGGCTGCCGCGGCTCGGCGGAGAACACCTTCACCCCGCAGCCCAGATCCTCGATCAGGCCGGTGGCGTCCACCTCACCTGGAGCGATCCACAGTCCGTTCTGCAGTGGACCGAACCCGGCCCAGACGAGCCGCGAGCGCAGCTCGTGGCGCTGCCGCTGCCACGACTCCGGCAGCGAGAAGCCGACCAGGGTCCACCGGTCGTGGTCGGCGTCGTTGACCACGCCGGTGTGCCAGATCCGCCGCGCGCCGTCCTTGAGCACCTCCGCGCTGGTGGCGGTGAGCCCGAAGTACATGCGCCGCCCGGCGCGCTGGCGGCGCAGCAGGCCACGCCGGACCATCCGGGTGAGGGCCGAGCGGGTCGCCTCCTCGGAGATGCCGACCCGGGCGAACGCGTCGATGAAGCTGCCGGAGAACACGCAGGCGGTCCGGCCGTACACGTGATCGCCGAGGAAGGTCAGGATCACCGATTGCGGCCGCACGCCGCCGTCCCGTTCCGCCACAGCCCGCTCCGCCGCAATGTTAGGCATTCTATTGACAGCCGTAATGTACCTGCCTACATTCGGGGCCACTTCCCCAGGAGGCCCCGATGCGCAAGCTGCTCCCGTTCCTGGCAAGTCTCGCGGTGGCCCTGGCCGCGTGCGGCGGCGGCGGTGGCGGCGGCACAGACGGCGGCGACGGCGGGCAGGACCCGATCCGGATCGGCCTCATCGTCTCGCTCACCGGCAACTACACGCCGCTGGGCAGCGAGGACAAGAAGGCGGTCGAGCTGGCCGTCGAGCAGGTCAACGCCCAGGGCGGACTGCTCGGACGCCAGGTGGAGCTGGTCGTACGCGACGACAAGACCGCCCCCGACCAGGGCATCGTGGCCTACAACCAGATCAAGGGCCAGATCGACGCGCTGATCGGCCCGGTGTTCTCCAACTCGGCGCTGGCCATCGAGCCGCTCGCGCAGCGCGAGAAGATGCCCTACCTGTCGCTGGCCCCCGCCGTGGAGCAGGTCGAGCCGATCAAGTCGTACATCTTCGTCACGCCCGCTCTGTCCAGCATGTACGCCGAGCGCTACCTGCAGTACATCCAGGCGCAGGGCATCAAGACGATCGCGGTGGCCTGGGACTCCAAGAGCGCCTACTCGGTCTCCGGGCACGAGTCGATGGTGGAGCTGGCGCCGAAGTACGGGGTCACGATCGCGGTGGACGAGGCGTACGAGACCGGCACCTCCGACTTCAGCCCGCTGTTCCAGCACGTGCGCGACTCCGAGGCGGAGGCGCTGGTGTTCTGGGGCTCGGGCGCGCCGGGCGTGACCGCCGCCAAGCAGTACGCGGCCTCCGGGCTGAAGACGCCGCTGTTCCTGACCGCGTCGCAGGCCAGCAAGCTGTGGCTGGAGCCGATGGGCGAGGCCGCCGAGGGCATGACGGTGCAGAGCGCGATCGGCGTGGTGGGCGAGCACCTGCCTGACGGCAAGCAGAAGCAGGTCATCGAGCAGATGGCCAAGCCCTACCAGGAGAAGCACGGCTACCCGCCGCCGCAGTTCGCCCAGGACGGCTACAGCGCGAGCCTGCTGCTGTTCGAGGCGATCAGGAAGGCGGGCAGCACCGACAAGGAGAAGGTCCAGCAGGCGCTGGAGACGATGGACCTGATCACCCCGAACGGCCGCTTCCGCTACTCCCCCACCGACCACTCCGGGCTCTCACCCGAGTACATCTCGGTCAACACGGTCAAGGACGGCGCGTTCGTGCCGACCGAGTGGGCACAGGAGCAGCTGGCCAAGACCGTCGCCGGGCTGGGGTGAGCGGGTGCTGGCGGTCACCGGGGTGTCGCGCTCCTTCGGCGGCGTCTACGCGGTGCGCGACGTCTCGCTCGACGTCGCCGAGGGCGAGGTGTGCGCCGTCATCGGACCGAACGGGGCGGGCAAGTCCACGCTGTTCAACCTGGTCACCGGCCACCTGGCCGCCGACCACGGGGAGATCGCCTTCCTGGGGCGGCGGGTGGAGCGGCTGGCCCCGCACCGGCGGGCCCGGCTCGGCATGTCGATCGTCTTCCAGGGTGCGCGGGTGTTCCGCGGCATGACGGTCCGGGAGAACGTCATGGTCGGCATGCACGGCCGTACCCGGTCGGGGTTCGTGTCGGCGGCGCTGCGGCTGCCCCGGCACCGCCGCGAGGAGCGGGAGATCGGCCGCGAGGCCGATGCCGCGCTGGCGCGGGTGGGGCTGACCGAGTGGTCCGGCCGTCCCGCCGACCGGCTGCCGATCGGCCAGCAGCGGGCGCTGCAACTGGCCCGCGCGCTGTGCGCGCGGCCCCGGCTGCTGCTGCTCGACGAACCGGCCTCCGGGCTGCGCGGGCACGAGCGGGAGCGGCTCGCCGCGCTGGTGGAGGAGCTGCGCGCGGACGGGCTGACGATCCTGCTGATCGAGCACGACGTGGGCTTCGTGACCCGGCTCGCCGACCGCGTCGTGGTCCTCGACCTGGGGCAGGTCATCGCCGAGGGCCCGCCGGCCGAGATCCGGGAGGACCCGCTGGTGCTCGCCGCCTACCTCGGGCCGGCGTCATGATCGACGTCGCGGACCTGGTCGTCGAGTACGGCACGGCCACCGCGCTCGACCGCGTCACGCTCGCGGTGGACAAGGGCGAGATGGTGGCGCTGCTCGGGCCGAACGGGGCCGGCAAGTCGACGCTGGCCAACACCCTGGCCGGGCTGCTCGCCCCGGCGTCGGGCACGGTCCGGATCGGAGGCAGGCTGGCCCTGGTCCCGGAGGGCCGCCAGCTTTTCCCTGACATGTCGGTCGCCGACAACCTGGCGCTGGGCGGCTGGCGTTCCGGGCAGCGCGACCCCGCACCGGTCTACGAGCTGCTGCCCCGCCTGGCCGACCTGGCCGGGCGGCGGGCCGGCGTGCTGTCCGGCGGCGAGCAGCAGATGGTGGCGGTCGGCCGGGCGTTGATGTCCCGGCCGCAGGTGCTCGTGGTGGACGAGCTGTCGCTCGGCCTGGCCCCGAACATCACCGCCGACCTGGCCGCCCACCTGACCCGGCTCAACCGGGAGCAGGGGGTGGCGGTGCTGCTGATCGAGCAGAACGCCCGGCTGGCGTTCGAGCTGTGCTCGCGCGCGTACGTGCTCGAATCCGGTCAGGTGCAGGCCGAGGGCCCGTGCGCGGAGCTGGCCGGCGACCCGCGCGTGGCCAGCGCCTACCTGGGCGGGGCGATCACATGAGCGCCTTCCTGACGTATCTGCTCAACGGGCTGGCCGTGGGCTGCGCGATCGCGCTCATCGCCAGCGGGCTGGTCGCCATCCACCGGGTGACCGGGGTGGTCAACTTCGCCCAGGGCACGTTCGCCGTCGTCGCGGGGCTGTGCACGTCCTCGCTGCTCGGACTCGGGATGCCGCACGGGGTGAGCGAGGCGGCGGCGGTCCTGCTGGCCGGCCTGGCCGGGCTGCTGACCGGGCTGGCCGCGATCGGCCGGCCCGGCACCACGCCGCTGTCGTCGCTGATCGTCACGCTCGGCGTCGGGGTGCTCGCGTACGCGGTCGAGATCGTGCTGTGGGGCGACCAGCCGCGCTCGGCCCCCGGCCTGGCCGGGTCGGTGACGATCGCCGGCGCCCGCATCCAGACCCAGCACCTGCTGGTCATCGCCGTCACCGCCGCCACGTTCGCCCTGCTCGCGCTCTTCTTCGGGCGCACCTACCTGGGCAAGGCGCTGACCGCGTGCGCGTCCAACCCGTACGCGGCCCGCGTGGTCGGCATCGACCCCCGGCGGATGGGCCTGCTGGCGTTCGCGCTCGGCGGGCTGCTCGGCGGGCTCGCCGGGGTGCTGATCACGCCGCTGCGGCCGATCTCCTTCGACACGGACGTGACCCTGATCGTGAACGCCTTCGCCGCCGCCGTGTTCGGCGCGCTCACCCGCCCGGTCGTCGCGCTCGGCGGGGCGCTGCTGCTGGGAGTGGCCGAGACCATGGCCGCCGGGTACGGGTACGGCTCGCACCAGCTGGAGGTGGCGCTCGGGCTGATGCTGGTGGTGATGATCGTGCAGGCGAGCCGCCGGTCGGCCATCCACGAGGAGGCGGTGTGAAGAAGGTCGCCGCCGAAACCGCGGCCGCACGGGTCATCGCCGGGAGCACGGCCGCACGGATCGCCGCCGGGGCCGCGGCCGTGGCCGTCGCGCTGGCGCTGCCGCTGGTGCTCGACGACAGCGCGCTGGCCGTCTACGTCCTGCTGGGGCTGGCCGCGATCGTGACCGTCGGGGTGTCGCTGCTGATGGGGTTCGCCGGGCAGGTCTCGCTCGGGCAGGGCGCCTTCTACGGCGTCGGCGCGTACACGGCGGCGCTGCTCACGCTGAACGGATTCCCCCCGCTGCTCGGGCTCGTGGCCGCGCCGCTGGTGGCCGCCCTGTTCGCGGCGGTGATCGGGATGCCGCTGCTGCGGCTGCGCGGCCACCACCTGGCGTTCGCGACACTGGCGGTCCAGCTCATCCTGCTGTCGCTGGCCGGGCAGCTGGAGTTCACCGGCGGCGACATCGGGCTGCAGGCCATCCCGCAGTTCGGCGTCGGGTCCTGGGAGATGGACGGCGCGGCCGCGTACGCCTGGCTCACCTGGGGAGCGCTGGCGCTGGTCATGCTGGTCACGCACCACGTCATCACCTCACGCCCCGGCCGGGCGCTGCGCGCCCTGGCCACGAGCGAGACGGCCGCCGCCTCCTCGGGCATCCCGGTGGGCCGCTACAAGCTGGTCGTGTTCGCGCTGTCGGCGGCGTTCGCGGGGCTGGCGGGCGGCATCTACTGCTTCTACACCGGGTACGTCGCGCCGGGGTCGTTCCCGGTGCTGATCTCCATCCAGTACATCGTCATGGCCGTGGTGGGCGGGCTCGGCACGGTGTGGGGCGCGGTGGCGGGAGCCGGCGCGATCACCCTGCTCGTCCAGGGGCTCGACCGGCTCGCCGCGCTGCCGGGGATGCCGAGCTACGCGCCGAGCGTGCTGTCGTACGCGGTGTACGCGCTGGTGCTGATCGTGGTCGTGCTGTTCCTGCCGCAAGGACTGGTGCCGGCGCTCACCCGGCGGGACCGGCCGCCGAAGACCTCCAGAGCCTCCCGAGGGGTCCCCGGCGACTGATCAACCCGGATACTCGATGGGGCGGACGCGGGCCGTCCGCTAGGACCGGAAGAAGTCGGTGAGCACGGGAGCGAGGGCCTTGGCGTTGACGGTGTGCTCGCGCACCTCGACGACGCGGCGCTCGGCGCGGGCGACGCACGCGGCGATCGCGTCGGCGGCCCCGCTGAAGAAGTCGCTCTGCAGCCCTGCCATGTGCGGGTCGACGCCCGATCCCGTGAGCGCCAGCGTCGGCTGGGTGATCGTCGCGAGCCGGGCGGCGGGCGGCGGCCCGTCACCCAGGCACGCGGCGTCGTAGGCCAACGTGTGAGCGAGCTCCAGCAGCGGGGACCACATCGGCGAGCTCTCCGCTCCGGCGATGTCCTGCTCGGAGACGCCCGCCAGCCGCATGAACAGCTTCACCGCCTCGTCGCGTCGCCCGTCGGCCAGTGCCGCGCGCAGCTGCGTGACGTAGGCCTGCCAGGCCTCGACAGCGGGGCCGCCGACCGCGTAAGGCACCTCGAACACCGCCAGCTTGCCGATCGGCAGCCCGGCCGCCGCCGCCTCCAGGGCGAGCGCGCCGCCGGAGGAGGCGCCGAACAGGTGCGCCGGCCCGCCGACCGCGTCGATCAGCGCCGCGAGATCCTCGATCTCGCGTTCCAGCGCGTACGGCTGCACGTCGCCGCTCCCGGCACGGCCACGGCGAGCGTAGTTGACGGCGGTGAAGTCCTCGGCCAGCTCCTGGGCCAGGGGCCCGTTCTCCGTCCCGTCGTCCAGCCCTCCCCCCACCAGGACGACGACCGGACCGTCGCCGACCCGTTCATAGACGATCGACGTGCCGTCCCGTGACACCACCCGCGCCATGGCTCCTCCTCGCAGTCGAACTCCTTTTCGAGGAGACACTACTCCTGAAAAAGGAGAAGTCCAGAGCGGCTTCAGGTCCGTGACGCTCGCGTCCCGCAGCGGCTCCTGCGGTGCTTCGAGCCCTGACCCGGCTGCCTCTAGAGCGCGCCGACGTAGAGCCAGCGGCCCTCGTGGCGGACGAACCGGCTGTGCTCCTCCAGCGTGCCCGGCTTGCCGCGGTGCACGTAGTGGGCGCGGAAGCGGACTGTGCCCTCGGTGTGGACGACGCTGCCGCCGCTGGTCTCCAGGATCTCCAGCCGCACCCAGCGGGTCTTCCTTTCGAGATCCAGGCCGGGCGGGCGGGTCGACGGGTGCCAGGTACGCATCAGATAGGCGGCGTCGCCGACGCCGAACGCGGAGTAGCGCGAACGCATGAGCTGCTCGGCCGTCGTGGCGGCGCTCTCGCCGCGGTGCAGCCGGCCGCAGCAGTCGGCGTAGGCGGCGGGCAGGCCGCAATGACAGGTGGCGGGCATGCACCTATTGTGCCGCCCTCGCACACCGGTCCCGCGTCAGCGGTCCTGCGGGGAGGTGGCGGTGAGGGCGGTGAGGGTGGCGCCGAGCGGGGCGTCGACGGTGAGGGTGGCGTGGTGGTCGCCGCCCGTGGCCCCCTGGTTGATGATCGCGATGGGCAGGCCGAGCGCGGCCGCCCGGTCCACGAAGCGCAGGCCGGAGCGGATGGCCAGCGACGAGCCCAGCACGAGCAGCGCCCGCGCCGACCCGACGAGAGCGAAGCACTGCTCGACCCGCGGGCGCGGCACGTTCTCGCCGAAGAAGACCACGTCGGGCTTGAGCACCCCGTCGCACGAGCGGCAGCCGACCAGCCGGAACCCCTCGACCTGCGCGTCGGTGAGCACCGCGTCGCCGTCGGGGTTGATCTGTCCGGCCTCGGCCGCCCAGCCGGGGTTGGCCGCGCGCAGCCGCAGGTCGAGGTCGGCCCGTGGGGTGCGTTCGCGGCAGGTCAGGCAGACCACCCGGTCGAGGCCGCCGTGCAGCTCGATCACCTGCCGCGCCCCGGCCGCCTGGTGGAGGCCGTCGACGTTCTGGGTGACGATGCCGGCCAGGAGGCCGCGCGTCTCCAGCGCGGCCACCGCCAGGTGCCCGGTGTTGGGGCGGGCCTCGCCGATCTGCCGCCAGCCGACATGGCTGCGCGCCCAGTAGCGCCGGCGGGCCTGCTCGCTGCCGACGAACCGCTGGTAGGTCATCGGCTCGGCGTTGCGGGACCGGCCGGTCGGGCCGCGGTAGTCGGGGATGCCCGACTCGGTGGACAGCCCCGCCCCGCTGAGCACCAGCACCCCGCCGGCCTCGATCAGGCCGGCCAGCCGGTCGAGCGCGGTGTCTGCTGCGACGGTCACGCTTCCATGGTGCACGACCGGGAGGGGTGCCCGGGTCACCCGGCCTCGCGCAGCAGCCCTTCCCGCACGACGGCCTCCAGGAGCAGCTCGCGGTAGCCGTTCTCGTGGAACAGCACGGTCAGCCGGTCCTCGTCGCGGCGGATGACCTCGCCGGGCCCCCACTCGACGTGTTCGACGCGGGCGTGCACGGGGAACGGGCCGCCGCTCACCGGCTCCGGCTCCGAGACGGTGCCGGCCGTGCAGGTGTCGCAGGCGCCGCACGGGCCGGGCAGCCGTTCGCCGAAGTAGCCGAGCAGGAAGACGCGCCGGCAGTCGCGGATCTCGGCGTAGCGGCGCGTCATCTCCAGCCGGGTGCGCTCCACCTCCCGGTGCCGCTCGGCGACCTCCCGGGCGGCCCGCGCCGCCTCCTCGGGCGGGGGCGCGTCCTCGGTGGCGCTGACCGAGCGGGTGCCGAGCCGGACCGCGCCCGCCTTCTCCAGCAGGTTGAGCAGCGACGTGACGCCGCGGACGCTGAGCCCGAGCAGCTCGCGCAGGTGCTTGCGGTCGGTGCGCCCGCCCGCCTCGCGGATGGCGCGGGCGATCACGGCCAGCGCGTCCTCGTCCGGCAGCCCGCCGGTGAAGAACCGCCGCATCCCCAGGTCCTCCGGCCGGTAGAACAGCACGGCCGCGGCGGGCTCGCCGTCCCGGCCCGCCCTGCCGATCTCCTGGTAGTACGCGTCGAGCGAGCCGGGCACCTGGGCGTGCACGACGAACCGCACGTCCGGCTTGTCGATGCCCATCCCGAACGCGTTGGTGGCCACCACCACGTCGAGCTCGCCGGTCATGAACGACTCCTGGACGGCGTCGCGGTCGGCCCGCCGCATCCCGGCGTGGTAGGCGGCCGCCCGCACCCCGCGTTCGCGCAGGCGGCCGGCCAGCTCACCGGTCTGCTTGCGGGTGGCGGTGTAGACGAGACCGGGCTTGGCCAGCTCCTCGACGGCTTCGACCACGTCCTCGCCGTCGCCGGACGTCCTCCGTACCCGCAGGTGGATGTTGGGCCGGTCGAACCCGCACACGATCTCCACCGGGTCGCGCATGCGCAGCCGTTCGATGATCTCGGTCCGTACCGGGGGCGCGGCCGTCGCGGTCAGCGCGGCGACGACCGGCCGGCCGAGGGCCTCGGCGACCGCGCCGAGCCGCAGGTAGTCGGGCCGGAAGTCGTGGCCCCAGGCGGACACGCAGTGCGCCTCGTCCACCACCAGCAGGGACGGCTTCGCGGCGGCCAGCTCGCGCACCACGTCGGGCTTGGTGAGCTGCTCGGGCGCGCAGAACAGGAACTCCGTCTCGCCCGCGCGCAGCGACTGGAAGGAGGAGTCCCGCTCCTTCTTCGAGGTGGCGGCGTCCAGCCTGACCGCCCGCTCGTCGCGCCGGCGCAGCCCGGCGACCTGGTCGCGCTGGAGGGCGATCAGCGGCGACACCACCAGCGTCGGCCCGTCCAGCAGCAGCGCGGGCACCTGGTAGACGGCCGACTTGCCGCCTCCCGTCGGCATGACCACCAGCGTGTCCCGGCCTTCCGCGAGCGCCGTCATGGCCTCGAGCTGGCCGGGCCGCAGCTCCTCCAGCCCGAGCGTCTCCCTGGCCACCCGTTCCGCACGCCGTCCGGCGCTCGTCGCCATCCGAATCTCCCGTCTTCGCAAAGGGTGCCTCCCTTTGCCCATGGACCCGGCCTTCACTCCTGGCAGGCCGGCACGGCGGCTCCCCCGCCGGTCGGCGCCCGGAACGGCAGGTCGCCGGACGGGCGAAGTTCGATCACTTGCACCATGGAGGTTCGCGAGGAATCATCTTCGATCAGGTTCGATCGATACGCTGTGGGGGCTCGGAGGAGGAACATGACGACTACGGCCACCGGCTCCGCCGTCAAGGCCACGGCGAGCGGGCGGCCCGGCCCCCTGCTCGGCCTCTGGGGCCCGGCCGCCTCCCCGGACGCGCTGGCCGGCGTCCTGCTGGACCCCGGCCGCGCGCTGGCCGCGCCCGACCTGCGCGGCGAACCGGCCCGCAGGGCGCTGACGCTGATGCGCGAGCGGGCCGAGGCCGAGCGCGGCACGCCCTGGCCGCAGCCGCTCGCCTCCCAGTACGCGCGCTACTTCCAGGACGGCGACCGCACCGCCTACGAGGACGCCGTGTTCGGCCGCCAGCAGCGGCTCACCCGGGCCGTGCTCATGGCGGCGTCCACCGGCGACGACGGGTGGCTGGCCGAGGCCGCCGACGGCATCGCGCTGCTGTGCGAGCAGACCTCGTGGTGCTGGCCCGCCCACGAGGAGTCCTGCCGGCCGCGCGGCGCCGTGCTGCCCGACCCGGCCGCCCCCTGCCTCGACCTCGGCGCCGGAGACGTGGCCGCCCAGCTCGCCTGGGCCGACCAGGCGCTCGGCGAGCCGCTCGACCGGCGCTTCCCCGGGCTGCGGGAGCGGGTGCGCGCCGAGGTGCGGACGCGGGTGCTGGAGCCGTTCACCCGGCGGCGCGACTGGCACTGGCTCGGGCTCGACGGCCACGTGCACAACTGGTGCCCGTGGATCTGCGGCAACGTGCTCGTCGCCGCGCTGCGCCTGGCGGAGCCGGGCGAGGAGCGGGCGCTGCAGGTCGCGCTGGCCGTCGAGGGCGTCGACCGCTACCTCGGGGCGCTGCCCGCCGACGGGTCGGTGGACGAGGGCTACGAATACTGGTGGCAGGGCGCCTGCCGCGCGCTGGAGGCGCTCGACGTGCTGGAGCACGCCACCGCCGGGGCGCTGGACGCCTCCGCCGTGCCGGTGGCCCGCGCGACCGCGCGCTTCCCGTACCTGATGCATCTGGGCGGCGAGTGGTACGTGAACGTCGCCGACAGCCGCGCGCGGCCGCCCGGTGAGCGGCCCTGGCACGTGGCGCACCGGTGGGCGCGGCGGGCCGGCGATCCGCTCGGGGTCCGTCACGCGGCCTCGCGGCGCTCCGCCGCCGTCTCTCCCGACGCCGAGCTGGGGCGGGCCATGGGCGAGCTGGCCGACCCGGACTGGCCGGCGGCCGAGGCCGCCGACCCGCCGCTGGTCGCCTCCGCGTGGCTGCCCGGCGTCCAGGTGGGGGTCGCCCGCGCAGCGGCGGGCACCGCCCGCGGACCGGCGCTCGTGGTGAAGGGCGGGCACAACGGGGAGAACCACAACCACAACGACGTCGGCTCGGTCGTGGTGGCCGTGGACGGGGTGCCGGCCGTGGTCGACGCGGGGCGGCCCACGTACACGGCCGGGACCTTCGGGCCCGACCGGTACGCGATCTGGACGATGCGCGGCGACTGGCACAACGTGCCCGAGGTCCGCGGCACGCCGCAGCGGGCCGGCGCGTCCTTCCACGCCCGCGACGTCGAGGCGGCCGACGGGCCGGACGGCTTCCTGGTACGGCTCGACCTCGCGCCCGCCTACCCCGTGGACGGCCTGGAACGGTGGTGGCGGACGGCCCGGCTCGACCGGTCGTCCGGCGAGGTGACGATCGAGGACGCCTGGCGCTTCACCGGCGCGGGCGAGCCCAGCGTGCTGCGCTACCTGCTGGCCGGCGAGGTGCGGCGGGACCGTCCCGGCGAGGTGGAGGTGCGGCCGCCCGGAGGCGGGCGGGCCGCCGTGCTGACCTGGGACCCCGGGCTGGCGGCGGGTTCGCTGACGGTGCGCGAGCTGGACGATCCGATGCTCGCCGCGGTGTGGGGCGAGCGGCTGACCCGGCTGGAGCTGGCGGTGCCCGGCACCGCCGCCGGGTCCGTGCTGGTGCGGGTGGGGGTGCGCGGATGACCGGGCCCGAGTCGCCGGCGCCGCTGCCCGACGAGCGCCGCGCCCAGGTGGTCGAGCTGCTGCGGCAGCGCGGCGTCGTGCGCGTCACCGACCTGGCCGAGGAACTGGACGTCTCGGCCATCACCATCCGCCGTGACATCGCGCTGCTGGCCTCGCAGGGGGTGATCCGGAGGGTGCGCGGCGGGGCCGTGCTGCACGGCGGCGCGCTGGTCGGCGAGCCCGACAGGCCGGCGCCGCCGCAGCCCGCCCCCGAGGAGAACGGCGGCGACACGCGCCGGCTCACGGTCGGGATGGTCGTGCCCTCGCTCGACTACTACTGGCCCGACGTGATCCGCGGCGTGCGCGAGGCCGCCGCCGCGGCCGGGGCCAGGCTCGTGCTGCGCGGCGCCTCCTACCAGGCGGCCGACGAGCGGCGGCAGCTGTCGTGGCTGGTGGAGTTCGTGGGCGTGGACGGGCTGCTGGTCGCGCCCACCACCACCGGCGACGACGGCGAGGAGCTGGTGCGGTGGCTGGGGCAGTCGCCCGTCCCGGTGGTGCTCGTCGAACGCGCCGCCACCGTCGGGCCCTACCGGGAGGCCATGGAGTCCGTCGTCAGCGACCATGTGCTCGGGGCCGCCATGGCGGTGCGGCACCTGGCCGCGCTGGGGCACCGCCGGGTCGGCGTCATCACCACCGTGCGGAGCCCGACGACGCCGCACGTGCGGCACGGGTGGCGGCAGGCGTGCCAGGAGCTCGGACTGGACCTCGACGGCGTCCCGGACGTGACCACCGTGGACCGGCGTGACCCCGGCTGGGCGGCGGCCCTGGACGACATCCTCGACGCCTGCCTGGCGACGGGCACCAGCGCGCTGCTGGTGCACTCCGACCCGGAGGCGATCAGCCTGGTCGAGCGCTGCCAGGAGCGCGGCATCCGGGTGCCGGGCGACCTGGGCGTCGTCA
The DNA here is from genome assembly GCF_027620315.1 of Nonomuraea corallina. Taxonomy (GTDB): domain Bacteria; phylum Actinomycetota; class Actinomycetes; order Streptosporangiales; family Streptosporangiaceae; genus Nonomuraea; species Nonomuraea corallina. The sequence continues at coordinate 4,713 of NZ_JAPNNL010000023.1, read as the reverse complement.
CGTACGACGACGAGGTCGCCGAGTTGTGCGACCCGCCCCTGTCGGCGGTCCGGCCGCCGAAGGCGGCGATCGGGCGGGCGGCGTTCGCGCTGCTGTCGGCCCGTCTGGCGGACCAGGACCCGCATCGCCCGGCGCACCGCGTGGTCGTCGAGCCCCGGTTGATCGTCCGCTCGTCCTCGGCCTGACGACCCTCAGGGAAGACGGCCCTCAGGGAAGACGGCCCTCAGGGAAGGCGGCCCTCAGGGAAGACGGAGGGTGTCGACGACGCCGTCGGGCCAGGTGACGCGGGCGGTCGTGGAGCCCAGGGCGAGGTCGGGCGGCGGGGTGGCCGCGCCCAGGTGGAGGAGGGCGGAGTACCAGCGGTCAGGCTCGGCGGCCGCCCTGGTGCCGCACCAGGGGATGAGCGTCTCGGACGACAGCGGGGTGGCGTCCGGGGCGGAGGTCACGTCCGCCAGGTCGAGGCCGGGGCCGGGGACGACCCGGGAGGGCAGCGGGGCGGGGGCGGGCCAGCCGCCGACGCGCAGCGGGTACGGGCACGGGGCGGACACCCGGACCAGGCGGACCTCCCAGGGGCCGCGCAGGGCGGACATGACCGTGAGCCCGGGGCCCGTGGTGACGGCGCCGGCGCGGCCGTAGCCGTGGTCGGGCGCGCCGGGGTCGGGGTCCACCCAGTGGGCCTGCCAGCGCGAGGCGCCGACGACGGTGCCGGTGGGGAGGCGGTCGGCCAGGAGGGTGTCGAAGCCGGTGCGGTGGCTGGGCCGGCCGGACGGGTCCAGCAGGGTCACCGACTGGTCCAGGGGGTCGGCGGCGTGCGGCCCGGCCAGGACGGGTGAGGTGGCGGTGGAGTAGCCGAGGCGGGCGTAGAGCGGGGAGTCGGTGCGGTGGTCGCCGGGCAGCGCGTGGTCGGTGCCGTGGTTGACGACCCGGACGAGGCCGTCGGCGCGGGTGCCGGAGACCAGCCAGCCCGGTGACCGGATCACGCGCTGGAAGTCGCCCTCCTCCACCGGCAGCGGCTCCTCGACGGCGGTCCACACCGGGTGGTCGGCGGGCAGCGCGAGACCGTACAGGCCCTTGGCCGCCCAGTACGGCGAGCCGGTGCCGGAGTAGGACTGGGCGATCGGCCGCCAGGGGGCGTGCCAGCCGAGCGTGAGCAGGCCGTCGTCGCCGGGGGCGCCGCGCTCGGCGAAGTGGCGGGCGATCCCGGAGGCGGCGCGGCGCAACAGGCCGGGCGCGGGGGTGGTGAGGCCGGCCCGCGCGCCGGCCCAGAACGGGGCGGCGGCGGCGAACCGGTAGGTGAGGCTGCGTCCCTGGATCAGCGGGGACCCGCCGGCCCCGACGAGGTGCACGGCGTCGTGCAGGAAGCGCTCCAGCCTGGACAGGTAGGCGGGGCGGCGGGCGTCGGCGGCCGGGTCGCCGGCGGCCATCTCGGTCCACAGCAGCGGGTAGAAGTGCAGCGCCCAGCCGACGTAGTGGTCGTAGGCGCGCCGGTCGCCGTCGGCGTACCAGCCCTCCTCTCGGACGAACCCGTCGGTGAGGGCGAGCCCGGCCTCGAGGTCGGCGCGCGAGTAGGGCCCGCCGACGGAGGCGAGGAACTGCTCGACCACGAGCTGGAACCAGACCCAGTTGATCGGCGGGTAGGCGGCCCCGATCGCCGGGGCGAGATAGTCGATCACCCGCTCGCGCACGCCGTCGTCGAGCCGGTCCCACAGCCACGGCCGGGTCAGGTGGAGCACCAGGGCGATGGAGGCGGCCTCGACCTTGGCCTGGTCGTGCTCGTCCAGCCGCACCCACCGCTCGGGGGAGCGCGGGTCGGTGCCGGCGGCCAGGCCGCGCGCGTACCACTCGAGATGGCCGTGCGGGTCGCGGCCGGACTCCCCCGCCACCCGGAACCCGGCGGCCAGGAAGGTGCGGGCGAAGCCCTCCAGCGCGTCCACGTCCGGCCCGTAGCCGCCCGGCTCGCCGGGGAAGGAGATCCGCGCGTGGGAGGGGGAGGCGTGCCGCCGTGCCGTCAGCAGGAGATGGTCGGCCAGCGCCGCCCAGTGATCGCGGGTCCAGCCGGTGTGGGGCGACAGTGTCCGGTCGTCCAGCTCCCGCAGCCAGCGCATCGGGCCTCCAGTCAGCGATCTCCTGCGTGGGTTCAGGATGCTGGCAGCACCGAGCGAACACGTCAAGCACGCTCTGATCAAAAGCGCTCACTTCGATCAGCAATCGGACCGAAATACGCCGTTACGGCTGACCATCCCGATCAATAACGATCGCATAGCCCTGTTACGAGGTCTTGACGTGATTGACATGAATGGACATGATCAGCGGCACTGGCAAGCGCTTGCTGCGCCGAAAGGACCCGCGTGAGAGACCGTCGACGGCCACAGGCCCTGCTGGTCATGGATCCCGCACACATCCAGGTGCAGTTTCAGGAGCCGCAGTTACGCCGGTTGCACGATCTCGTCGAACTCGCCGATCCTATCTCGGCCATGAACCTCGACGACCCGCTCGTCCGTCGCCGGCTGCGTGAGGTCGAGGTGCTCGTGACCTCGTGGGGCTGCCCGCCGCTGACGAAGGACCTGCTGGACGGCGCCCCGGAGCTCCGGGCCGTCTTCCACTGCGCGGGCACGGTGCGCCCCTTCGTCACCGACGAGGTCTGGCGGCGCGGGATCCTCGTGACCAACGCCGCCGACGAGAACGCGATACCGGTCGCCGAGTACACTCTCGCCGCGATCATCTTCGCCGGCAAGAAGGCCCCGTTCCTGGCCCAGGACGCGCGCAAACATCGCGACGACTGGTCCTACGCGGCGGGGCGCGGCGAGCTGTCCAACCGCGGACGCACCATCGGCGTCGTCGGCTTCTCACGGGTGGGCCGCCGGGTCATCGAACGGCTGCGCGCCCTGGAGGTCGACATCCTGGTGGCGGACCCGTACGCCGACCCGGCCGGGGTGCGCGCGGCGGGCGGCAGGCTGGTCGGGCTGCCCGATCTGCTGGCGCGCTGCGACGTGCTCACCCTGCACGTGCCGGCGCTGCCAGCCACCCGTCACCTCATCGGGGCGGCGGAGCTCGCCCTGCTCAGGGACGGTGCGACCGTCATCAACACCGCGCGCGGGTCCGTCCTCGACACCGCCGCCCTGGAAAGGGAGTGCGTGCCGGGGCGGCTCGACGCGATCCTCGACGTCACCGATCCGGAGCCGCTGCCCGCTGACTCGCCGCTGTACGACCTGCCCAACGTCATGATCACCCCCCACATCGCCGGGTCTCTGGGATCGGAGACCCGGCGGATGAGTGACAGCGCCCTCGACGAGCTCGAACGCTACGTGTCCGGCCTGCCGCCCCGCGCGCCGGTGACCGCGGACGAGATCGCCGTGAGCGCCTGAGCCCGCTTCATGGAAGGAGACCGGATCGATGTTCGCTTCGAATCCGCCCGTCAAGGTCAGAGTGCGCCGCCCCTGGGTGAGGACCGCCGGGGTGGCCGCCGCGCTCGCCCTCGCGGTCGCCGCCTGCGGTGGCGGCGGCTCCGGTGAGCCCGCCGGTGAGGGCGGAGGCGCCACCCTCACGGTGACGGTGTGGAACCTCGCCAAGACCCCGGAGTTCACCGCCCTCTTCGACGCCTTCGAGAAGGCGAACCCCGGCGTCGAGGTGAAGCCCGTGGACATCCTCGCGGACGACTATCCCGAGAAGGTCACCACGATGCTGGCCGGTGGCGACAAGACCGACGTGATCACCATGAAGAACGTGACGGACTACTCGCGCTACTCCAGCCGCGGGCAGCTCCTCGACGTCACGGACCTGGTCAAGTCGACCGACAGCGCCAAGCTCGCGGGCCTGGACGCGTTCAACGTGAACAACACCTACTTCGCGGTCCCGTACCGTCAGGACTTCTGGCTGCTCTACTACAACAAGACCCTGTTCGACAAGGCGAACATCACCCTCGACGGCGCCATGACCTGGGACGACTACGCCAGGCACGCCCAGCGGCTCACCCAGGGCGACGGCGGCCAGAAGGTCTACGGCACCTACCACCACACCTGGCGGTCGGTGGTCCAGGCGGTCTCGGCGGCCCAGACGGGCGGCGACCAGCTCGGCGGCGACTACGCCTTCTTCACCGACCAGTACAACATGGCGCTGGGCCTGCAGAAGGGCGGCAACGCGCTGGACTTCGGCACCGCGACGGCGCAGCAGGCCGACTACCGGACCATGTTCGAGACCGGCGCGACGGCCATGATGCCCATGGGCACCTGGTACATCTCCGGCATCCTCGAAGCCAAGGAGAAGGGTGAGAGCCAGGTCGACTGGGCGCTGGCCCCGATGCCGCAACGGCAGGGCTCCGGCGAGGTCGTCACGTTCGGCTCGCCGACGGCGTTCGCGGTGAACAAGCGGAGCGAGAACGCCGACCTGGCCAAGAAGTTCGTCCAGTTCGCCGCGGGCAAGGAGGGCGCCTCGGCGATCGCCCAGGTGGGCGTGGTCCCGGCGCTGCAGGACCCGGCGATCACCGAGGCGTACTTCAAGCTCAAGGGCATGCCGGCCGACGAGCTGTCGAAGAAGGCCTTCGAGCCGGACAAGGTCCTGCTGGAGATGCCGGTCAGCGACAAGACCTCCGACGTGGACACGATCCTCAACGAGGAGCACCAGCTGATCATGGTCGGCGAGAAGTCGGTCGCCGAAGGGATCAAGTCGATGAACGACCGCGTCAAGAGCCAGGTCCTCAACTAGGGACGCCGGGGC
>NZ_JAPNNL010000229.1 GCF_027620315.1 Nonomuraea corallina | reverse complement strand
CCGGCCTCCGCGGCGTCGTCGAAGCCCACCACGCTGACGTCGCCGGGGACGCTCAGCCCGCGCTCGGCCAGCGCCTCGTAGACGCCGATCGCCATCGTGTCGGAGCAGGCGAAGACGGCCGTGGGCGGGGCCGGGAGCCGGTTGAGCAGGTCGAGTGCGGCCTGGCGGGCGAGGCCGGTCTGGAAGTAGCCGCAGGCCTGCCAGGCCGGGTCGGCGGGCAGTCCGGCCGCGGCCATCGCGTCGCGGTATCCGGCCAGGCGGTCGGCCCCGCAGGGCACGCCGGGGCGGCCGGTGATGACGGCGATCCGCTCGTGGCCGAGCCCGATCAGGTGGGCGACGGCGGCCCTGGCGCCCGCGCGGTTGGCGGAGGCGACGACGGGCGCTCCGGGCGGCGGCTTGCGGCGCGGGTCGACGAGCACGGCGGGGATGCCGCGGTCGGTGAGCCACGCCCATTCGGCCGCGGTGGGCGCGGCGCGCACGAGCAGCACGCCGGCCGTGTCGTGGCCGTCGACGCGGTCGGGCCAGCCGTTGCCGGGCCGGCCGCCGGCGGCCGAGAGGACCAGGTCGACGCCGAGCCGCCAGGCGGCGTCCTCGATCCCGCAGAGGATGGCCAGCGTGTGCGGGGACACCGGGCCGCGCATGACCACGTCGACCAGGATGTTCTCACGGGAACCGCGACGCCCGGCCAGTGCGGCGACCAGGCGCCTGGAAGGTTCGGCGGGGAGCGTCGTGACCGGTCTGCCGGCGATCACCGGCGGGGACAGCGATGGCCGGGGCTGCTCGGGCGTCACCCTCTCACTTTCTCCCGACGGCGGCCGGGGAAACCAGCCGTGCCGGCGAGATTTCCGGACGCTGCCGCCGGGGGCGGGCCTCAATGTGCCCGGCAAGCCCTGAAAAATCGGGAAATGGCGTTGTGGCCTGCGCTTTCTTTGGGAGTTCCCGGACGCGAACCCCGCTCGTGGGGCCCGGTGACGTGCCAGAATGTCGGCACTGTGATCCCCTCCCCGTCATTCCCCGTCCAGCTCGTCGGCCTCGCCAACGGCGACGTGCTGATGCTGCCCGCGGTCTGGCCCGTACGGCTCACCCCGAATCAGCGGCGTCAGCTCGTGGAGCGCCTGCAGGAGTCCGCCGACGACGACGGCGTCCCCCGTGTCGAGGCCTGACGGCGCCGGACGCCCCCTGCTCCAGCTCCCCGGGAGGAACCACCGGGGAGCTGGAGCCCGTTCATGCGGCGGCTAGCCGTAATGTCTTTTTGACGCCCCTCATCCCATAAAGGTTCACGCGTCACAGAAGAATTCGTGTCACGCCGGTGAGCCCGGTGGGCCGGTCGGCCTCCAGCTGCGCCTGGAGGATCTCCTGCCGCTCGGCGGTGATCCGCCGGCAGATGACCATGTACGCGTTCAGGACCTGGCAGTAGGAGCGCCGGGCCTGGTCGAGCTGCGCGGCCAGCTCCGGCGCCCGCTCGGCGTCGCCCTGGCGCTCGGCCTCGGAGAGCAGGGCGCGCGCCTGGCCCACGATCTCCTCCGCCCGCTGCCGGGTGTGGCGGAGCAGCGCGGAGCATTCGTGGAGCTCCGCCAGTCGCGCCGAGGAGACGATGAATTCCGCTGTGTGCACGATCGACCCCTTGCCTGCCATCCGCCTGCGCAGATCCGATCCCATCCCCGCCACCTCCACGTCAGGATTGCCTCACTGTAGACGCGCGCTCGGGCCCTGCCGATCATCCGGGAGGACCTGGGGGTACGGCAGCGCTCCCCTGGGGGAAGTTCTCCCCTCCGGCGGGGGATAACTGCGTTCCTGAAGCCGATTCGGTGCGGGTTAAATGCCGTGATGAATGACTTTACCTGCACAATTCTCAAAAAGCGCAGGAATGAACGCTCCCTTGCAAAAGGAGGGCATGAAAGACAGCCGATCCGCTCACCCGCGCCCCACCGGCGTCACATACTGAGACCGGACGCGAGCGCACGGTGATGGAGGGTGTCATGGTGGTCGGCGGAGATCCGGTCGACGTCAGCGTCGTGATCCCCGCCCGCGACTGCCGGCCCTATCTCGACCGGTGCCTGACGGCGGCGCTGGTGCAGCGGGTCGTCAAGGAGATCGTGGTCGTCGACGACGGCTCCACCGACGGCACCGCCGAGCTGCTCGGCCTCTACGCCGCCCACCACCGGGGCACGGTCAAGGTGATCCGGGTGGAGGGCTCCTGCGGCGCCGGCCGGCCGCGCAACATCGGCCTGGCCCACGCGACCGGCCGCTACGTGTTCTTCTGCGACGCCGACGACTACCTCGGCCCCGAGGCGCTCGAACACCTGCTGGCCGCGGCCGACAGGAACGACGCCGACATCGTGCTCGGCAAGATCGTCGGGCACGGGCGGCGGGTGCCCGAGTCGATGTTCCACCGCAACGCCGATCGGGCGGAGCTGGGCGACAGCGCCGTCTACAACAGCCTGAGCTGCTTCAAGCTGTTCCGCCGCGAGCTGCTGGAGCGGCACCGCATCCGGTTCCGCGAGGGCGTGCTCATCGGCGAGGACATCTACTTCACCGTGCACGCCTACTGTCACGCCAGGACGATCTCGGTCGTCGCCGACCGGGACTGCTACCACCTGGTCGCCAGACCCGACGGCAGCAGCGTCATGCAACGGCCGGACAGCCGCGACCCGCTCGCCTGGATGTCCATGATCCGCGAGCCGATCGGGCTCATGACCGGCCACGTCCCGCCCGGTCCGCTCCGCGACCATCTGCTGGCCCGCCACTTCAAGCTCGACATCCTGGCCCAGCTCGGCACGCCCTTCCTGCAGTCCGGCGAGGTCAGGCGCAAGGAGATCGCCGCGGCGGTGGCCGCGCTGTGCGACCGCTGGCTCACGCCGGGCGTCCGCGACCGGCTCCCCGACGTCGACCGGCGGCGGCTGGATGCGCTCGACGACGTGGACCTGCTGGCGCGGCTGGCCGTGATCGAGGCGGCGCCCGTGACGCGCCGGCTGACCGGGCTGTGCTGGGACGGGCGGACGCTGGTGGTGGCGGGCGAGGCCGCGCTGACGGGGTGCGAGGAGCCCGACCGGGTCTCGGTGGTGCTGCGCACCCGTCACGAGCCCCGGCGGGAGCTGGTCGTGCCGGCCGGCCGGTCCGGCGGCCGGTTCGTGGCCAGGATCGACCCGGCGGTGCTCACCTCCGGCGTGTGGGACCTGCGGGTGTCGGTCGAGGTCGCCGGGGTCGCCCGCTCGGCCAGGCTGGGCGCGGACCGCGACACCGCCCTGGCCCGCCCGCCGGCCCGGCTGGTCGGCGAGGTGGCCGTGCTGCCGTACTTCACCCGCGACAACGGCAACCTCAGCCTGGATGTCGGCGGGCACGCGATCGGCGTGCCGGGCAGCGCGCGGCTCGTGGGGGCGCGCTGGTCGGTCGGGCGGCGGCTGGTGCTCGACGGCGAGGTCGCGGTGGCCGGGGTCGCGCCGCCGCCGGCCGCGGTGCGGCGGCTGGTGTGGCGCGAGCGGGGCAGCGGGAGCGAGCGGGCCGAACGGGTGGTGGCGCTGGCCGGGGGCGGATTCGTGGCCAGTCCCGCCGTGGGGCGGTTCGGTCCCGGGGTCTGGGACGCCTATCTGGAGCTCGACCTGGGCGGGCCGCCCGCCCGGTTCAGGATCGAGGCGGGCGACGACCCGGTCGCCGGGTCGCGCCGCTGGCTGCTGGGGGCCGGGCCGTGCGTCGCGCGCCCGTACGCGACCTCGAACCGGGGGCGGCTCAGCGCGGTCGTGCGGCGGCTGTCCGCGCGGGCGTTTCTCCGAAAAATCATGCGCTAATGCGATCTATATGCAACTGCACAGCTGTGTCCTACAGTGGGGATGATTGCCGGTACCCCTGGGAGGCGCGTCGTGCACGTACCCGATGGCTTCTTCACCGCCGCGGTGTCCATCTCCGCCGGGGCCGTGGCCGCCGCCGGGGTGGCGGTCTGCCTGCGCGGCGCCCGCCGTGAGCTGGACGACCGGACGGCTCCGATGGCCGGGCTGGTCGCGGCCTTCGTCTTCGCCGTCCAGATGCTCAACTTCCCCGTCGCCGCCGGCACCAGCGGTCACCTGCTGGGCGGGGCGCTGGCGGCCATACTCGTCGGGCCCTATACGGGCGTGCTGGCCATAGCCGTGGTCCTGGTCGTGCAGGCGCTGTTCTTCGCCGACGGCGGGCTGACCGCGCTCGGCGTCAACATCGTGCTGATGGGCCTGGTGACGGTGCTGGTCGGCTGGGCGGTGTTCCGGCTGGTCACGCGGGTGGCGCCGGGCAGGGGCGGGGTGACGGCGGCGTCGTTCGCGGCCGCCCTGCTGTCGGTGCCCGCCTCCGCGCTGGTGTTCACGCTGCTGTTCTGGCTCGGCGGCACCGCGCCCATCGAGATCGGGACCGTGGCCGCCGCGATGACCGGCGTGCACGTGCTGATCGGCATCGGCGAGGGCCTGATCACCGCGCTGACCGTCGGCGCGGTGCTCGCCGTCCGTCCCGACCTGGTCCACGGGGCGCGCGGGCTCGCCCGGCCGCTGGTGCTGCGCGACGCCGACGGGACCGGCACGGTGGTCCAGGGGGCGCCCGAGCCCACCGGGACCGGCGCCAGGACCGGCGCCAGGACCGGCGCCAGGACCGGCGCCAGGACCGGCGCGGCGCGGCCTTTCGTGCTCGCCGCGCTCGGGCTGACGCTGCTGCTGGCCGGGGTGGTGTCGTTCTTCGCCTCGCCGGACCCGGACGGGCTGGAATCGGTCGCCGAGGAGCAGGGCTTCCTGGGCCAGGCGACCGATCACCTGTTCGGCGGGTGGCCGCTCGGCGACTACGGCGAGGTCGGCGGCATCCCGGTGGGCGTGGCGGGGGTCATCGGCGTCGCGCTGACCCTGCTGGTCGCCGCCGCCGTCGCCTACGCCGCCCGCGGGCGCGACCGGACGAAGGTCTGAGCACGGGCCGATGAGCGCGGGGGGTCCGCTCTACGTGCCCGGGGGCTCGCCGGTCCACCGGCTGCCGCCGCAGTGCAAGCTGCTCGCCGTGCTCGCGTTCGCGATCGTGGTGGTGGCCACGCCGCGTGAGTGGTTCTGGGCCTTCGGGCTGTACGCGGGCCTGCTCGCGGCCGTCGCGGCCGTTGCGCGGATCCGGCCGGGGCACATCCTGCGGCGCATGGTCATCGAGGTGCCGTTCGTGCTGTTCGCCTTCCTCGTCCCGGTCGTCGGGACGGGGGAGCGGACCGTGCTGCTCGGGCTGTCGCTGAGCGTCCCCGGGCTCTGGGCGGCCTGGAACATCCTGGCCAAGGCGACGCTCGGCGTCACCGCGTCCATCCTGCTGGCGTCCACCACCGAGCCGCGCGACATGCTGGTCGGGGCGCAGCGGCTGCGGGTGCCCGACCTGCTGGTGCAGATCGCCATGTTCATGCTCCGCTACCTGGACGTGATCATGGATGAGATGCGCCGGATGCGCGTCGCCAGGGAGTCGCGGGGGTTCCGGGCGCGTGACGTCCGGCACATCCCGGTGATCGCCCGCTCGGCCGGGGCGCTGTTCATCCGCTCGTACGAGCGCGGCGAACGCGTCCACCTGGCGATGCTCAGCCGCGGGTACGCGGGCCGGATGCCGATGACGCACGCCGGGCCGGCCACGGCGGGACAGTGGGGGACGGCGCTCGCGCTGCCGCTCGCGGCCCTGGCCGTGTTCCTGTCGGGGCTGCTGCCCGGGTCTGTGCTGTGATGCCTCGCATGACGGAGAACTCGCTCGAAGTGAGCAGCCTCGCCTACGCCTACCCCGACGGGACGCAGGCGCTGTTCGGCGTCGACCTGACCATCCGGCGCGGCGAGCGGGTGGCGCTGCTCGGGCCGAACGGCGCGGGCAAGACCACGCTCGTCATGCACCTCAACGGCATCCTCACGGCCGGCCACGGCACCGTGACGGTGGCCGGCACCCCCGTGCGCCGCGACACGCTCAAGGAGATCAGGCAGCGCGTCGGCCTGGTGTTCCAGGACCCCGACGACCAGCTCTTCATGCCCACGGTCCGCGACGACGTGGCGTTCGGCCCGGCCAACGCGGGCCTGCGCGGCGAGGAGCTGCGGGCCGTGGTCGAAGAGGCGCTGGAACGGGTCGGCATGCTCGACGCCGCCGACCGCCCGCCGCACCACCTGTCGTTCGGCCAGCGCCGCCGGGTGGCCGTGGCGACCGTGCTGGCGATGGAGCCGGAGATCCTGGTGCTCGACGAGCCCTCGTCCAACCTGGACCCGGCGGCCCGCAGGGAGCTGGCCGAGATCCTGCGCTCCCTGGACGTGACCGTGCTCATGGTCACCCACGACCTGCCGTACGCGCTGGAGCTGTGCGAGCGCTCGCTGATCCTGTCGGACGGGGTGATCGCGGCCGACGGGCCGACCCGGGAGCTGCTGGCCGACACCGAGCTGCTCGCCCGCCACCGGCTGGAGCTGCCCTACGGGTTCGCTATTCCGGCTTCGCGACGTGGATGACCACCAGCGTGTCGCCCTCGTGCAGCTCGGCGGCGCGCGGGTCGGTGTAGGGGAACATGCGGCCGTCCCTGACGACCGCGACCGGGAGCTCCTCGCCCTTGATCGGCGGGCCGCCCACCTCCTCGGGGCGGACGAGGCGCTCGGTCAGGTCGACGCCCCTGCCGTAGGTGAGCAGGTCCTGGATCAGCGCGCTGACGGCGGGGCTCTGCGTGGCCACGCCCATCATCCGCCCGGTCGTCTCGGCCGAGGTGATGACCACGTCGGCGCCGCTCTGGCGGACGAGCGGGTCGTTCTCCGCCTCGCGGACCGCGGCCACGATCGTGGCCTTGCGGTTGAGGCTGCGGGCGGTGAGCGTCACCAGGGCGGTGGTGTCGTCGCGCCGGGTGGCGATGATGATCTGGCCCGCGGTCCTGACGCGGGCCCGGCCCAGGACGTGACTGCGGCTGCCGTCGCCCAGGACGCCGGCGAACCCGTCGGCCGCGGCCTCCTCCACGACGGCCGGGTCCGGGTCCACGACCACGATGGACTCCTTGACGGTGCCGTTGTCGAGCAGTGTGCGGGCGGCGGCCCGGCCCTTGGTGCCGTACCCGACGATCACGGTGTGGTCCTGCAACCTGCTCCTCCAGCGGTCGATCAGGATGGCGTCCCTGGTGCGCCGGGTGAGCACCTCCAGGGTGGTGCCCACGAGCACCACCAGGAAGGCGATGCGCAGCGGCGTCACGGCGACGATGTTGACGATCCTGGCCCCGGTGGTGACGGGCGTGATGTCGCCGTACCCGGTGGTGGAGATGGACACGGTGACGTAGTACAGCGCGTCGAGCAGGGACACCTCGCTGTCGGCGTTGTCCCGGTAGCCGTCCAGGTCCAGGGCGACCAGCGCGAACATGGCCAGCAGCATCGCCAACGCGATCGCCATCCGGCGCAGGACGGCGCGCAGGGGGCTCAGGCGGGCGGACGGCAGGCGGACGCGCAGCGCCGTCTCGTCCTCATTCATACGGCTGATCGTAGTTTGTGGATGCCCTCTATCCGGGCAAGTCGAAGTACAGTGGCTCATCGAGGAGGGGCCCATGAAGCTGCGGCTGGCGCGACACTCCCTCGGTGACGCCGTGGTGGTGGCCGTTGCGGGAGAGCTCGACCTGTTCACCGCCCCGGTCCTCCGCGACGAGGTACGTGACGCGATCAAGCAGGACGGCGCCCGGCTCGTCCTCGACCTCCAGCAGCTGTCGTTCATGGATTCGAGCGGTCTGTCGGTGCTGATCGAGGCCTGGCGGCTGGCCACCGGCGAGGGCGGCGGCGTGTCGCTCGCGGCGCCCCAGGCCCCGGTGGCGCGCATCCTGCGGACCACCGGCCTCGACCGGCGCATCAAGGTCTACGCCGACGTCGACAGTGCCGTTGGCGGAATTTGACCCCCCTCCGAGTAGAACTTCATTCGGTAGGGGGTTAGGGTCCGTGCTATGGACGTGAACGGATCCGCAGTCATCATTTCCGGCGGCGCCAGTGGCCTCGGCGAGGCCACGGCCCGCGAGCTGGCCCGCGCCGGCGCCACCGTGGTCGTCGCCGACCTCAACGAGGAGCGCGGCAAGGCCGTCGCCGACGAGCTCGGCGGTGTCTTCGTCAAGACGGACGTGTCCGACGACGGTCAGGTACAGGCCGCCGTCGAGGCCGCCGCCGCCACCGGCAAGCCGCTCCGCGTGGTCGTCAACAGCGCCGGCATCGGCTGGGCCGAGCGCACCGTCAACCGCAACGGCGAGCCGCACAACCCGGCCTCCTACCGCAAGGTCATCGAGGTCAACCTGATCGGCACGTTCAACCTCATGCGCCTCGGCGCGGCGGCCATCGCCAAGACCGACCCGGTCGACGAGGACGGCCAGCGCGGCGTGGTGATCAACACCGCGTCCGTGGCCGCGCTGGAGGGCCAGACGGGGCAGCTCGCCTACAGCGCCTCCAAGGGCGGCATCGTCGGCATGACCATCCCGGCCGCCCGCGACCTGGCCGCCATCGGCGTGCGGGTGAACACCATCTGCCCGGGCATCATCGACACCCCCATCTACGGCTTCTCGGCCAACGCCGACGAGTTCAAGGCCAAGCTGGTGGCGCCGGTGGTGTTCCCCAAGCGGATGGGCCGCGCCGACGAGTTCGCCCACCTGGTGCACTCGCTGGTCCAGAACGACTACATGAACGCCGAAGTCATCCGCTTCGACGGCGGCATCCGCTTCCAGCCCAAGTAAGTGAGGTCCCGTGTCTGACGAAGTGCTCGTCGAGGAGTCCGACGGCGTCGCCGTGATCACCATCAACCGCCCCAAGGCCCGCAACGCGGTCAACGGGGCGGTGGCCAGGGGCATCGCCGAGGCGCTGGACGCGCTCGACGCCCGGCCCGAGGTCTCCGCCTACGTGCTGACCGGAGGCGGTGGCACGTTCTGCGCGGGCATGGACCTCAAGGGGTTCCTGTCCGGCGACTTCCCTGTGGTGGAGGGGCGCGGGTTCGGCGGCATGACCGAGGCGCCGCCCAAGAAGCCGATCGTGGCCGCCGTCGAGGGGTACGCGCTCGCGGGCGGCTTCGAGCTGGCCCTGTCCTGCGACCTCATCGTGGCCTCGTCGGAGTCCAAGTTCGGGCTGCCCGAGCCCAAGCGGGGCCTGGTGGCCGGCGCGGGCGGGGTCATGCGGCTGCCGCGGCGCATCCCGTACCACGTGGCCATGGAGATCGCGCTCACCGGCGACCACTATCCGGCCGCGCGCCTGTACGAGCTGGGCCTGGTCAACCGGGTCACCGAGCCGGGGCAGGCGCTGGAGGGGGCGGTCGAGCTGGCCCGCAAGATCGCCGCCAACGCGCCGCTCGCGCTGGCCGCGACCAAGCGGGTGATCATCGAGTCGCAGGACTGGTCGCTGGAGGAGATGTTCCGCAAGCAGGGCGAGATCGTCAACCCGGTGTTCGGCTCCAAGGACGCCATGGAGGGCGCCGCGGCCTTCGCGGAGAAGCGCGCTCCCCGGTGGAAGGGCGAATAGCCTCGACTCCGTACCCCCTCCCGGTCGCCGGGAGGGGGTTCTTCATGCGCGTTTGCGGTATTTCATGCGTACGGTTGTAGGGGACGACGTCACCTGGGGAGGGGCATGAGCGACTACTCGCGGCCGCGTTACGAGTCAGCCAAGAGCGGGCTGGCCTCACTGCTCTCGGGCGCCCTGGCTTCGGCGCTGACGATGGTCATGATCCTGGCCGTCATGTGGGCCGTCGAGATCTTCGACTACCTGACACCGGGCTCCCCCGACTATGCGTACGGCATCAGGGGCTGGCAGCCCGACGGGCTGGTCGGCATCTTCACCGCGCCGTTCCTGCACGGCGGCTTCGGGCACCTGATGGCCAACTCGCTGCCGCTGCTCGTGCTCGGGTTCCTGGCGGGGCTGCGCGGGATCGGCAGGTTCCTGGCGGCGAGCCTGCTGATCATCGTCATCGGCGGCGTCGGCACCTGGTTCACCAGCCCGGGGACCTACACGGTGGGGGCCAGCGGGCTGGTGTTCGGCTACTTCGGGTACGTGGTCGCGCGCGGCCTGTTCGACCGGCGGGCGCTGGACGTCGTCATCGGCATCGGCGTGGCCATCGCGTACTGGTCGATCCTGGCCGGCGTGCTGCCGGGCGAGCCGGGCATCTCGTGGCAGGGCCACCTGTTCGGGCTCGTC
>NZ_JAPNNL010000228.1 GCF_027620315.1 Nonomuraea corallina | reverse complement strand
CGCGGCGCCGGTCCGGTCCGGCTCGGCGGCGAGCCGTTCGAGGTCCAGGCCGCGCACGGCGGCGCGGTAGGCGGCGAAGGCCAGCACGAAGCCGTCGGGAACCGGCAGTCCGGCGCGCAGCAGCGCGCCGAGGGCACCGGCCTTGCCGCCGCACGTGCCGGCCGTGGCCGACGCGAGAGGTACGATCATCCACCCGCCTTTCAACGAAACATTGACAACAATATCTTGATTGTGGATCGTGCGGGACCGCTCGCGCAAGCGCCGTCGGCGATCGAAGATCGCCGGGTCGTGACGGCGAGTAGGCTGATCGCGATCACAGCCGCGACAGCGAAGGAGCCCGCCATGACCGCCGACCCGACGATGGCCCGGATCGGCCAGGCAGTGGAGCTGAACCACGGCCAAGGCCGGCGCGAAGCGGCCCGTGAGCTGTTCGCGCAGATCTGGGACGAGATCGGCGGCGAACAGGGCGACCCGCTGCATGTCTGCGTCCTGGCCCACTCGATGGCCGACGTGCAGGACGATGTGCGCCAGGAGCTCATGTGGGATCTGCGGGCGTTGGCCGCCGTCGGCTCGGTCACCGACGAACGCGTGGCCGAGGCCGGGGTGCCGCTCTCGGTGGCCGGGCTCTACCCGTCGCTGCACCTGAACCTGAGCGAGTGCTACCGCAAGCTCGGCGACCTCGACCGCGCCCGGGAGCACCTCCGGCAGGCGCAGGACGGGATCGGCGCGCTCGGCGACGACGGATACGGCCGGCTCATCAAGGGCGGCCTGGAGCGGATCGCCGCACAACTGGACGCATCCCCGCCGTCCCCGTGAGGTTCGCGTGAGGTCCCCGTGAGGTCCGCGCGCGGACGTTCCGACACGGGCGCGGGGACGTTGCCCGCGCTTCGCGCCCGCCGCTACGCTCGGCCACTGTCGTGCAACGCTGTGACACCAGGGGGCGGTCGTGGGACCTGTGGGAAGAAACCTGATCCGGCTCGCCGTGGTCGCGACCGTCGCGGGTTCCGGTCTGACGCCGGCCGGTCGCGCGGCGGCCGGGCCGGCGCCTGAGCCTTCTCAGCTTTCGCGGCTGCTGGGCGCGGACCTGGGCACCGTCCTCGGCCTGGTCCCCAGCGTCTTCTGCGGCAACCGGCTGGTCAATTACCATTCTCCTTCGTCTAATTCTCCCACGAAG
The DNA here is from genome assembly GCF_027620315.1 of Nonomuraea corallina. Taxonomy (GTDB): domain Bacteria; phylum Actinomycetota; class Actinomycetes; order Streptosporangiales; family Streptosporangiaceae; genus Nonomuraea; species Nonomuraea corallina. The sequence continues at coordinate 8,957 of NZ_JAPNNL010000228.1, read as the reverse complement.
TGCGTCAACGGCCCAGAAAACAGCGGCAACTCCACCAACAGCGGCAATTACCATAGCGAAGGAGATCCGATCAACAGCGGAAACTTCTCCAACGTGAACGGCTCGACCGACAGCAACAACGCCACCGGCAGCGGCAACACGGCCAACGGATCCCAGACCCTCCAGCGGTGACCGAAGCCGCCCGCCGGGGACGGCGTGGGCGGCGGACAGCGGAGGACAGATGCACAGGACTTGCCTGCTCATCACCGGTTTCGGCCTGGCCTGGCTCGCGGCGGGGACTCCCGCCCTCGCCGAGCCGGCGGTTCACCGCGAGCTGCGCCCGGCGGCCCTCGGCGCGGCGAAGGCCGGCCATCCCAAGAACAAGGGAAACTCGCGCAATCGCGGCAATTACCGGAGCAAAGGGAAATCCATCAACAGCGGAAACTTCTCCAACGTGATCGGTTCCTACAAGTCGAACAACTCGTACAGCGGCAGCGGGAACACCGTCAACGGCCCGCAACGCCTCATCGTGCGGCCCCGGGCACACTAGGCAGCACGGCCCGCCGGCGATGCGCCCCCTCCTCCCGGCGGGATGTCGAGATCCCGGCAGCGGCTCCGTCCCCGGAGCGACACCAAGAGGGGCAGTACCGCACCGAGGAGAGACGATGGCCAAATACCTGCTGCTCAAGCACTACCGGGGCGCGCCGGCGGCGGTCAACGACGTGCCGATGGACCAGTGGACGCCGGAGGAGCTCTCCGCCCACCTGACGTACATGAACGACTTCGCCGCCCGGCTGGAGAGCACCGGCGAGTTCGTCGACGCGCAGGCGCTCTCACCCGAGGGCACGTTCGTACGCTACGACGGCGAAGGGCGGCCGCCGGTGACCGACGGCCCGTTCCCGGAGACCAAGGACCTGATCGCCGGCTGGATGGTGATCGACGTCGAGACCTACGAGCGGGCGCTCGCCCTGGCCGCCGAACTGTCCGCCGCGCCGGGCGCGGGCGGGAAGCCGATCCACGAATGGCTGGAGGTGCGCCCGTTCCTGCCCCCGTACTCGCCCACCACGGACTGACCCGGTGGAGGATTCCCTGCTGCGGGGCCTCATCCCCGACGTGATCGGCGTCCTCGTACGCCGCGGCGCCGGGTTCGCGGCGGCCGAGGACGCCGTGCAGGACGCCCTGGTCGAGGCCGTGCGCGGCTGGCCGGGAAACCCGCCACGCGACCCCAAGGGCTGGATGGTCACCGTGGCCTGGCGCAAGTTCCTCGACGCCGCCCGCGCCGACGCCTCCCGCCGGCACCGCGAGCTGCGCGTGGAGGGCGAGCCCCCGCCGGGCCCGGGCATCGAGGCGGACGACACCCTCCGACTGTACTTCCTGTGCGCGCACCCGTCCCTGACCCCGGCCTCGGCCGTCGCGCTCACGCTCCGGGCGGTCGGCGGCCTGACCACGCGGCAGATCGCGCGGGCCTACCTGGTGCCGGAGGCGACGATGGCGCAGCGGATCAGCAGGGCCAAACGGACCGTCTCGGGCGTCCGGCTCGACCGTCCCGGCGACGTCGCCACCGTGCTGCGGGTGCTCTACCTCGTCTTCAACGAGGGCTACTCCGGGGACGTGGACCTCGCCGCCGAGGCGATCCGGCTCACCCGCCGCCTGGCCGCCGGGACCGGCCACGAGGAGGCCGCCGGCCTGCTGGCGCTCATGCTGCTGCACCACGCCCGCCGGCCGGCGCGTACCGGCCCGGGCGGCAGGCTCATCCCCCTGGCCGAGCAGGACCGCGGCCTGTGGAACACCCGCCTGATCGCCGAGGGCGTCGACGTGCTGCAGGCCGCTCTGGCCCGCGACCGGCTGGGCGAGTTCCAGGTCCAGGCCGCCATCGCCGCGCTCCACGCCGACGCCAGGACCGTCGAGGAGACCGACTGGGTGCAGATCGTGGAGTGGTACGACGAGCTCGTCCGCCTCACCGGCAGCCCGGTGGCCCGCCTCAACCGGGCCGTCGCGGTCGGCGAGGCCGACGGCCCGCGGGCCGGTCTGGCCGCGCTGGCGGCGCTCGACCCGGCGCTCCCCCGCTACCCGGCCGTCGCCGCGTACCTGCACGAGCGGGACGGCGACCCGGCGACCGCGGCCCGCCTCTACACCGAGGCCGCCCGATCGGCGTCCAGCCTCCAGGAACGCGACCACCTCACCCGCCAGGCCGCCCGGCTCAACGCCCGGCTGCGCCAAGGCTGAGAGCCGGCCCCGCGGCGACCAGGGCCTTTGCAGACCAGGATCTTACGGTTTGTGGTGGTATGCGGTGTTTGTCGCTGGATACGCATCCAGGGACAGGCACCCGCCGAACCACAGGCGAGGCGGGTACGCCCCGAGGAAGGAACAGACGCCATGGCGTTCGACATCGACCTCTCCAACCCGTTCACCACCGGAGCCGACGGCCACTTCTACGGCGGCCCGGGCCAGGGCGGGCACAGCGGACCCAACTGGACCATCTCTCACGGCATGGACCTCGGCGCACCCGTGGGCACGCAGGTGCGCGCCGCCTTCGGCGGAAAGGTCACCAACATCTTCACGCCCGGATCACCCAGCGGAGGCATCTACGGCGACCAGATCTCGATCCGCCAGGACCCCAACTCGCCCGACGGCATCGGCGCCTTCTACACGCATCTGAAGGCGAGCGTCCCCGTCGGGTCGTTCGTCACCCGCGGCGAGGTCATCGGCGAGATCGTCAAGTTCGGCGGCATACCCACGCACCTGCACCTCGCGCTGGGCGAACGCAGCGGCAACGTCTACACCGGGGTGGACCTCTACGACTACTTCATGGCGACCACCAACACCGAGATCACGCTGGTGGTGCGGTTCTTCCAGGACGGCAGCCCGCCGCAGGTGATCGACTTCCGCTCCGATCTCCAGCTAGAGCTCGACGACTTCGAGGCGGACCTGGAGTCGCTGAATCCCGGCTACTCCAACACCTGGATCTGCGTCGACACCGCCATCGTGGAGGTCTGAGACGCCCGTCGGAGCACGAGGAGCGGGCGGCTGATCACAACTGGCTGAATGCTCGCCGGTACGCGCGAGGCGACACCCCGCGGCGCTGAATGAACAGCTCGCGCAGCACGGAGACCGAGGCGAAGCCCACCCGGTGTGCGACCTGTTGGACCTGCAAGTCGGTGACCTCGAGCAACTCTTCGGCTCGATCGAGCCGCTGAGTACGCAGCCAGGCGTGCGGTGTGGTCCCGGTAGCCATCCTGAAGCGCCGGGCGAACGTGCGGGGGCTCATGTGCGCCTGGGCCGCGAGTTCGCTGACCGACAGCGGCTTGTCCAGGTTCTGCCGCGCCCAGTGCAGCACACCGGCGACCCGCTCGTCATCGCCCGTGACCGGCACAGGGGCGGGAATGTACTGGGCCTGGCCTCCGTCACGGTGGGGTGCGACGACGATCTCGCGGGCGATGACGTTGGCGATCGCCGCGCCGTGCTCGCGGCGCAGCAAGTGGAGGCAGAGGTCGATCCCCGCAGCCGCGCCGGCGCCACTGACGATGCCGCCCTCGTCCACATAGAGAACCTCCGGTATGACGGAAACAGCGGGGTGGCGGGCGGCCAGCTCGTCAGCCAGGCTCCAATGGGTGGTGGCGCGGCGACCATCGAGCAGCCCCGCGGCGGCCAGGACGAACGATCCCGTACAGAAACTCGCGACGATCGCACCCCGCTCGTGAGCGGCGCGAATCGCCTCCACCAGAGCGGGCGGGGGTGCATCCACGCCGACATAGTCATCCGCGGGAATCACGATGATCAGATCCGCTCGGGCGAGACGGTCCACTCCGAACTCGACCTTGAGCGGAAGGCCGAGGTCGGTGCGGACCTCACCGGGCCGCTCGGCACACACGAAGAACTCGAAGGCGGGCACGCCCAGTCGAGTGCGGTCAGCGAAGACCTTGCCGACCAGCCCGAGACTGAAGGCGCTCACTCCTTGCGTCGCGTAGGCAGCGATCGAGCGGAAGGGGGACACCATCACATCATGGCAGGAATTCGGCGAACATCCGCGCTCCTGCCACTTATGGCGATCGATCAGCCGCTCCACACTTGCCATCACGTACAGACATGCCAAGACGCACAGGAAGAGGCAGACATGACGGACCTCACGCCCAGCGCGGTTCAGACCGTCCTGCATGAGGGGTACGGCAGCGCCGGGGTGGCCAGCACGGTCAGCTACGTCGAAGACGGAGACGTCCGGCTCGTGATCGATCCCGGCATGGTGCGGAGCCGATCACTGATCCTCGATCCGCTGTCGGCCCTGGGAGTGGCGCCCGATCACATCACCGATGTGGTGTTCAGCCACCACCACCCCGACCACACACTCAACGCGGCGCTGTTCCCCAACGCCAGGTTCCACGACCACTGGGCGATCTACCGCGACGATCAGTGGACCTGGAGAGACGCCGAAGGCTACCAGCTCAGCCCGGGGATCACGTTGATCCGCACACCCGGGCACACCAACGAGGACATCACCACACTCGTCGGGACATCCGACGGCGTCGTCGCGTACACCCACGTCTGGAACAACGCCACCTCGCACGGCGACAGGCATGCCGTCGACATGGACGCGCTCCACGCCGCACGTGAGCGGGTGCTGGCCGTCGCGGACATCATCGTGCCCGGCCATGGCCCCGCCTTCATCCCCGGACCGGGAACGCCATCCTGACTGGAGGCCGGGTCAGCCGGTGAGCGCGCTGACCAGGGTCACCACCGCGCTGACGAGCAGCGCCACCAGCACCACCTTGCGGAAGAGCTCCGGATCGATGCGGCTGAAGATCGCGTTGCCGGCGAACCATCCGATCTGCACGACCGGCAGGCCGATCAGGCCGATCCACAGCGCGTCGGCGTTGACCTGACCGGCCACGGCGAACCCGACCAGGCTCAGCACGCTGGTGGCGGCGAAGACCGCCGCGAGGGTGGCCCGGAACTTGTGGGGGTCGTACCCCATGCCCTGGAAGGCGGCGACCATCGGCGGCCCGTTCGTGCCGGTGGAGGTCGACAGCGCGCCGGAGATGAGGCCCGCCCCCACCAGGACCGGCACGTTCCCCTGGACCTTCACGCGCCGCCACACCATCAGCGTGCAGCCCAGGACGCCGACCGCGATGAGAACGGTGAGCAGCTGCTCCGACGTCACGGCGTACACCCACAGGCCGAGCGGCATGCCGAGCACGATGCCGGCGGTGGCGACCGCGGCGACCTTCCACTCGGCGTGCTCACGCTGACGCACGGCGATCGTGATGGTCATGGCCAGGGCGGAGAGCGTGGTGGCGACGACCGCCGTATGGGGGTCGACCGTGAGGGCCAGCAGCGGGGTGGCGACGAGGGCGTAACCGAATCCGGTCACCGCGTGCACCGTTGAAGCGATCAGGATGATCACGGCGGCGGCGAGCAGCGTGGACACCTGCCACACTTTGCCATAGATCCACTGACAAGATCCAGTATTGTGAGGAAAATCCAGCACTGACAGCATTTGTGCGATCTCCAGAGATCGTACGAAACGTGCGAGTTTCTCGGTGGAAGAGTATGAAGTCCCCGCATGTCGTCCACCGGCAGGTCTGATGAGGAGCGAAGGCCGTGGGTGATCAGGATTCTGCGCATTACCTCGTCAGCCCGCCACTCGGCGATGACCCGGCCGTCATCTTCGTTCCCGGGCTGGGCGGCCGGACGAAGTTCGTGGACCGGTGGAACACGCCGGGCCAGGAGCCCGTCATCCGCCGGGCGAGCTGGAACGACCCGATGAACGTCCCCGGCATCGACGAACGCGGCGCGGCGCTCGCCTCCCTCGTCACCGGCTCCGGAGCCGCGCAGGTCGTGCTCGTGGGCCACAGCATGGGCGGCCTGGTCTGCCTGGAGGCCGCCAGGCACCTGGGGCGGCGGCTTCGCGGGACCGTCATCATGTGCCAGTACCCGCCGCACCGCACGCCCCTCTCGCCGCTGGCGGACCTGCCGGACCGGGCGCTGGCCGAGGAGATCGAGGCGCCGCCGCACATCAGGGACACCACGGCGCTGGCCACGTACGCACGCCTGTGGCGCTCGGAGTACCGGCTGCTCAACCGCTACCTGGAGTCGGACCCGCGCCCGGTCCTCGACGCGCCGATGATCGCCGTCGGCGCCACCGGTGACGCGAGCTCCTGGAACCCCGGATGCCTCGCCGACTGGAGCCGGTACACGACGGGGCCGCTGTCGGTCCACCTGGTCGAGGGCGGGCACCAGATCGTCGAGGAACTGCCCGCCGACACCCTGCGCGCCTGGGTCGCGCAGGCCGGCGGCTGAGCGCCGGGCGCCTCGCGGCGCCGGGCATCTCGCGGCGCCGGGCATCTCGCGGCGCCGGGCATCTCACGCGGTCAGCCGCCGCAGCTCCGCGACCAGTTCGGCCACCGTCGGGTGGTCGAACACGGCGGCGATGCCGATGTCCACGCCGAACCCCCTGCGGATCTCCTCGACCAGCTCCACGGCGGTGAAGGAGTCGCCGCCCAGGTCGAAGAAGTCCTCGTCGGGGCCCACGGACTCCACGCCGAACGCCGCGCACCACATGCCCGTCAGCCGGTCCTCCAGCGACGCCCCGCCGGCGGCCCGCTCCGCAGACGCGGCCGGGACCTCCCCCGTGACCGGCGCGTCCGGTGTGTCCGGCGCGTGCGGCCGCTCGCCGCCGGCCGGCGGCCGCTCGGTGTTCCTCGCGACGGCGTCCTCCCCCGACAGGGTGATCGCCACTTGCCCGGGGCCGGACCGGCCCAGCAGACGCAGCAGCATGTCCACCCCGGCCGCCGGGGCGATCCCGGCGCCGGACGACGCGCGCTGGGTGTCGGGGGCGACCATGGACTCGTCGACGCGGCGCATGGTGAAGCCCCTGACCTCGACCGCGACGTCCCCGCCCGCCGTCAGCACGTCGATGTCGGCCACGATCGTGTCGGCTCCGCTGGGACGCCGGCGGATGTGGCTGTAGGCGAGAGCCGGTATCGGCCGCCGCACCATGACCGACTGGTAGGCGAAGGGCGCGTGCGGAGGCTCAAGATCCGGATCGCGCGCCAGCGACACCGCCGCGTCCAGCAGCGTGGGATGCAGCACGTGCCCGTCCAGCTCGTGGCCGAACGCCTCGGAGAAGGTCAGTACGGCGAGCTTCGTGCCCGGGTCCGCCCCGGACAGCCAGAGCTCCTCCGCCGGCCAGCGCGGGCCGATGGTGAACAGCCGGTTGTCCGGGTCGTTCACCGGGACCCGCCGCTCGGGCAGCGACGCGCGCAGCGCGGCCACGTCCACGGGATCCGGCTCGTCCGCCTTGTCGGCCAGGCGGATCTCACCGGTGCTGTGCACGCGCTCGGCGGCCGAGCCCGGCGGCTCGGACAGCGGCTCGGACAGCGGCTCGGACAGCGGCTCGGACAGCGGCTCGGACAGCGGCGCGGTGCGGACGGTGAAGCGCCACAGGTCCTCGTGCGCTTCGAAGCCGACCTCCAGCGACACCGGCTCCGGGGTGGTGATCGGCTGCCGGAAGACCAGGTGGCGCAGGTGTACGGGCCGCCCGTCCGGCTGCTGGACCGCCTCGTGGAAGGCGCGCAGCACGAAGTCGACCTGGGCGGTGCCCGGCAGCACCGGGATGCCGTCCAGGCGGTGCTCGTCCAGGATCGGATAGTCCTCGGCCGACAGCGGGACCGACCAGCGGCGCACGTCCGTCCCGGACCCTGCCTGCCCGGACCCTGCCTGCCCGGACAGTGATCGCCCGGTCCTGGGCTGTTCCTCGCGGGCGGCCATGCCGACCTCGGCCCAGGACGGCCAGTTGATGGTCGTCGAGACGCAGCCGGGCAGCGGCTGGCGGCGCACCACCGCGTCGAGGAAGGCGTTCGCCGCGGCGTAGTCGGCGCTGCCGACCAGCCCCCGCAGCGCCGCCCGGCTGGAGAAGGCCACGAAGAAGTCCAGGCCGGCCCGGCCCCGCAGCACCTCGACCAGAGCCAGCGTGCCGTGGACCTTCGGCGCCAGGGTCGCGGCCATCTGCTCCCGCGTCCGGAACTGCAGCATCCCGCCTCCGGCCACGCCGGCCAGGTGGAACACCCCGTTGACGCCCCCGAAGGAGTCCGACGCCCGGTCGATCACGCGCCGCAGCGCCTCCACGTCGGTCACGTCGCACGCCTCGATCCGGCACTCGGCCCCGAGCGTCCGGAGCTCGGCGAGCTCGGCGTCGTGCCCGCCCGTCACGCGGCGGCCCAGCAACAGCAGGCGGGGCCGCAGCCCGGTGCCGGCCAGCCCGCGCGCCACGGCCAGGCCGAGCCCGCCGAGCCCGCCGGTGATGACGTAGACGCCCTCGCGGCGCAGGTTGAGCGGGCCCGTCCCGTCGGGGACGAACTCCCGCTCGCCGGGCACCCACCGCCGGTCCCCCCTCAGGGCGACGATCTGCGAGCCGTCGAGCTCGCCCAGCTCGGCGAGCAGCCGGTCGCCGCTCACGCCGTCCTGCGCGTCGACGAGCTTGCACCGGGCGCGCGGGTTCTCCAGCATGTAGCTGCGCAGCAGCCCCAGCAGCATGGCCCGGACCGGGTGGACGGGTTCGCCGCCCGTCACGTCGGCGGCCAGCCCGGTGACGATGAGCACGTCGCGGCCGCGTTGGTCGGGCGCCCGCCGCGCCGCCTCCCGCAGCAGCTCGACGACGCGGTGGAAACCGGTGTCGAGCTGGTCGTCGACGCTGCCCAGGTTCGGTTCGGCCAGGTCTCCGAGCTGTGTCGCGTCCACGATCAGGTCAGGGTAGCGGCCCGTGTCCCGCAGCTCGTCCAGCATCCGGGCGACGTCCTGCGGGTGACGGCGGCGGATCACGAACGCGTCGCCCGCCGCCGCGTACGAGGAGCCGTGCCGCACCCGCGGCCCCTCCCAGCCGGCCCGCCCCAGTAGTGCGGCCAGGTCGGCGGCGCGTCGCGGGTCGTCGGGCAGCAACACCAGCGCCCGGCCCGGCGCGGCGGTGTCGCGGTGCCCGGCGGGGG